>JAAYDL010000064.1 GCA_012729265.1 Lentisphaerota bacterium | reverse complement strand
GCATTTGTTTTCGTTTTAGTAGTAGTTTTCATCCATCATAAAATCGCATCAGGATGGAAAATTGTCCAGCGATTATTCTATGTGCCCATGAATAAAGGGCGGTTGTGTTGCAGATAAAAAGGCCCTGTCAAAAAGTCCTCTTTGTCCGACATTCTTCTTTTCATCGACTATTGATCCATGCACTCTTCCTGTTACATGGAGGGAGCCGTGTTCAGGAAATATGTAGGCAGGTGCGGTTTCTGCCTAATTAACTGTTCTGTGAGGAAAAAAATGAAAATAAATCGAACACTATTACTTCTCGCAACATTATTCACCATATCAGGTTGTGCGACGACCAATTTGGAAAACAATGAAACCCTTTTCAAAAACCCAGATCCTCAAATCGAGGCCCTGCATGTAAAAGCATACAACTATGATGTGGGAAATGGAGTTGAAAAAAACCAAGCAAAAGCAAATGCCTTTTATCTCCAAGCGGCTCAAGCTGGCGATCCACGTTCCATGATGAATTATTCAATCAATCGATTCTATGGCGACGGAATCCAGTCAGACCCTATCGATGCGTTCTATTGGATCGACAAAGCACGGCTCTCAACCCAACAGACCCCTGACATGAAACTCAAGTGGAGAATCCGAGCTTTTTATGATGAAGTTGAAAAAAACCTAACTGAAGAACAGAAAAAAGAAGCCAGATCAAAAAAATAAAAACAACAGAACCAGCGCCTGCACTCTATCGCTCGCAAGCTCGCTCAGAGAGAGGCAGAACGTTGTGTTAGGAAAGAACGAAACATGAAAAACGACCATGCAGACTGGCTGTTCGATGAGTCAACGCAAGTAGGCGTTGACTATTCCGATTCGAGCGTCGTTGCTGACTACGATAACCAGCACAAGGGGTTCCGGGATTTCGAGGCGGAAGCTGATAAGATCGCCTCCGTGCTTAATTTGACATCCGCCTCGACCGTGCTGGATATCGGCTGTGGTACGGGCGGGCTCTCCATCTGCCTCGCGCAGAAATGCAGGCATGTGTATGCGGTGGATGTGTCGGACGCCATGCTCGACACCCTCAAGGTGAAACTTGAAGACCAGGGGCTGAAGAATGTCACACCCCGGCGAGCAGGCTTCCTGACCTACCAGCACGAGGGCAGCGCCTTGGACGCCATCGTTGTCAGCATCGCTCTCCACCACTTGCCGGATTTCTGGAAGCAGATAGCGCTTTGTCGGCTTCACGATCTGCTCAAGCCCGACGGCAAGATGTTTCTCGCCGATGTCGTATTTGATTTTGACCCAAGGACCTACCGAGAGACCTTGGAGGGTTGGCTGGGCGGCATGCGCAAACTTGCGGGTGCACAAATGGCAGATGAGACCATCGTGCACATTCGTGATGAGTTCAGTACGTGGGATTGGGTGCTGTCGGGGATGATCGAGCGTGCCGGTTTCCAGATTGACCAAACACTCGACATTGCGCCGCAAGTGCGGGCGTACGTGTGTTCAAGATCGGAATAATGGAACACAACAGGCCGGATACAAGCGATGGCTTAACAGCGCGCCTGATCCGCATCGTTCGAGCCAAAGAGAGAAAGGAGCATTTATGAATGAACTGAGCCCTCGCTTCTGGGAGATTTTTTTCGAGGTTTTCGAAAACCTGCCGCGTCAGGGGCCTGGCAACCGCGCTTGCGCCGCCAGAGCCGTTGGGCTGTGCGGCGACCTGCCGGAGTTTCCCGCAATCCTCGATATGGGGTGCGGTGTCGGCGCGCAGACTCTACAGCTCGCTGAACTGACAGCGGGTTCCATCGTGGCAATCGATACCCACTCGCCGAGTATTGAACGGCTTCGGGCGGCTATTGCGGAGCGCGGGCTTTCGCAACGCGTCTGTGCAGTCGACGGAGATATGGCCGATCCAGAGCAACCGCTTGAACATTTTGATCTCATCTGGTCGGAGGGTGCGCTCTACAACATTGGACTCCGGAAAGCGCTGGACATCTGTTATGGATTACTCCGCCCCGGCGGCTATCTATCATTTTCCGACGCGGTTTGGCGCAAGGAGAACCCGCCGCCTATTGTCAGAGCCTCTTTCGACTTTGATTATCCTGCAATGGGATGGCTGGAAGACGATTTGGCGGTAATACAAGATTGTGGATTTGATCTCGTTGGACACTTCACTTTGCCCGATGAAGCATGGTGGGATGATTTCTACACTCCCATGGAGGCTCGTATGACTGAGTTGCGTGGTACGTACGTTGAGGATGTTGAAGCTTTGGCCATACTGGATCAACTCGCGGAAGAGCCTGAGATGCACCGCCGTTATTCCGACTTCTACGCCTATGAATTCTTCGTAGCGCAACGCCCCTTCGCGTGATCAAAAAGTCCTCTTTGTCGGACATTCTTCTTTTCATCGACTATTGATCTGTGCAACCTCTCTATCGCGTAAAAAGAGCCGTTTAAGGAAAATAAGTAGGCAGGTGCCGGTGCTTCCTGAGCAACTGTCGCTATGGAAAGAGGTCCAAAATGAAGAAATGGAGTATCAGAGTTTTTCTAATCGCTATCAGCATGGGTTGGGTTATTCCCACGAGGTTTGGAATTTCATGCCTCACCCAATGGTGTAACGATGAAATGGCTGGAACACATCAGATGAATACAATCGATCATCTGGCATTATTCAATTACTCAATTTTACTCGGACTAGCTTGGCTTTCCATTGTCTCCTTTTGCTGGTTCATCGCTTTCTTTAGGGTAAAAGACAAAAGGATTAACAAATAAGCGAACGAGGGCATGAACCCTACGCTGGCAGCGGCGGTTAATCCGGTCAACGTTTAGTGCAGCGCGGGCCACACCAATCGTTCGATCATATCTTCGTTTGTTTCGTTTTGGAGCACTTGAAAGAGCCGAGCGTTGCCCTGCGGAAGTTGAAATCATTTCTGCGGCCGGGTGGAACCATTATGGTCATTGAAGGCGACCATGGCTCTACCTACTTTCACCCCGATAGCGATGCGGCGAATGCAGCGATTCGCTGCTTGGTCGAATTGCAGTCTCGCGCGGGCGGAAACGCGCTGATCGGAAGGTCGCTGTATCCATTACTCGTTGCTGCGGGCTATAGCGACGTCCGGGTATCCCCCCGGATGGTGTATGTCGATTTCAGTAAGCCGGAACTGGTCGATGGATTCACAAAAAAGACATTCACGGCGATGATTGAGGGCGTACGTCAATCGGCTGTTGAGAACGCCATCATCGATCCCGCTACGTTCGATAGAGGAATCGAGGATCTATATCGAACGACCGAGCCGGACGGCACATTTTGCTACACCTTCTTCAAAGCTGTGGGAAAAGCATGAATGCCGAACAAGCCCGAAAGCTCCGCTCAAAAGATCCTGCGCCTCACCGGCCTCGACATCACCCGCTGCCCACCGAAGCGAAGCGCAGATAATTTCCGAAGAAAATAGGGCGAAGCCCGGTTCAATGCAACGGGAAGCTCCACTCCGCACCGCTTCCGTTTGCCCTCATCCAAAAGGCCATTACCCCCGTGCCCAAGCTCCACCCCGATCATGAAAACCGTCCGTTCCATTCAAAAAACCGAAAAAGACGCGCCGCCTTGTCCGCCAAAGCCTGAAAAGCGAAGGAGGAGCCTTCCGGACCGCTTGTGCCTCGGCACGGAAAACCTCACCCTTATCCAAGAAAATCGAGAGCGAAACCCGCTAAAACTCCTCCCGATTTTGAAATTCCTCGGCCAAATTCCTCGATTCCTTGAAAAGATGCCGATAAAAAGAAGGTGGAATGTAAATTGGAACGCTACCATAATGTAAATTTCTTTCGCGGCGGCTCTTTGGCTTTGCTTTTCTATCTTTCAGCCCGTTCTCAATCTCTTCGGCGGCGCATTCTTTTTTTGGGGAAGAGTGCGCAGCTTAAGCATGGCGTATCCTCATAAGACTGGCCAAGCCGGGCATCGGCCACACCTAATGAGAATGGCGAAGATAATCCAGCGATAGTTTCATTCAACGGATTATCATGCATCATTCCTTTTCTTTGCACCCATCGGAAGCGAGATGGCGGGGTCGGTAACGGCACCTATTTTCACCGCGTAGCTTGTGCGTGCCTCGATATCCGCATCGGTCACAATGTGGATATCCAGCAGCCCTTCGCTTGCATAACCGGTTCGCAGGT
>JAAYDL010000063.1 GCA_012729265.1 Lentisphaerota bacterium | reverse complement strand
GGGTATAAAAGCACGTGGCCTAGAAGATCTGCTCGACGCTATCGGCAAAGCCCTAAGCTGCATTACTGAAACGGATGCCCTTCATTGGTTTGTCTCATGCGGCTACAGTTTAAATTAAACCGCTCTAAAACCATTGTCGGAAGCGGCTCATAGGCAGAAAGTAGATTTTTTCATCACAATTCATCAAAACGGAATATCTACCCATGGTCGACTCATGGATGTGCTCGAAGCCTGCGAACGCGCTGGCCTATTAAACCAAACCTACCTCAACCAATCCCCTCCTCGCCCAAAAGTTCGTATAAAAAAATCAGCAGCTCCTAAGCCGACCACAAGGATTACCTCAAAAGTACGGCTTGTACCAATTTCAGAGGAGAAGTCCTCCTCCGAATAGAAACAAAAAAAGCCCGTAGATAAGCGGGCTTTTACAATCGCAAACGCGATTTGATCAGTGTTTGAAGTGGCGCATTCCAATGAGCGCCATGGCGATGCCGAACTTGTTGCAGGCATCGATCACTTCGTCGTCACGAATGGAACCGCCGGGCTGGACGATATATTTCGCGCCCATTTCATTGGCGGCCTCAATACTGTCGGCAAACGGGAAGAAGGCTTCTGAAACGAATACGCACTCGCTGATGACCTGACGAATTTCTTCATCGGTAATCTCGGGGCGCTCGGTTTTTAGATTTTCCACCGCTTTTGCCACGGAGAGCTTGCGCAGAGAATCCACCCGATTCGGCTGCCCTGCGCCCATACCCAGTACACGGAAACAGCCGGGCTTATATTCCTGCACCAGCACAATGGCGTTCGATTTGGTGTGCTTGGCCGCAGCAATACCGAAGAGCGCCAGCTCCTTCTTGGAATCATCGAACGGAACTTTGGTGGGGACTTCCCATTTTTCGAGAAGCTCTGTATCGACATCCTGAACCAGCAAGCCGCCGCCAATCTGCTTAACCATGCGCTGCGGCACCGCTTTACCCATCGGCTTTTTGAGTTTGAGAATACGCAGATTCTTTTTCTTCATCAGATGATCCAGCGCATCTTCGTCGTAACCAGGAGCAATGATGGCCTCAACGAAACGACCGTCGAGGCATTCCGCAGTTTCCATATCAATCTTCTGCGTAACGGCAATAACGGAACCGAACGCGGAAACGGGATCGCCCGACCAAGCCGCTTCAAAGGCTTCCGCCAGTGTTTCGCCGGTGGCATAACCGCAGGGATTCGTGTGCTTAATAACGGCCACACCGGGTTTGCCGGAGAGATCTTTAACGGCCTCAAGAGCACCGTCGCCGTCGACATAGTTGTTATAGCTCATCTCTTTACCGTGCAGTACGTCGGCCAGCGCAATCGCTGCATCACGGGAATCGGCATCTTTATAGAGCCAAGCTTTCTGGTGTGCGTTTTCGCCATAGCGCAGCTCGGTTCCGTTGGAGTAGGCCTTAACAAAAGGTTTCGAGAGATTTTGCTCGGCCACCTGCTCGGCCAGATAGGTCGCAATCGCCGCATTATATTCAGCCACACGCGCAAAGACCTTTTGCCCCAAAAGGAAACGAAAGGCCTCCGTGGTCGCACCGTCGTTCCCTTTCATTTCAGCAATCACCTGAGCATAATCTGCGGGATCGGTCACCACAGTGACAAAGCGCATATTCTTTGCAGCGGAGCGGATCATGGTGGGGCCGCCGATATCAATCTGCTCAATCGCTTCCGGCAGCGTTACATCCTCCCGCGCAATCGTCTCCTCAAACGGATACAGATTAACACAAACCAGATCAATCTGTCCCAGCTCATGCTGCTCCATCGTCTTCACATGCTCTTCATTATCGCGCATGAAAAGAATGCCGGCATGAACCTGCGGAGTGAGCGTTTTAACGCGACCGTCGAGCATTTCCGGAAACCCGGTAAAGTCGGACACCTCTTTCACAGGAATCCCAGCTTCGCGAAGGGCCCGGGCGGTACCCCCTGTGGAGAGCAGCTCAACCTCCATCTCGTGCAAATGCCGAGCAAAATCGAGAATTCCGGCCTTATTGGATACGCTCAGAAGCGCGCGTTTGATTTTTACGTTCATCGTTGTTTTCCCTTTGGTTGAAATCGATGCACGTTTTTACCCAGACGCCTGCCGGATTGCACGGATTTTTTCGTCCATAGTGATGTCTTAACAAAGTAATTCGGACCACGCCTCGTGGGCCTTCCGTAACGCGTTCGCCCGGTGAGAAATGCGGTTTTTCACTTCACTCGAAAGCTCGGCGAAGGTTTCGGAATAACCGTTAGGAACAAAGAGCGGATCATAACCAAATCCGTTAGCTCCCCTGCCCTCCTCAATAATCACGCCGACACACTCGCCCGACACCAACTTTACGTTGCCTTCGGGATCCGAGAGCGCAATGACGGTACGGAATCGAGCGGAGCGATCTTCCTTGTCCGCAAGCTCTCGCAACAACTTCACATTATTATCCGCATACGAACCATGTTCTCCGGCATAGCGGGCGGAATAAACACCCGGCGCTCCGTCGAGCGCATCGACCTCCAGACCGGAATCATCCGCCAACGTCCAGCAACCGGTCGCTGCAGCAATTTCGGTTGCCTTTTTTGCGGCATTTTCCTCCAGCGTTTCTCCATCCTCAATCACGTCGGGAATCTCTGGAAAGTCAAAGGCGGAGAGCACCTCAAGATTCGTAAAATCAAAAATCGCCTGAATCTCTTCAAGCTTATGGGCATTTCGGGTGGCAATGACTAGTTTCATCAACTCAGCTATTCTCAACGCTTCTCAAAGCTTCGACCCAATATTCAAACACTTCTTTCTGACAGGGGACCCTCGGTTCTGTTTCATCCCATTCTTGGCCTTCATCCTTGAGCCAATTTCTAATCTTCTTCAGCGCACGTTTCTCATCAGAATCACTCGACGCCTCTTCATAACCAAACAATGGGATATCCAATTCCAATATATATTGTTTATACATATTGAAATTGAAACTACCTTCCTTAATAGTAAAAGCCTCCTGTATTTGTGAGGATACCTGTTCATACGGATGAAGCAATCCCATGGTATCATACTTTATCTTTCCGCATCTCAGCATTTGTATGTATCCTTTTTTCTTATATGTGTTACCATTATCTTTTGTTGTAATTTCCACCTCAACTTCATATCCGTATGCTTCAATTTTTATTGTTTTAATACGTATATATTTTATTTCTGTGTTTAATCTTCGTGCATTTCCTTCATTCAGAGCTGAGACATAAAAATCACTGTTCAGGATTTTCCCAGGCTCCCAAGCACGCTTTGGATCGTCCGACTTCCAAATCAGTTTCTGCAACGCCACTACATCATTATTCTTAACGGCCTCTGCATATTTTTCAGCAATCACTTTGGCTTCTGACTTTGAAATATGCGGAGTCTCCTCCGTCTGTTCGGTCTCTTCCTTAGCAACCTGATCAGGGGCTGACAATTTCTCTTGAATATATGACTGATCCTCTTCACACAACGTATCAGGACTCAACAAAAACTCTTTGCCATCCTCTCGTAAGAGAACAGCTTTGTCGTCCTTCATTCCCTTAAATTCAGCAGTTACTGATTTCCCCTCTGTATTCCGCCAAACACGAAACTCAGCATGGGATGAGAGGTTCAACATAAATAAACAGAACAAAAGCAGAAGATACCTATTCATAACCGAGCCCTCCATTTAACTGAAACTCAAGCAATTAATCGCTGTGTAATATAGATACACATATAGATTTGTATCATAATCTTATTTCATGAATCCAACAAAAAAAGCCATGGATTAAAACCCATGGCTCAAAAAGAAAAAAACCGGCTGCGTGCTACTCTCCCGAGGTCTTCTCCTCAGTACCATTGCCGCTGGGACCCTTCACTTCTGTGTTCGGAATGGGAACAGGTGTTTCCTTCCCGCTATGGCAACCGG
>JAAYDL010000062.1 GCA_012729265.1 Lentisphaerota bacterium | reverse complement strand
GCTGCCGTCAAAACCACCGTAATAATCCAAGATGCTTTACTCATAATTTCTATCCTTCCTTTACAAGATCCTTAAACATTGAATCAAATCCATATCTCAGCCGTTGGAGCAACTCCTCCTCCGACATGAGCCCCAGCATAAATCCCCGCATCAGCCCCGCCCACGTCGCAAACAAAATGGCTCCCAGCTTTTCGACATCTGCCGACCCGTCCACGAGCCCTTGTTTCTGCATCTGATGAATCGTCACCGAATATTTACGAAACGGACCCTCCCGGACGACTCGTTCCAACCCGGTGCGCACCTCTTCAATTAAATCCTCCGACCACTCAATCTGAAAATTGATGAAAAACTCAAATTTGCGTAACTGCGGCTCCACAAGTACCGTTCGAACCGACCCGAGAATACACTCCCGCAAGGCCGCTAACGACCCGGACTGTTCAATCGGATCGCCCAACCTTTTATGTTTCAAAGCAATGTTTGACTCAATCAGCGCAACCAACAGATCGGTCTTCGTCTTAAAGTGCCAATAGACTGCGCCCTTCGTGAGTCCAATCTGCTTCGCAATATCCACAAACGTCGTCCGCGAATAGCCCTTTCGCGAAAAAACATCCAGCGCCGCATCCAAAATTTTCAGCCGCGTCTCCTCGGCCTCTTCCTTCGTTTTTCGCGCCATTTTCTTCTCCTATCGACCTCAAAATTGGGGTGCTTATTTACATACCTATAGGTAGGTATGCAATCAAAAACACCAAAAAAAATGAGGGCCATTCTGTCGATCAAAACGGATCAAAAACACTGCGGATTAAAGGGAAAGAGGTGGTTTCAACAGAGTATCGTTTCTCTTCTGATCTGCGCCATCCGCGTAATCGGCGGTTAAAATGAGCCTAAAAAAGAAACTATAGCTGGTTGCCTAGGCTGAAAAACGTGGGGCGGGCTTCCAGAAGGCGCTCCGCAGGTTTTTCGGCTCCACCACTTGCTCAAAACAATTTCCGATGCATGCCCGCTTCGTTCTCTTCGTTTCCTTCTGTCTAAAATTCGATCGGCTTCGCCGATAGAATTTTCGCTGCTGCGCCTTCGTTTTCTTCCGGCCTCTCGCTCCGCTCGGGGTTCGTCCCTCACCCACGTCGCGCAACCTCCCGACATTCCGCTTGTTCCTGCTGTCTGGGAGGAGCGCAGATGGCCCTTAACGGCAGACGGCGCGGAACCCGCCGTAGTAGGACGCGATGCCCGGGGCGTCCCAGCCCGCGTGGCCGCAACGAGCGTCGTACGCGTAGGAGTCCCAGCTCCCGCCCCGGAGGTCCCGGCGCGAGGCCGACGCATCCGACACATCCCAACACCACTCAAAAACATTGCCTGCCATGTCGTACAACCCATAGCCATTTGCCGAAAAACTGCCCACCGGACTCGTGTAGGGCTCCGACCCATCGTTGTAGTCCGGGTGGTATGTGTATGTCGTATATGGACTGGCGTCATAGCTGTACGCAGATCCATTCGCACGATAGTTCGCTTGGCTATGCGTAATCGTATCGCCCCATGGGAATCGTTTGCCTTGGAGTCCGCCGCGTGCGGCCTTTTTCCACTCCGCCTCCGTCGGCAGGCGGTAGCCATTGGCTTCAAAATTGCAGTCCGGCGCACTTTGCCCTGTCTTGTAGGGGCTGCCACTCACCGTATAGCACGGTGTCCGCCCCTCCATCTCGCTGCGGGCGTTGCACCACTTCACCACATCGAACCAGCTCACCGTATGCACCGGGTGATCCGGTGCCTTGCCGGAGCCGGAGTTGCTAAAACTGTACCCATGTGCCACCGCCCAGTTGTAGACCACGTCCCACTGCGCCTTTTTCACCTCGGTGCGATCCATATAGAATGAGCTGACCGTCAGCGAATACGCCCCAAAATCCGGATCCGTTCCGCTGTTGGTCCCACTGGAAATCAGCACCATTGGACTGACCACACAGAAAAACATAGGGATCTCAACACGCACCATCCCGTTGACTGTGCGCACCTCCCCTTTCGCGCAATTTCGCATGTTTCGCGGTCAATCTACCGGCTCTCTGTTTTTAGCCCGCGCATCCGCATAGCGAAAGCACATTAACCCACACAGTGGAAGCGTTTCATGAGCCACAGGCCGAGGATATACGAGACGGCCCCGATCAGCAGAAGCAATCCGCAGGCGGGCAAAATTTCAATAAAACTCAGCTCGCGCCAGATGCCGCCTTCCAACACATAGATGCTCCAGCGCACGGGGCTGATCAGGCTTACGGGCCGCAGCCAATCGGGCATAAACACCAGCGGAACCATGCCGCCGCCGAGCATCGACATGACCATCATGATGGCCCACCCCGCCCCGCCGACGCCCTGCTCGGTCCGGCCAATGGTGGAAACCATCATCATCACCCCAACAAAGCAGAGCATGACGCACAGCGCCCCCAAGAAAAAGAGCGGAATGTTTACAAACGGCACCTTGAAGAAAACCCAGCCCACCAGAAAGAGACTGACAACAACAAAGAGGCAGGTCAGAAAGCAGGCCAGCCCCTTGCCGGCAAGAATCTGCCCCTCTGAGAGCGGACAGGTTAGCAGACGCTGCATGGTTCCCACCGTGCGTTCCCGAACCAGCGAAACGGCAAAAGTGGCTGCGCAACCTAGAATCCCCCAAAGAATGGCCTGAGGGAAGGTGATCTGGAACGAGTTGGTCGGACCCTGTCGTTCGCGATTAATTTCCACCCTTGGAATTTCCAAGTTTAATTTCATCACCGACTCCGACCCATTGGTATCGAGCTCATTGACATCCTTAAGCATCAGCTCCAGCGCATCGAAAAAGAGGAGCAGTGTTGTCGATTCAAAATCAGGATCTGATGAAGAGCGGACATCGTCTCTCCACAGATCGAGTTGTTCGCGGACGCGGTCAAGATTGGTGAACTGCGACTGCATAACCTCGAAGAGCGACTGAACGATCATTCCCTGAAGAAAACCCAACTCCATCGTTCGCGCGGGATCAGAGGCCATTTCAATGGTGCGCTCCTCAGAAAAAAATCCGCCGAGACCTTCGCCGAAACCCGGATTCAAAAAAAGCGCACAGGAGAGATTTCCCTTGCGCACCCGCTCCAGCGCATCCGCGCGGGAAAGGGTGATCACCTCCAGCGATTCCCGAGCCCGAAGGGCTTCCGTAAATTCTTCCGAAAAACGGGTTTGGTCTTCATCGACCACGCCGACCACAATCTGACTTGGACCGTCGCTCATTCCTGAAAATATCATCCCGAAAAAGAGGGCAAACAAAATCGGGAAACCGAAAACCCAAAACAGGTTTCCTTTATCCTTCATGAGCACGGCCAGATCCTTGACGGCCATATAAAAAATACGCTTCATGTGTCCCTCAGTGTTCGCCCGGTAAGATTTAAAAAGACGTCTTCCAAATCGGCCGCCTCCATTTTCAGACTGCTCAACTGAATTCCGGCGTTATACAGCCCGGTCAACTCCGCCAGTGGATTGCACGAATCAAATCGAAGCGTCTGGTCGACCACGCAGGCGGTTTCATTGTCCAGACGGGAAAGAATT
Source organism: Lentisphaerota bacterium (assembly GCA_012729265.1). Taxonomy (GTDB): domain Bacteria; phylum Verrucomicrobiota; class Kiritimatiellia; order Kiritimatiellales; family Pontiellaceae; genus Pontiella. The sequence continues at coordinate 13,704 of JAAYDL010000062.1, read as the reverse complement.
TGATCTTTATCCACCACACCGTCGGTCAGACAGGCTTCTACACGAGCGGCACCGCCATACTGGGCGATCAGGTTGGGCACCGAGTCCAACGCCAGAATCTTCCCTGCATCCATAATGGCAACGCGGTCGCACATCCGCTGGGCCTCTTCCATGTAGTGCGTGGTATAAATCAGCGTCTTCCCCTGCGCCTTCATATTTTCGATCGTGTCAAAAATCAGATTTCGCGACTGCGGGTCCACGCCCACCGTCGGCTCATCCAGGAGAATGACCTTGGGATCGTGCAGCAGCGAACAGGCCAGATTCAGCCGCCGCTTCATGCCGCCGCTATACGTTGCCACACTGTCTTTTGCTCGGTCCTTGAGCAGTGAAATCGCCAAACAGGCTTCAACCCGCTCCTCCAGCTGCGCACCGGATAGTCCAAACAGCCGACCAAAAAAACGGAGGTTTCCCAGCGCCGACAACTCTTCATATAAAGCAATCGACTGCGGAACAACGCCCAGACAACTCCGAACATCAATCTGCGTCAGATCCGCCAGTCCTTGGATACACAGCTCGCCCTGATCCGGATGAACCATTCCGCAGAGACAGCTGATCAAGGTCGTTTTTCCGGCACCGTTCGGGCCCAGCAACCCAAACATGGTCCCCTCCTCGACCTCAAAGCTCAGACCGTCCAGCGCCACCGTGCGCCCATAGCGCTTATACACATTACGAACAGAAATCATATTCCCTCAGCTGCTTGCGCGGATTTAAAAGTTTCGGAAGGATATAAAACGTGTAAGCCAAACAGCAAGGACTATTCCGCAATCCTCTAACGATTAGTACTCGGTAAAAACAGTAACCCGCGTTCAGCGTCTTGTTACTTTGGGGCTCCGGCAAAGATAAAGAATCTGTTTTTCCACGCAAAAGTGTCAAAACATTTAGCAGAAAATTCTGGCGCAGACTATTTGAGCAGCGGGAAAGTCAGCGTAACGAGCGCACCCGTTCCCGCTTTATTATTCGCCGGAATCAACGAGCCGTTGTGCGCCTCCACAATACTTTTTGTGATAAACAAACCCAGCCCTATTCCGCCGGAATCTCCTTTGGTGGTGTAATACTTGGTCTGCATATCGTTCAGCTTTTCGGGAGGAAATCCGCCGCCGTTATCTTCCACTTCCAGCAATACGTGACTCTCTTCGATACGCCAGCGAACATCAATCACGCCGCCCTCGTCCGCAAGGGCCTCCAGCGCATTGCCTACAATATTCTGAACCGCACGGAAAAGCAGGAGATTGTTGCCATCAACGATACAATTAGGGGGCCCGCCAATCAGGTTCACCCGAGCGTTTTTCTCAGCGGCAAGCGAACACGCATTTTGCGCAACCTCGGTTGCCACCTGACTGATATCCACCTCCTCAGGAGCGGAATGGGTTTTATGAGCACGCTCACGCCACATCGAGAGCATATCCCGGCAGCGGGATACATTTTTCTCGATCTGCTCAAGATAAACGACATTCACTTCGCGATCACCGTCGCTTTTTTCAGTGACCTCTTTGATCAGCATTTTAACATAGCCGTTAATGACACTGATCGGGCTGCCTATATCATGAAGGAACTCTGACGTTTTTTCCCGAAGCTTAGTCAGCTCTTCTTTTTCACTCAGTTGGCTCTTCATTTGAGCCGCAAGGCTTTCGATGCGGTCATTTACCTGCATCTGCTGACGGAAACTCTTTGTGCGCTGAATATGGCGTCCGACCACCTCGCGGAGCTCTGCCTTGTTGAACGGCTTCTGGAGATAATCCGACGCACCATTCCGCATCGCCTCCTGCGCGGTTTCCAGCGATCCAAAACCCGTCAGCATGATAACGGAGACATGCGAATCAATCTTCCGAATTTCCTTCAGCCCATCTATTCCGGTTTTCCCCGGCATTCTAATATCCGAAATAATACAATGCGGAGGGCTGTCTTTCAGCAACTCAACACCACTGTCTACGGAGTCAGCACAGACCACATCGTAGGCATCCTTGAACATAAACCGCAAACTCTCCCGAAGCCAGAGCTCATCGTCTATTACAAGTAATCGATCCTTCGTCAGCATAATTCACCACCAAATTTACAGAGACATGAGGGAGTCAGTAACTGAACCTTAAAATCATAACATCCCGACGGGCTGCTGACAGAACATCCGATCGCAGGAGCACCGAAAAGCCGCAGGTAAAGACGCGTTTGTTGTTTTTGAAGCCAATGAAAAAAGAAAATAACACCAAATAGCCAGCGCATTTTAATACCCATCATATTTTTCCCATCATCACTATCTCATGCCAACCCGGACCACCCATTAAACAAATACGGCGAGAAGGTATGTTCTCCATCCTACTAATGGCAATAAAAAATTGATAAAAAAAACAGCCGATCAAACCTGTTTCAAATCCGCATAAATGATATACTCCGAAGCATGAAGGAAAATTTTGGACTTTACCTGATCGCCACTGACCCGATCGCCGGCTACAAAACCCTCGCCTTGGCCGCCGTCGAATGCGAGGTGCGTTACCTCCAGCTTAGAATGAAAAACGCTTCACGCAAAACGCTCCTCCAAACAGCGAACCTCTACCGTAAAATCACGAAGGGTACCGCCACACGCTTCATTATGAATGACGATCTATCCATCGCAATCGAAAGTGATGCCGACGGCATTCACCTCGGTCAAACCGATCTTTCCATCAGCGAAGCACGGCAGCAATGGAACACGCCCGGCAAACTTTTTGGACTCTCCACACACAATTTGGAGCAGGCCGCTCGCGCCGAAAACCTTCGTCCCGACTATATCGGTATCGGCCCCGTCTTTCCCACACCGACCAAAGCGGATGCCGCTCCTGCGCTCGGTCCTGAAGAAACCGGACGCATCGCACAGGCCGTCGCCCTCACCGCCGTAGCGATCGGCGGGATTACCATCGACAATCTGCCCGCGCTGCGCACGGCGGGGATTGATAACTTTTGCGTCGTCAGCGCAGTCAATGCTCAGGCTGATCCTGCTGCGGCCATCCGCAGACTCCAAAACGCCTGAGCGTACGCATTGCCCGGTCAAATGATCCCTTAATATTTACCATATCCAGGGTTTTCATCTTCGGAAACGTGCGCTACAATCCCCCCGTTCAAACGGAAACCTGTATGATTTTTGGGGGGAGAATGACGACAGCACACAATCTTATTAATCAGCTTATTCAGCTTCAGGAGCTGATCGTGGCCAATATGCAGAAGAAGGTTTCCATGCCTTCGGCCAAGCTGGATGAGCTGCAGCACTCAATCAGCGAATTGAGCAATCATTTGCCGCATCAGGTAAAAAGTCATTTTTATCGCCTACTCCAGAAACACCCCGAAGGCATCGTTCCCGTCTCGAACGAACTCTGCTCCGGGTGCGGCATGTCGCTCACCAAAAGCATGATCTATAGCGTTCGGAAAGCGGAAGAACTGCTGCGTTGCCCCAACTGTGCACGTTTTCTCTACTATCCCGAACACCTGATGGAGCGCGAACGAACAAAACGCGTTTACGGAGAAGCGCAGAAAGTCGGCATTGCCCGCTTCACCTCCCCAAAACTCATGATCGTCGACCTAAAGGGATCGACCCCTGAGCAAATACTCGGCGAACTGTGTCGGCGCATGGCCGATGAAGCTCTTGTAGAGAATCCGGATCTGCTGCTCAATCTAGCCCTGCAGCGCGAATCCATTGTCAGCACCGCCGCGGATAACGGGCTTGCCTTCCCGCATGTGCGCTCAGTCGAAGGCGGCGGACTGACTATGGCGCTGGGCATTAACCGCAAGGGTATAAAATTTGACGAGACGGGACGCATGCTGACGCGCATCTTTTTTTTCGTGGTGATCCCGACCGCCGCGAGTGCCTTTTACCTCAAACTCATCGCCGACCTCTCGCGTTCCTATCAGGAAAAGAGTGCCCGCGATGCCCTGCTCGCGGCCCGTACCGACGAAGAACTATGGAAAGCGCTCCTCCGCACCACGAAAAAAGAGGTTAAATAACATCGCATGAAGAATGGAGACGTTGAAAGTCGGCGAAAAGCTAGCTTGAGAACGCGGATACTTCGCTGAGAAGGCTCGTAATTCCCTAACGGAAAGAGGGTAGTTCATTTCGTTTTAGTTTGAGGCGAGACGCTTATAATCCTATGGTGCCGCTATGTTTTTGCGTATTAGACTTTTTGGCACTGTTGTACTGACCATGCTATCGCTCATGGTCGGGAGAACTGCCGCCGAAACCAATACCATCCCAACCAAAGTCTTTTATGTAGATAACCGTTTTCAGGGGAATGCACCCACCGGCGAGTCATGGTTCAGCGCATTTCCCTCTCTGCAGGACGCCATCGATGCCGCCGCAACAAACGGAGGCGGAGAGATTTGGGTCAAAAGCGGGATCCACTCCCCTCACGGAACGCGGCGGGACTCTTCCTTTAAGCTGAAGACCGGCGTGCATCTCTACGGCGGATTCCGGGGCGACGAGACCCACCGGGAACAACGGAATCCGAAAGCCTACCCAACCATACTCAGCGGCAACATCGGCCAACTCAGCAATAGCGCCGACAACTGCTACCACGTGCTGACGATGGCATCTGAAACCTCCCTTGTCGGATTCACGATCAAACAGGGGCTGGCCGACGGAGACGACGAAGAGAATTATGGAGGTGGAATCTATCTCCTGCAGGGCAGCCGACATGTGACCATCGCCGACTGCATCTTTGAAGAAAACTGGGCAAAGCAAGGAGGCGGAGCGGTCTTTATTCCGGCCTCCGAAGTCCTATTTACCAACTGCACCTTTTACTCCAACATTGCAGCCGAAAACGGTGGAGCAATCGCTACAACCCAAGAAACATCCCTTAGAATATCGGCATGCTCTTTCTCTGCAAACCGGGCGACTAGGAACGGCGGAGCCTTGTTTTTGGAGGAAAACGCAAGCGCATGGATCATTGACTCCTATTTCCGCTATAACACAGCACAGGGAAAAGGCGGCGCAGTGGCCGCCGAAACAAAAAATAAATCCGCCCGCCCAATCGAATTGGAAAACTGCACCTTTCAGGAGAACACGGCAAAGGGCAACGGAGGCGCCGCCTTTTTCTCCGGACCCTTTTTCCCCGTTATATTAAAATGCAGTTTCGATTTTAATATCGGCGGCATCGGCGGTGCCCTCGGTTTTGAAAATAACTGCATCACATTGGTGAAGGAGTGTCTTTTTGGAAGAAACAAAGGAAGTAAAGAGAAAGAAAATATGGGCGCAGATGAAACCTCCTCCATCCTTCGATCCGAAGAAGAATTTCTCGCCGTCAAGCCAGATGAAGGACCAAAGGAGCCTGAACCGCCAAAACTTGATCTTTTACCGGATGTCTCCGTTATAAAAACCGAAGACCGTTCATCGATTAAACTCCGTGAACTGGTCGCCACCCGCAAATATACGCTGCTTATTCTGGGCGACCTGACCCACCCCGACTTTGTCGCAAACTACAAAACCTTCGAAGCCCTCGCGCTGAATCATCAGTCCGAAGAGCTTCAGGCATACTACATTCAGCGCCGACCCGCTCGCCCCGAAAACCATGGATACCTCACCCCCTTCAACGAAGGCGAAATAGTCCAACTGGCCAAAGAATCCGCCCGTCTGCTTAAAACCCGCATTCCATGGATCTGCGATACACTCGACAATGAGGTGCTTCTGCAACTTTCCCCAAACCTCGCGTCCGATGTGTTTATTTATTCGGCTGAAGGCACCAAACTCTTTACCGGATCAATCCTCAAACCGGGAGAAACCCAAAGAAAACTGACCCAACTATTGGGGCCTCCTGAAAGAAATATTCTCCCGTCGCAACTCCCAAACCCCGACATTCAGCCCCTTGAGATTGAACCCGCAAATCTGGTCAAACGCATCAGCTTCAATCCGAACACACAAACATTTGTCCCGCTGGTGGTGATCCCGGAGCAGTCGAGCCGCCCGCACTATGTTAAACTCCGTGCAGAGGCCGATGCTCAACTTCTTGCGACCGGCGAAGGAAAACTCTACATCGGCTTCCACCCGGACAAACTTTATGACACCCAGTGGAATAACAGAGCCGACCCGCTCCAATATGTACTGGTGTCTGTTGCCGGCGGCACCATTACTCCCGCTATCCAAAGTGCTCCGAGCGTCCGCGATGCATCCGACAGCGAACCGCGCGAGTTTCTACTCACGGCCACCCGACAGAACCCCGATCTCCCGATTCAGTTGAAAGTCACCTATTCGGTGCAGAACAACACACAACGGATATCTCAGACCTACAACATTTACCTAAAACCCGACCCGCTCGGAGGAAACGCTTATCGGCGACAGATCGCCTATCAAGACCCTGCCCCAATTTTCCAAGTTATTCAAAACACCGAAATGCCCAACGCCCTGCGGGACAAAGACACCAACAACGACGGAAAGATTGAGCGCAAAGAACTCTCTGGTGTTCTCTGGGTCAAATTTACCGACATCGACACCAACCGCGACGGCTACATGAGCAATTCAGAATACAATGTTTATCTGCGCAACCGGTAACGCCCATCAAAACAGATCCTTCCGAGCGCGGAGCGCAGTGAACGCTTCCAGCGAATCAACTCGCAAAAACGGGTTGGTTCGTTTTTCTTCGGCCAGCGTCACAAAAATCGCTGCCGCAGGATCGCGTTGATACAGCGCCAGCCGCGCCTGCATATCCGCATTACCCGGCTCCTCCTCCAGCGCAAACCGCATATTTTCTTCCAGATAATCGTGCCCGCCCAGAATCAGCGTTTCGTCAGGAAACGATTTAATCCTCTGCAGGCTTTCAAACAGCTGCTCTGCCGTTCCGCCCAACAGCCGCCCGCACGCCCCGTTGATGAGCGTATCGCCCGTAACGAGAAGCCCGAGTTCAGCGAATGAATAGATTTTATGCACCGCCACATGGCCCGGCTTGGAAAGGGAGCGGCAGCGCGTTCCCAGCACATCATACTCCCTCGCCTCCACGGCTGGACTGATTGCCAGCGCCCCGATGCGCTCGCACAGCTCCCGACAACCGCCCACATGATCATGGTGCGTATGGGTGATAAACATTTCGGTCAGCTGAAGATTTTTCTGCTCCAGCGTTTTCAACACCGGACGCGCCTCGCCCGCATCAATCAGCACAGCCTGTTCCTCGCGGCAGATTAGATACACAAAATTATCCCGAAGCACAGGGACTGCCAACAGGGTATATTCGCCCAACTCAAATAGAAAATTGCGTCTCATAAAGCAGATAAAGCTGCACGACAATTCGTTGCTTTTCAATCATTCGTTGCAAACAAAATCCATGTCCTCCCATGCTTCGTGTCAAAATACCACCCGCTACACTAAAGGCACAAAGTCCACGAAGGGAAATTTGGCAAAATGATTTGGTGGAAAAACAATGAATGTTAAGACATGACCCCGTCTCTGCAAAGGAACACAAGGATCGCAAAGAAAGTGTATTGTGAATTCTGTTTTTGCGTTCTATGCGTTCTGTCGTAAATATGCTCTCGCTCAAAGGCGCAACGGCGCAAAAAATTTCTCCTTTGAAATTTGCGTCCATTCGAGTTCATCCGCAGTTCCTGTTCTTCCATGTACCCTCCCTCGAACTGAAGCGTAGCGCAGATAATTTCCTATGGCTGAAAACGTAGTGGTAAATAATTTGCGGATGCAAATAGAGCTGAAGGCTCGGTTCAATAACGCCGCAGGCGCGGTTCATCATTCTGCCCCAAAATCATTCTGCCTAAATATCTCTATACGAATCGCCCCTTTCGCGCCCTTTCGCGTGTTTCGCGGTCAATCTGCCCGGTTCTCAGTTTTTAGCCCGCTAAACACGCGAAATAGCGCGAAACAAAGCTGCAAACTATTCCGTCAGACACCGAACGCGCGCGACGCGCCGGGCAATGGAGGGATGGCTGTGGAGCAGGAACTCAATCCACGGTGCGGGTTCTTTGTTTGATAGATTTTGGTCGGCCAGCTTTTCGAGCGCCGAGGCCAGCGCATCAGCCGAACCCATGGTTTTAACGGCATAGGCGTCTGCCGCATATTCGCGGCGGCGCGAGTGCGCGTTGGCGAACGGCATAGCGATGAGCGAGAAGATAAAGATACTGAACAGAAAAATCGGTGCTGCGGCAATATTATCAATGCTCCCCAGATCCAACAAACCCACCAGTGAAGTTAAGCAGAAGTGCGCCACATACAGCCCCAGCAGAGCCAAAGCGGAACTGGTGAACATCAGGCGAGGAATGTCGCGGTTTTTATAGTGCCCGACTTCGTGCGCAAGGATGGCCAGAATTTCTTCCTGCGAATATCCGGAGAGCAGCGTGTCGCCCAGAATAATACGGCGCGTACGCCCAAACCCGGCAAAGGCCGCGTTGGCGGTCGTTGTCTTTTCCTCCAGCCCCCATTTAAAGACACCCACCACCTGAATGCCCGCATCCGACATCATTTTCCTGACGGCCTCGGTGAGTTCGCCTTCCTCCAGCGGCTCAAATTTGTGAAACAGCGGCATAATGAAAACCGGAGCCAGCGCGGAGACAATGACGACGAAGACGATGTAAAATACCGCCGCGGCGGCCCACCACCATTCAGGCAGCCAACGCAGCAGCGCATAAATGACCGGAAACAGAATCGCGGCCATGAACATATCGATCAGCAACGCCTTAAAGAAGTCGCCCATCCACTCGCCCATCGTTTCGTTCGAGAGCCCATAATGCTGATCCAATACGTAACCACCGTAGTAGGAAAACGGAAACATGCAGGCCGAAAAACCAAACATGGCGACCAGCGCATAAACGACGTTGGTCAGGTACCAGAGCTTCGGACCAAAACGAACCGCCAGTCCATCAGCCAACATGGCCGAGAAACCGCTGAACTGAAAGAGCGCCAACAGAAGCACCAGCGCCAGCGTCTGAATGAGAAACAGTCGATTGTGGATGGAATCATATTCCTTGGCCATCGCTTCGCGTTCGGTCGGTTGATCCGTCATATCTATTCCCTTACATCTCTCCTACGCACGATCCTTCGCACGAGTATATATAGATCGAAAATTTACTGCGTCCCAGCAGTTCGCCTGTCACAAAAAGCGGTCCGACATAATGAAGCACAGGAAGAAAAAAATCATTCTATCCTAAATCATTTTGTCAAAAAATTCGACCCATCAGCCCTTCGCGACGAAGCCGCATAATCAGAGATCGTTTGCGTAGCCCATAATGGTGAGCAGACGATCCAATTCGTCGTTATCGTGATAGTCAATCTCCAGCGAACCCTTCACTTTGCGGCCGTTCGCCAGCGTTTTGGAGGGCGTAATCCGGACGCTGGTTCCAAAAAATTGATGCAGCTCGTCGGTCAGCGTATGCAGATAATCGCTGGGCATATCCGATTTTTCCGAGCGCACTGTTTTCGAGGTACCGTTCAGCCTCTTCACCAGCCGTTCCAGTGCCCGGACCGACATCCCTTCTTTAATGCAGCGCTTCGCCAGCACCTCTTTTTCTGACGTACTTCCGACCGATATCAATACCTTAGCGTGTCCAACCGAAAGCAATCCCTCGGCGACATATTTGCGGATATTATCGGATAGTTCCAACAGGCGCAGCGCATTCGCAACCGAGGCGCGCGCTTTACCCACCTGTGCGGCAACCTGCTCCTGCGTCAGATAAAACTTTTTCTGGAGCAGCGCATACCCCTCGGCCTCTTCAATCGGGTTGAGGTCCTCGCGCTGCAGGTTTTCGATCAGCGCCAACTCCAGCGCCTTTTCATCGGACGCTTCAATGACCAGCACCGGAACTTTGGCGAGCATTGCGGCCTGCGCCGCACGCAGACGGCGCTCTCCGGCAATCAATTCAAACTTTCCACCAACGGCCCGCACCAGCAGCGGCTGCAGAATACCGTGCACTTTAATCGACTCCACGAGTTCCGTCAGCGCCGCAGAATCAAAAACAGAACGAGGCTGCCAGCGACTTGGCACCACCGCCGAAGTCGCAACGGAACGAACCCCGCCCGCCGAATCGCTCTGAGGATTTGTGCTCGAAATCTTCTTGGTCGCCTCCTGTTTTGCGGTCGATCCGTCCTTAATCAAGACATCCAGTCCGCGCCCGAGTCCTTTGCGTTTTCCTGCCATAGCTGCTCCCTTTTCTTCCAAATCTCAAAACCGGGCGATCTTCTATCCAAACCGCAAAAAATAAAAGGCTAAAGTATCCAAACCCCCAATCGTCCGCAATCTTTCCGATTGCTAAAATCCTAAGCCCAAATTCCTAAACCCGAAACAATCCACAAAAACTCAAACACGAAACGGCTTCGTGTCACCCATTTGGGGAATTGAGCCGCATTTAAATGTATCATTTGTTTCGGATTTCGAGTTTAGAAATTCGGATTTCCCCTGATCAGTCAGATCTGGGCCAATCGTTGATTTATGCAATTTTCCCCAAGCTGTCCGAAAGGTGGGAATGATGCGATGAATGGGAACGATGCTTCAACGACCGTCTGGCGGATTCTTCGCGTCCTTCCCATACTTCCCATTTCTGCCAGCGATGCGGGCGCGGGTCATCCGCTCGCGCAGGCCGCCGTCCATTTTTTGGTAGCGGGGCTCGAAGCCGAGCGCCTTTTGCAGCAAGAAAGGGTCACCGATTAGAGGTTCCGATCAGACAAAAAATCTTCCGTAGCTGTTTTCAACGGCGCTTCAACTTTTCCTTTCTGTTGATCGCTCATTCTGCCCGCAATACTACGAACGCTCGGTTTGATAATTGAAGAAATATAGCATTTTCCAAGAGAGGCGTATCGACTACCATGCCGAGTTTATTGATCAATACGCTGAGAACTAAACCCCTTTATAAGGAGACTGATGATGAACAAAGCCACCTCTTTTAAAAAACGCGGAGGCCTGCTCCGCCTGAGCTTGCTGCTGTTGGCCGCATTACCGCAGATCGCGGGCGCTCAGGAAACGATGTTTCTCTACGCCGATAAGATTCCGAACGCAAAAGTTCAGGAGGCTCCGGAAAATGATGGCGCGCTTACCGACGGAATGGCCCGCAGCGTAATTCGTCCCTCCATGGAAATCTTTCTCCCCGAAAAGGAAAATGCGACCGGCGCGGCCGTTGTTATCTGCCCCGGAGGCGGCTACAGCGTAATTGTTTTCGAGGGCGAGGGCGTATCGACCGCCAAAGAATTTACCAAACGCGGCATCGCGGCCTTTGTGCTGAAATACCGCCTTCCAAGCGATTCAATCATGGACGACAAAACCATCGGTCCGCTGCAGGATGTACAGCAGGCCATCAAACTGGTCCGTGAAAACGCCGAAAAATGGGGAATCGACAAAAACAAAATCGGCATTATGGGTTTCTCCGCTGGCGGACATTTGGCCGCGACCGCTGCCACGCATTATAAAAAAGCGCTTATTCCGAACGAAGAAAACACCAGCCTGCGCCCCGACTTCCAGATTCTGGTTTATCCCGTCGTCACCATGCAGAATGCGCTGACGCATAAGGGTTCACAGCAGGCGTTGTTGGGCAACAATCCGTCGAAAGAAACGCTCGACCTCTTTTCCAACGAGCTGCAGGTGGACGACAACACCCCGCCCGCTTATCTCACGCATGCCACCGACGACACCACCGTAGACGTCGATAACACCATCAACTATTTTAAACAACTGCGCAAAAATAAAGTTCCCGTCGAAATGCACATTTATCAGCAAGGCAACCACGGTTTTGTATTTGGTCGTCCCGGCTGGATGGAGCCGATCTTCGACTGGATGAAACAATCCAAGTGGATCGACTGATGCGACGCTAAAACCCATCGGATGCTCGCTATAGAAATAGATTACGCTGATGGTCCATCCAGTCGTCATAGCGCGACTCAATAGCGGCCAGATCTTTTTCGTTATCGGCATCGAGCACCGCGCCGCCGAAATGGGTATACACCACCTGAACGCGCGCGCCCAGTGCATTGCCGATTCCTTCAGCCAGGCGATTAAAGCAGACCAGCGAACGGAGCCGGTCAGAGAGTTTGGGATGTCCATGGCGGTCGTAGTAGAGCGAGAGCTGCAGAAGAATAAACACCCGCAGCCCTTTCACGAGTCGCCAGCCGTTACAAAGCAGTGAAAAGAACATTCGGAGAATGTTGGCGGTTCGCGTCTGATAGCGCCACTCATACATTTTTTCAATGTAATCGAGATGCAAAAAGGTCAACGGCTTTCCGATGTGCAGATTATTGTGGCGCAGCAAATCCTCGCGCACATGGAAATAGACCATCCGGATGCCGGGCAAACCCTCGGAAGGATAATAACAAGAGAGCACTCGCTCCGAAGAAACACCGATGGAATAGTCATACTCGTGCATATTGCTGCGGCGGATAAATTCATCCACTTCATTCGCAACGAGCAAAGGAATATCGCACGGAGCCACCAAGACCGGCACCTGCTCGTACTTAGTGCCCTTCAAATCCCAGAATTCAACCTCTTCCTCTAAACCCAGCGTCGCCACATACCCGGCCTTAAAATTTTCGATCATATTGTCGCGCTGCTCAATCACACGAACCCGCTCCATATCAAAATCCTCCAACGCACGAAGAAGTCGATCTTTCGGGCCGATCACCACAATATCGCCCACCAGTTCCGCCTCCTGAAGCGCAGCGAGCACATGCATAAAAAGCGGTTTCCCTCGGAGCAGCAAAAACGCTTTGTTATCGTTCTTCACTTGTATACTTGCCTGGCGATCGCCCGCGAGAATCAGCGCATTAACCTTCGAAGATGTTTTCATCACAGTTCTCCAAAAACTTCCGAGACGGTATTGAAATGATACATTTCTGTCAAAAAGATATCGACTCACAGAAATCGAAAAAATGACAGTGCTTATCCACCGATTTTGCGGGAGACCCAAACAAAAAAGGAGGCCTGTTGGCCTCCTTTCCACGATTCGGATCTTCCAAATGATGCTTATTTTTTCGCACCGAGAACAGCATCCTTGGCAGCTTTGGCGATGCGGAATTTAAGTACCTTACCCGCCTTGATCTTGATCTGCTCGCCGGTTGCAGGATTGCGCGCAGTACGTGCTTTGCGCTGAACCTTAATCAACTTGCCGATACCCGGAATGGTAATCCCTTCCGTAGCTTTTGCTCCCTTGTATACCTGAGCCACAAGTGAATCCAGAGCGGCCTTCGCCTGAACCTTGGAAATACCTGCATCTTCTGCTATCTTTTGGATAATTTGCGATTTTGTTACTGCCATGCTTCGTCTCCCTGTTGCGTAGTTATTACATGGTGTCTCCCATCAAGCACTTGCTTAATAGGTCCCCCATTTGTACTGCTAATTACTTAAAGCACGACAACACCGCAAGCAGTAAAATCAGAAAATGCTTACTTTAATGGGTAATTGCTCACATTTCGCAGTTCGTTTTTGGCCACTTTTCGTACGACTCCATGCTCACTTGAGAGCAATTTACGCCCCGTTTTGCTGTTGAAAGACCCCTGTTTCCCTTATCGTGGAGTCGAGGATGAGGTCAATTCGGCCCGATGCTCTCACAACTTATCGGCGGGTTTGTCTGGCATCCACAGGGAGCATTCGGTTTATATAGGCCGCAAATGAATGTGAATCTGAATTTTTTATTTATCAGTCTGCTGAATCTGTTTATTGCAGCCTTGCTTTCGTCGGTTTTTGCGTCGTTGCGCTATACGGGCGATGTGGGACTTCCTCGTCTGATTGAGCGCGC
>JAAYDL010000061.1 GCA_012729265.1 Lentisphaerota bacterium | reverse complement strand
GTAAAGACGGCCCGTGATCTGGGGATGGAATATCTCGCCATGACGGATCACGGAGTGCTGTACGGAGCGGTGGAGTTTTATAAGGCCTGCATGGGCGCTGGAATTAAGCCGATTATCGGCTGCGAGGTCTATGTGGCGCGTCACGGCGTCGAGGAAAAGAGCTCGCAGCGCAACAACATGCATTTGGTGCTGCTGGCGGAAACGCAGGAGGGCTATGCCAACCTTGTTCGGCTGGTTTCTAAGGCGCATCTTGAGGGCGTTTACTATAAGCCTCGTATCGATAAAAGCTGGTTGCGGGAATACGGAAAAGGGCTGATCGGTCTCTCCGCCTGCCTCGGGGGCGAGGTAACCGAGGCGTGTAAAAACGGCCACATCGAGCGCGCGGTGGAGCTGGCTCAGGAATATTCCGAACTCCTCGGCCCAGGTAATTTTTTCCTTGAGATTCAGGATCACGGCCTTTCCGACCAGAAGGTGGCCAACCTCAATCTGTTTGAAGTCGCGAAGCGCACCGGCCTGCCGCTGGTGGCCACGAACGACGTCCACTATATCCGCAAGGAACATGCCGAGGCACACGATGTGCTCATCTGCCTCCAGCGCAACGATCTCGTGGCCGACCCGAACCGCCACCGCTACGAGGGCGACCAGTTTTACATGAAGAGCGGAGCGGAAATGGCAGAGCTCTTCCCTGACCATCCCGAGGCGATCTCCAACACCGTCGAAATTGCACGGCGCTGCAACGTGGAATTCTTTTTCCCGGAAAAGGCGGAAGACCTTCATTTTCCGGTCTTTCCGCTTCCCGAGGGCTTCGACAAGGGTCTCGACTACCTGATCCACCTCGGCAAACTCGGCCTGAAAAAGATTTACGGCATCGAGGATCTGGACCACCCGAAGGACGAGCGCGAGGCGGAGATCAAGAAGCGCTTTGACTACGAAGTGGGCGTGATCGTTAAAACCAACTACATCAACTATTTCCTGGTCGTCGCCGATTTTATTCAATGGGCGAGGAACAGCGGCGTTCCGGTCGGCCCCGGACGCGGGTCCGGCGCGGGCTCGCTGCTGGCCTATTCGCTGGAAATCACAACCATCGACCCGCTCAAGTATAACCTCATCTTCGAACGGTTCCTGAATCCGGAGCGCGTATCGCCACCTGATTTTGATATCGATTTTTGTCCGACCAAGCGGCAGTCGGTGATCCAGTATGTGCGCGAAAAGTATGGCGAGGAGTGCGTCGCTCAGATCATCACTTTCGGAACGCTGGGTGCAAAAACGCTGATGCGCGACCTCGGCCGTGTGCTCGAAATCCCGCTCTCCTACTGCGACCGGCTGGCGAAAATGATTCCCGACACGCCCGGCACCACGCTTGAAAAAGCGCTGGCGGAAAGCCCCGACTTTAAACGGGCGACGGAGACCGAGGAGGATGCACGGCGGATCATGAAATATGCCCGGCTGCTGGAAGGCCTGCCGCGCCACACCGGTATGCACGCCGCCGGGGTCGTGATCGGCGAAAAGCCGCTGATCGAAATCATTCCTCTCACGGTCGAGCCGAAGGAAAAGCTGATCGTCGTCCAGTTCGAGAAGGGGCCGACCGAGATGATCGGCCTGCTGAAGATGGACTTTCTCGGCCTGAAAAACCTGACGACCATCCACGAGGCCTGCACCCTGATTCAACGTAACCACGGGATCGACATCGATCCGGAAAAACTGCCGATCGACGATACCGCGACCTTCGAGCTGCTGGCGCGCGGCGATACGGTGGGCGTGTTCCAGCTGGAATCGGGCGGCATGCGCGACACGCTGCGGCAGGTCGGCCCGGACTGCATCGAGGACATTATCGCCATTCTGGCGCTCTATCGTCCCGGCCCGATGCAGTTCATCCCCACCTACACCAAGCGCAAGCACGGGCTGGAAAAGGTCGAATATGACCACCCGCTGCTCGAGGATATTCTGAAGGAGACCAACGGCATCATCGTCTATCAGGAGCAGATTCAGCAGGCCGCCCAGAAGCTGGCCGGATTTTCGCTCGGACAGGGCGACATCCTGCGCCGCGCCATGGGCAAGAAGAAGCCGGAGGAGATGGCCAAGCAGCGCACCAATTTTGTCGCGGGCTGCAAGCGGGAAAACAGAATCGACGAACGGCTGGCCAACACGATCTTCGACAACATCCAAAAGTTCGCGGAGTATGGCTTCAACAAGTCGCACTCCACCGCATACGGATTCGTCACCTACCAGACCGCCTGGCTGAAGGCGCACTATCCCGCCGAGTTCATGGCCGCCCTGCTCTCCGGCGAAATGGGCAACTCCGACAAGCTGACCGGCTTCATCGGCGAAGCCAAGGAGATGGGCATCGATGTAATGCCGCCGTGCGTCAACCAGTCCATCGCCCGCTTCAACGCCATACCGGATGGCAGCGGCATCCGCTTCGGCCTCGCGGCCATCAAGGGCGTCGGCGAAGGTGTCGTGGCGGAAATCGTGAAGGAGCGCGACGAAAACGGCCTCTACAAGGGGTTGCTCGATTTTTGTACGCGTGTTCCCGGCGCCAACAAGAAGGTGCTCGAAAGTCTGATTCGTTCCGGCGCCTTCGATTTTACCGGCATCCACCGCGCCCGCCTCTTCGTCGGTATCGACATCGCCATTGGCCGCGCCGCCGAAGCCGTCAAGGACAGGAAGTCCGGCCAATGCTCCATGTTTGATCTGCTCGATACCGGGACTGCCGAGTCATCGGGAACCAGCGACGACGAGCTTCCGGACACCAAGCCTTGGTCTGAATCCGAAATGCTCGCCGCCGAAAAGGAGTTGATCGGCTTCTTTATTTCCG
>JAAYDL010000060.1 GCA_012729265.1 Lentisphaerota bacterium | reverse complement strand
TTAACTTAATTCATATTGTTTGGACCACGAAATACACGAACCACACGAAAAGAGAATTACTGCATTACCCACGTTCGTGTATTTGGTGTATTTCGTGGTTACAATTCTATTCAGGTTAATTTGGTATTATTTGCGTCCATGAACGTTCATTTGCGGTTTCTCTACGGCATTTTTTAGAATCATGGTTCGGCGGGCGTGACGATCCGGATAAACCAGCTTGAGGAGCCATGGACTCCGTTAGTTAACCATAGCGTACGGTCAGTCGGCATGGCGGGTATCACCGTCCAAATCTGCCAGTTTCCGCTATCGAGCGAAGGTCGGAACTCAATCGCATACGAATGGTTGGCGACGGCATCGAAGCTGAATTGAACATTTTCGTCGGCGGACTCGATTGAATCAAATTTGAGCACGCTCAAGGCATTGGTTGGATGCGTTCCCGCAATATATTCCTGAATATTGCTCAGCCCATCCAAATCCGGATCGTCGTTTGCATCATCCGTCATCGGATCGGTTCCATTGACCTGTTCCCAGGCATCCGGCATGCCATCGCCGTCCGTATCAACGGAGTCAACCACCAGCAAAGCAACAGAACTGGTTACCGCCCCCATAAAATTGGAGGCAACGACATGATACTGCCCCGAATTGGAGTCCTGGACATTCGCGAGTGTCAACGTTTCCGATTCCGCACTCAGCGGCGTGTTGTTGAAATACCAACGCAACAAAACAGGTTCCGAGCCGGTTACCGAAACCGAAAAGTCCACGCTGGAGCCGACTGTTACGGTTTTACCCGTTGGCTGAAGCTGGAATGCAGGACCCTGCCAGATGCCCTGCAACGACAGCTTTGCATCAAATGACATATCGCTGCTGGTCGACGACACCTGATGCACTTCCACCGCGAGGACATTTGTTCCAACCACGAGCAAAGAGGGATCGAAACCGACCGAATAGAAACGCCCTTCATCGCTCCCGCTCACGGCATCAGACGCAGCAGTTCGGTAGTTCACCGACCCATTGGGCATGTTGCTTCTGAAAACCTCTACACCGTTGACATATGCAATCGCACCATCATCGCGCAACACATCCAATATAGCGGATGTAATCCCTTCGAGGGAGGGAACAACGAATGTCTTGCGGAAATAATATGTCGTGTACTTATTGTAACTGTCGGGACCATAACTGATCGTGGAGGCCTCGTCTCCGTCACCATATCCTAGTTGTGCCTGCCCGCTACTCCAGAATGTGTCATCAAAATCCAGTTCTCGCCAGTTCACTCCCTGATCCGATCCGTCATCGAGATATTTCCAGCCTGTGGCACGGGATGAAATCAACACGGGATCTTCCGTAACGTTTTGAACAAAAAACGTCATACTGTCCATCGGCCCCATTCGACCGAGGAAATCGCTACCCGCGACAGACAAGGTGTGTGTACCAACAGACGTTGCAAACCACCCTAAAGAGAATGGTGGAGCAGCCGATCCGATCCACTCTCCATCCAGGAAGTACTGCACGGAACTTGCCTGACTCTCTCCGGAAACTGAGACAGAGAGATTCACGAAGGAGCCCTGTTCCAGAATGGCACCGGGGGCTGGAGTGAGAATGGTTACTTCGGGCAGGGGGGTCACCACCTGGACCGCAATGGTCTGGGATTCCGCAACCGCACCAAGATTATCGGTTACACGCGCATGCAGCTCATGGCTTCCGGCTGGTGGAATGGCCCAAGTATAGTTTGACGATACAACCGACCACTGTGCCAATTCCTCACCATCCACAAACAACTGAACCAACGCGACACTACCGTCGTCATCACCGGCTTCAACCGAAATGGAGAGACCGCTACCGGCAAAGAATGAAGTTCCATTGGTCGGAGAGGTAATCAACACATAAGGCAGCAGATTTTCAACATTCGGACGACCCGCCGTTACACCGGCCGCGAACCAGTTGGCAGGATCGTTGCCGAAGTCGGTATCCATTTTGCGCTGGAGGGCATTGCCGAGGCCATCCGCAGCGTCAGGCCACGGAAGTTCGTCCCTGTAGCCCACCTTGTCGATCATAATGAAAGGAACGATAACATTGGTCGACAACACGTCCGGTGTATCGGGTTGCTTGAGTTCAATGGTTTCACCGGAATTGTCCAGCTTTCCTGTCCAAGGCCCGTATATCGGAACCCCATCCGGAACAGCATACTTGCTTTTGAAGGTTGCAAGCTGCGCGGAATCAGCCGGATCGAAACCCACTACCAGAAGTCTATCTCCCGCCGGAAGCGACTGGTCGACGGGGAAATCATAATCCACGGCATTACGAATCCGCCAGGTATTGGTGGGCGCCCCGGGATCGTACAGCATAACATCCGTCGCCGTGATGTTTTGCAGCTCTATGAATTCGTCGATGCCATTATCCACCCCATTGACATCCTGAGGATGATACATGATCTCTGAAATGACCAGCGGCCCAACGCGGGGATAGGCATTCCTGCTTCCGAGAGTCACTGCGCTTTGGAGGGTAAAGAAGACCGTTTCCTCGCTGTTTACATAACGACCGAAACTGACTCCATTCGGTGCTTCGCCAAATTCATATCCATGGAAATATCCGGTCAGGTCACCGTTGGCATCAGCAGAAAAAAGATAGACCGAATCCCCCAACTCGCTGAAACGAAAAGCATTGGGGCCTTGGTTGAAGTCGTTTTCATCGAATGGATAATACGCATGGGGAAGGAGTGTCGTCCCATCGGGGATACGATATTTTTTTGGTGTGAAGAAATCGTCGCTCAGGAACCATCCGCCAATATTGACGGCATTTGTTGTCGGATTGAATAATTCCACGGAATCCAGCGCCGGCAAATCGGTATGAGTCAGGGCTTCGTTTACAATAATTCGACCGATTTCCGGTGGAGCAGGATCCGCCACCCCGGGAGACCCGATCAGGATTCCGCTTGCTCTCCAGCTTGCTTTGTTTCCCCACGTGGTCCGCAGTGTATTTTCATCCACAATGGCGAGGGAGAACCCCAACCCATCCGTGGTCGGATACCAGCTGTCGTCATAGGCGAACTCAAGGATCGTTTCACCAACGGCATCTTCCAGTCGGAGGGTTTCCCCGCTGTTGTCGAGTGCGGCAGAAAACTCGCCGGCGACATTGAATCCGTCGCCATAGCGGGCGGTGAACGCGTTCCGGTTGCGCACGAGCAATACGGTTTCCTGGGGAGCAAGATGGGTTGCCGCGCTGCCGGAGAAATTAAAGCTGATTCCTTTCGAAAACTGCACGTTGTTGAGATCAAGCGTTTCGCTGGTCGATATGTTTTTCAATTCGATGTATTCGAACTGCTGGGCATCGGAAGAGGGATCTGTCGTGGGCAACGGATTGTACATGATCTCCGTAATACGCAGATATTGCTGCGCCGGAGAAGGCAATCCCATATAGCTGTTGCTGGATACCATGCGATCTCCATCGAATAACGTCAGCGACTCCCCCCACGCATCCAGATACCCCTCGCAGGGACCCACCACAAAAAGACCCTGGCCGCCCCGCGGACCGGTGGAGCGGGCTCGAAAGGCGCGGGTATTGGGCGACACGTAGATTGAGCTGTTGGCGGGAACCACGGTGCCGGGACTGAACGTGAAATGGATGCCGCCAGTCAGCTCCCATCCCGAAAGGTCCACGGCAAAATTATTGTCGTTGGATAGTTGTACGTACTCCTCCTCCTGATTGCCCGATGCCGGATTGTAGTCCCATGACACAATCGACAGCACGGCGTTATCCGGCTGCGGAAGAGGGATCCCGATATTGTCGTATTTAGTGATGCCTACAGCCAGAGCGGTGTTGGTGAGACTGTGCTTGCCGTAAAGGTGTTGCCGTCGTTGATCCAGATAATCGTTCAGAAGGATGGCCACGCCATCGGCTGGATCAATCCCCGGATCAAAGTTCCCCTGTCCTCCCTTGTCCGGCCAGCCCCACCAGGCGCGATCAAGTGCCGCATCATCGCCGATCAGATTCAGCCACTCCATCGCCTTTTGATAGATGGGCGACTCCTCCGGCGGCGTTCCGGGCGGCATCACATATTCATCGAGCACTGTGCGCATTCGCCGGAGATACATCTCGCGCGTCTGCGGCACCGAGATGATCACATCGTAAAGACGATTCCAGTTGTAGTTCGGCGGAATGGCTTGCGAGGCTCCGTAGAAGGGATGGCATTTGAGAAGATCGTTGGCAACCTGGATGCCATCGTAACCCGAGTTCAAATAGTACGAGGCCCCCCAAGAGAGATTCATGTCGAAGGGAATGATGCGCCAAAGGTCGTCCCCGTCGTTGTCATGATACAGGCTCATGTTTGCCCGAACATCATCGCTCTCGTTTACGATTCGGGCTGCCACCATGTAGTTGATGATCTCGGGCAGATCCAGCCGATCGAATATGTTCGTCATCCGCTGCCCGGTTGAAAGAGATCCGGAAATTGCTGCAGCGAGGTCGATATAATCCAGATTCTCCGTGTCCCATCGCCGCGTCTTTTTTTCCCAGCCGCCATTGCTGGTAATTTCCCAAGTCCCATCGGCAAGGATGGTGGGTGGTTCGACCGTACCCATGGCATTGTATAGCGCACCGTTCGGATCATATCCGAGACGCTCAAGGATCTCTTCACCATGAACGTCGTTGTGGTTGGCCAGCTGGTAGAATGTGCCATTGAGCTGAAGTCGATAGGGAGCATAAAATGGTCCTGGCGCACCAATCTCATTGCACAACCAATAGCTCAAGCCCTGTCGCATGTAGGTTGGGTCGGAATAGTCCGCCACGAACGAGGTGTTCTTGAGTCGCCCGCCCCCTTCGTTGTGGCGGAAGGTATGTTCCGTATTGAAGCGGATGCGGTGCGATTTTTTATTATAGACGGCCGTCGTGTTGCCCCGCAGGAACATGAGCACGTTGTCATAGAACTCGCCATCGAAATAGAGCGAGATTCGACCGCCGGCATCGGAATCGGCCCCGGTCTGCGTCGTGGTCGGTCCGGGCTGAAGCACCGAAGGCGGTGCAAACAGATGGACCACCGGAAGACCGCTGTCAACATAACCGGGATCGATAACCGTGCCATAGTATTCGGCAGTGGAGGCGGGGTCGGTAAACACCGGCAAACGCGCTGTCGTATCATTCGTATCCTCTGCCGTGATGTAATAGCGCACCATCTGGCCGATCGTTGCCGTACTCGCGGGGATGGTGGCGCCATAAATCCCGTCGTCCGGAGCCCCGTCGCCATGCGCTCCATCGTCAACCATGCTCACGGCAACTTCCCCTTCAAACATGACCCTGTAATGGAGCACGACCTGCGAAACGGGATGGGCGGTGGGAAATACCTTCGCCGTTACAAGGATATCGTCGTTGTCGAGCGGTACATTCGGCATATGGACCACATCGGCGATGCCGGGGCCGGGCAGCAAGGCCCCTTCCATATTTTCTTCACCGGGCGTTGGGTGTGTGAAATAGAGGGCCGTATCGGTGAAACCCGGCGTTCCATTGGTTGCCGATGAAGCAAAACCAAAAGACACATCGGGAACCTGGGATGGATAGGCCGGTGCAAATTCCGTGCAGATAGTATTTCCGGAGGGATCGACCAGCGCGAGATATTCGCCATCGGCATCCAGCTTGAAACTGGTGTGCAGCGGTTCTCCGGGTATTCGGCGATCCTTGTCCGACGCGAATACAACAAGGAATCCTCCCGGCGGCATATTGGTCGATGGAAATTTCCATTTCGAGAGATCGTATTGATTGTCGGTGAGTGCCCAATCGCATAGATCAACTGTCACGGGAGAGGTATTCTGCAATTCGATCCAGTCGACATACGCGCCGTCTTCATCGGCCAGAGTCTTCGAATTCGACGCCATGAATTCGCTGATCCGCACCTGCGCCAAAGCTGAAAATGGACTCAGCGCCAGCGTGCACATAAATGCCGATCGTACAATGTGTTTCAATATTATCATGGTGGCTACACTCCAAACCGCTGGACGATAGTTCCATACCCAAGAGCACGGATCAAACAGGAACGTACCTGGCTTTTCGCGACAAGGAGTAATCCTGATGAGTTCTTTTCCTCGCACAACGCATCGCGAGAACGTAGAATCGCTCCCGCGTTTTAAATCAACCCCTTTTGGAGACTAGCGAACCATGAAACAGCCAACGGGCCGGAATAGTTGCAGAGCCGTCCCCAAACAAACCTGAAGGATCGAAACATGAGCGAGCAATTGCTGAAACTCGAAAACGTGACCAAGCGCTATGGCGCGGAGACGGAGGTGCTGCGGGGAGTCAATCTGGACGTGGCGGCGGGCGAGCGCATCGCGATCGTCGGCGCGTCCGGCTGCGGCAAGAGCACCCTGCTCAACCTGATCGGCGCGATGGACAAGCCCGACGCGGGCCGAATCCTGTTCGAGGGAACGGATATCGTGACGCTTTCCGAAAAGGACGCCGCCGCGTTCCGCAACGAGCGGGTGGGCTTTGTCTTCCAGCTCCACCATCTGCTGCCGCAATGCTCCGTGCTGGAAAATGCGATGGTGCCCGCGCTGGCGAATCCCGGAAAGAAAGATCTCCGCGAACGGGCGCTGCGTCTGTTGGAGCGCGTGGGGCTGTCGCATCGTTTGGCCTATCGGCCCGGCCAGCTCTCCGGCGGCGAGCGCCAGCGGGTGGCGGTGGTCCGCGCCCTGATCAACCAGCCCCGCCTGCTGCTGGCCGACGAGCCGACCGGCGCCCTAAACCGCGAAGCCGCCGACGGCCTCATGGCGCTGTTGCTTGAACTGAACCGCGAGGAAAACCTTTCGCTCGTGATGGTAACGCACTCCGTGCGGCTGGCGGAACAACTGGACCGAGTCGCGACCCTGGAAAACGGACTGCTGAAATGATTCGGATGCTACTCTCCAGCCTTCGCCATTATTGGCGGATCCATCTCGGCGTGCTGCTGGCGACGGCGCTGGCCTCGGCGGTGCTGACCGGATCCCTGCTGGTGGGCGATTCCGTGGACGGCACGCTGCGGCGCTTTGCGCTCCAGCGGCTCGGCGGCATCCATTACGCGATGCAGCTGCCGCATCGCACCTTTTCGGATTCGCTGGCCGGACGGATCTCGCCGGAGGCAATCACCTTGCTGCAGTTGCGCGGCATGGCGCTGACGGACGAAGGACAGATCAACCAGGTGCAGGTCTATGGCTGCGACTCGGCCTTCTGGAACTTTGCCGGTCTCACGCTCAATCTGAATGCGGGCGACATCGCGATCAATCAACGACTGGCGGATGCATTGCGGGTCGAAGTCGGCGAAGAGGTATCGCTGCGCATCGAGAATCCGGGGCTGCTACCGCTCGACGCACCGCTTTCCGCGCAGGACGCCGAGCGATCGGTGCGCGGGCGGTTTACGGTCAAGCGCATCCTCGGCGACGACGAGCTGGGACGGTTCGGCCTGTCGCCCAGCCAGACAGCGCCGTTCAATGCGTTCGTGAACCTCGCGTGGCTGCAGGAGCGTACCGGACGCGTCGGACTCGGTAACCTGCTCGTGACGGGCACGGACGATCCGTCAACGGCTTTCGCACAGGCGTGGACGCCGGAAGATTTTGGATTCCGGTTCGTGCAGGACGGCGCAACCACCCAGCTCGAAACGGACGGCATCTATCTCGATCCCGAAGCGGAGCGCGCGGCGCTGTCGATCCCCGTCGCCGCCGGAACGCTGACCTATCTCGTCAACTCGCTTTCGAAGGACGACCGTTCGACGCCCTACTCCTTCGTGCTGGCGATGGACCGCGACAATCTGGCCGACGACGAGATCATGATCAACCGCTGGCTGGCCGACGAGCTGGATGCCGTAGCGGGCGACGCCATCCGGATGCGCTATTACGAACTGCTCCCCTCCGGGCAGTTCGAGGAGCGGGAACGCGTTTTCCGCGTACGGCAAATTGTGGAAATGGAAGATCTCGAGCGGGAGCGGTTCCTTGCCCCGCCATTTCCCGGCCTGACGGATGTCGATCGCTGCGCCGACTGGGATGTCGGCATTCCGATGGACGATACCGCGCTGGAGGACGAAGCCAACGAAGCGTACTGGAACGATTACCGCCAAACCCCGAAGGCGATCATATCGCTGGCCGCCGGGCAATCGATGTGGTCCAACCGCTTTGGCGCGCTGACCTCGGTGCGCTGGACAAACGGCGAAGGGGTGGGGGACGCGTTCCGCGCCGCCTACCGGCCGGACGCCGCCGGGTTTCAATTCCAGCCGGTGCGCGAGCAGGCGCTCGAAGCGGTCCATCAGGCCATGGATTTTGGCGAGCTGTTTCTCGGCATGAGCTTTTTCCTGATTCTATCGGCACTGCTGCTGACGGCTCTGGTCTTCGTCTTCGGCATCCAGCGCCGCGCGGAAGAGATGGGCATCCTGCTGGCGGTCGGCTGGCGGCCGCGGACGATACAAAGACTGCTGCTCATGGAGGGCGGAACCGTTGCGCTGATCGGCTCCGTGGCCGGGGCGTTTCTCGGCGTGGGCTACACCAAGCTCCTGATCCTTGGCTTGGCGCATGGGTGGGGCGGCGCCGTGGCCAATACCTCGATCCACTATTTCGCGCAGCCGCCAACGCTTTTCATCGGCGCGGTCTCCGCGTTCGTCTGCGCGGTGCTCGCCATGGTCGGCATGGCGCGGCGGCAGACCCGGCGCTCCGCCCGGGAACTGCTGCAAGCGGACTTTGTAGAAGAGTTCCATTCAACCCTTGGCCCGGACCGGCGGAAAACGCGCATGACCGGTTTCGTTTCGGGCGCCCTTTTTCTCTCCTCCATTGCAGTGGTGGCCTATTCCCTCGTCGCCGAAGGACGTAATCTGGCCATGTGGTTCTTTGGCGCCGGGGCCTTGCTGCTGGCGGCGGGGATCGGCGCTTGCTCGATCCCGTTGCGCAGGTTCAGCCGCGAAGACGCCCGCTGGTCGATGGGCATCCTCGCCCGGCGCAATGCAGGGCGACGGCGCGGTAGAAGCCTCGCCGTGATCGGGCTGATGGCGTCGGGCTGCTTCCTGGTGTTGGCCGTCTCCTCCATGCAGGAGGACGTCGCCGCCCACGCCGATCAACCTTGGTCGGGCACCGGCGGCTTTGCCTGGTTCGGCCGGTCGACGCTAGCCATCAAGGACGGTCTCGACGGAATCAACCTGCGGGTGCGCGACGGCGACGACGCCAGCTGCCTCAACCTCAACCGGGCGCGGTCGCCGCGGCTGCTGGGCGTCGATCCGTCCGCCATGTCCGCCCGCAAGGCGTTCGTAGATGGCGACGACGTCTGGCAAAGGCTCAACCTGACGCTGCCCGACGGCCTGGTGCCGGGACTGGTCGGCGACTCCGATACCGCGATGTGGGGTCTGGAGGCGACGACCGGGGTGGAAAAGGGCGATGTGCTCGAATATGTCGACGACCACGGGAAGCCGTTCAAGGTCAAGCTGGTCGGCACGCTCCCGATGCGGCTTTCGGTCTTTCAGGGGACGGTGCTGATTGCCGAACATGGTTTTACCGAACGCTATCCCTCCGAATCCGGCTACCGCATGTTTCTGCTCGACCAACGCCCGGATACGACAAGCTACGAGCGCCTCGGTCTCGACGTGGTTTCCTCCGTGGAGCGGCTGCGCGAATTCTACGCGGTCGAATCCACCTACCTCGGCATGTTTCTGGTGCTCGGCGCACTGGGTCTCGCCGTCGGCAGCCTCGGGCTCGGCGTGGTCGTCATGCGAAACGTCCAGGACCGCCGCGCGGAGCTGGCGCTCCTGATGGCGGTCGGCTACCGCGCTCCGCCGCTCCGCCGCCTGTTGTGGATTGAGCATGGAACCCTGCTCGCCGCCGGACTGGGGATTGGCGGGATCGCTGCGCTGTTCGCCATGGTTCCGGCGCTTTTCCTGTCGCACACCGCCGTCTCGCCATCGCTTATGATCCAGATGTTGCTGCTTGTCGTCGTCAGCGCCGTGGCCTGCATGGGCATCGCCATCCAGATCGCCCTACGCATCCATCCGCTGTCCAGCCTGCGCAACGAGTGAGCCGGCGCGTAGCGCAGGCTGTACGGGGGAGCAGAGCGAGGCAGGCAGGATGCCTGCGGTACGGGGGCGGCGGGCGTGACAAAGCAAAAGCAACAAGGAGGAATAAAGCCGGTGGAAACTGAACAAACAGGGCAATTGTGAGAGCTTTAGGTCTTGTATCGAGAAGAAGATGGGAGCCCGAAGGAGGCAGGAGAGGCTCTCTTCTAGGCCGCGTCCCCGCTCGTCAGCTCAAAGACCATATCGCTGACAAAACGGCGGAAGGATTCATTTTCCACAAACTGCTTATAGACCTGCGTGTCTTCGGTCAGCAATACCTGCATAACTTTGCTGAGAGCCTGATCGTGAGCCATCCGAGCGGTATGAGGCGTGTTTGCCTTGGCGTTTTTGAAGGCCGCATCAGCGGCGACCTGCGGGGCGATGTCCTCGCGGATACGTTTTACCACCCGGTCGGCATCCGTAAAGAGCGTTCCGAACTGTTCGTTGAAGGTTTTGAGAATATTGCTGAGGCGATCCAGTTCCGGCTCACGCTTAAAACCGCCCCCCTCAACCGGCACTGGATTGATCTCTGCGTCCGAGTCCTCCAGCGCAATTTTCATCTCCGCCTGTTTTTCCACGCGGTAACTGTCCATATCGATGGTCTTCAAAATCCCCTTCGACAGGTCCTCTTCTTTCGGGGCCGGCAGCTTCGGCACCAGCAGGTTGAGAAAGATGGAGAGCTTTTCCCACTTCGGGCTCGAATACGGCAGGATTGACGCAAGGAAATCGTAGGTCCGGCAAAATGCTTTTGCTTTGCCTTTGAAATCGACCTGACCATCTTCATCGAGCTGTTCCATATAAACCGCTACGCACTGGTCGAGAATCGGATCGAGCTGATTGCGGTCGGCACCGCCGAGGAACAGGTTCACGATCTGCTCGATCTGCTCCGGCGAATAGACCTGCGCGTTGTCCAGAGATGTTTGAAGGTCATGCAGTTTATCGGGATCGGTTTCATCGGCCAGCAGCGTGGTCCGGTAATAGGCCTGGAATGCCTCGGTAACCGTCTCGCTGTTATTCTGGAAATCCAGTACGAAGCAGTCGTGCTTCTGGGGATGGGCACGGTTGAGGCGGGACAGCGTCTGCACGGCCTTGATCCCGGCAAGCGGCTTATCCACATACATCGTATGCAGCAACGGTTCGTCATAGCCGGTCTGGAACTTGTCGGCGCAGATCAGGAAGCGGTACGGATCCTCCTGGAAGGTTTCCGCAATATCATTGCCCGGAAAGCCATTCTGCGATGCCTCGGTCGCTATTTTACCGCGAAACTCCTTTTCTCCGGAAAAGGCGACAATCGCTTTGTAGGGACTTTTGCGTTCCGTGAGATAGGCATTGAACGCCTCGAAATACTGGAGCGCCCGCTCAATCCCGTTGCAGACCACCATGGCCCGCGCCTGCCCGCCGATCTTACCCTTTGCCATCACCTGGGAATGAAAGTGGTCAATCATGATCTCGGCCTTCAGCCGAATGGCGTGGTCATGGCTCTCCACATACTTGCGCAGCTTTTTCTGCGCCTTTTTGGTATCGAACTCGGGATCATCCTCAATCTTTTTGACCAGCTTGTAGTAGCTGTGTACCGGCGAGTAGTTGGCGAGCACATCTAAGATAAAGCCCTCTTCTACCGCCTGCTTCATGGTGTAGCAATGGAAAGGCTTATGCGAAACCTTTCCTTCCGCATCAGCAGGCAACGCCTCGCCAAACAGTTCCAACGTCTTGTTCTTCGGCGTGGCCGTGAAGGCAAAATAGCTGGCGTTCTTGAGCATCTTTTTCGCCGCCATCTGCTTTTCCAGCACATCGTTCACCGTGTCTTCCGGGTCGCCCAGCGCCTCATGCATGGCCCCGGTGGTTTTACCGCCTTGGCTCGAATGGGCTTCATCGATGACAATCGCGAACGTGCGCCCGCTCTCCATGGATATTTCTTTGTGGATGAACGGGAACTTCTGCACCGTGGAGACCACGATCTTTTTACCCTCCTCAATAAATTTGCGCAGGTCGCCGGAGCTTTTGGCATGGCCTACGGTAGACTTAACTTGCATAAACTGCTTGATGGTCGCCTGCAGCTGCTTATCGAGCAACACGCGGTCAGTAATCACGATCACCGTATCAAACACCTCCTTGCCGCTTTTCTTAACAGCAATGAGCTGATGGGCGAGCCAGGCGATGGAGTTGGACTTGCCGCTGCCGGCGGAATGCTGAATCAGATAGCGTTTTCCGACACCGGTCTGCCGCGTGTCCGCCAATGTTTTCCGGACCACATCGAGCTGGTGATAGCGCGGAAAGATCTGCTTCCGCACCTTTCGCTGGGTCACCTTGCCGGACTTCGGATTCTTGGTCTTTTTCTCCTCCTCCACAATCTGGGCATAGTTTTCCAGGATATTGGTGAGGCTGGACGGCGTGAGCACTTCCTTCCAAAGATAATCGGTTTTGAGGCCGTCCGGGTTGGGCGGATTGCCCGCGCCGTCGTTCCACCCCTTGTTGAAGGGCAGGAACCAGGAAGCTTTGCCTTTCAGCTCGGTGCACATATGCACCTCGGCATCGTCCACCGCGAAATGAACCACACAGCGCCCGAATCCAAAGAGCTTTTCGCGCGGATCTCGGTCGCGCTTGTACTGCTCGATTGCATCATCCACCGTCTGCTTGGTCAGGCTGTTTTTCAGCTCGAAGGTGGCAATCGGCAGACCGTTAATAAAGATGCACAGGTCAAGCGCACGGCGCGTCTCATCGGTGCTGTAGGCCAACTGGCGCGTAATCGAGGACCGGTTTTGGGCATGCAGTTCCACCGCCTTGGCATTGCCCTCCGACGGTGTGCCGTAAAACAGGTCAAAATGCAGCGGGCCGTGGTCAACGCCCTTGCGCAGCACATCGATGATACCGCGCTTGCCGATCTCCGTTGAAACACGGGCCAGAAACCTTTGGCGGTTCATGTCCTTCGATTTCCAATAGCTCGCTACACCCAGTTTTTTGACGGTCTCCGGCTGAGTGGCCTGCAAAAAGGTAAAGAGCTGAACCGCATCGATCGCATAGCTGCGGTCGTATTCTTTCGGGCTGCCGGCAAACCAGCCGCTGCCGCCCGCCTTTTGCTGGACAATGGAGTCCGGCGTATCGTTGATGCGATCCGGAAGTTCAAGTCCGGTGACCCCCGTCATGTGATTCACGATAAGGGTTTCCAGGCCTTTTTCACTGATATCGGTACTCATGCTTTCTCTCCATCGTTAGATCGGTCGGGCGGGTCGGACACGTCAGTCTTTTCAGAAATATTTACTACTCCCCTGCACGCCGGATAGCCGGTGCAGCCCCAGAACGCTTTTCCCGCATTTGCGCCCTTGCCCGCCGTCCGTTTTCGCATCGCCTCGCCGCACAGCGGGCAGGTCGGCGCATCGGCCGCCCCGGCGGCACGCGCCTGCGTCCGCGCTGTATAAAGCCGCTCCGTAAAACCGCCGCCCTCCACAAACTCCTGCGTCTGCTGCTCCATCAGCCGACGCAGCAGATAGGCCGCCTGATTTACCGCGCACAGCATCGCATTCGCCGCCAGCTCCGGCGACGCCTTGGCCACAAAATCGGTCAGACCATTCAGCCCCGTCAGACGCACAACGCCCTCTCTCTCCGGCGGAAGGCGGTCCACCTCCTCGTGTTGCAGCCGCTCCCGCATCGCCAGCGCCCTCGGTGAATCCTTATCCCAAACCGGCAGACCGCGCTGCACCAGAAAACTTCGATAATCCTTCAGCAGCTCATCCGACAGGCTCGCCCGCGCCACATTCGTCAGATGGATCTCCGTCTTCTTCGACGTCGCCCCCGCGCCGCTGCCCTCGCTGATATTGCGTACGCCGCTGCGCGCCGCCTGCACCATCTGGTCGTGCGTGCGCGACCGCTTATCAATGAACCGGTCGCAGAACACCACCGTTGCGTCATACACCACTTCCGCCACCCGGTACGCCCGCAGCTTTTCATACCCGCCATGCGGCATCAGCGGACTTCCCGGAGCGCTCATGACTCCTCCTCCTGTAAAACTTCGTCGGCATCATCGGACAAGTCGGTTTCGTCCGTCGAGTCCGCCCCGTCCGACTCCACAACCAGCTCCTCCGGCAACACCTCCGCCGCCTCGCGCACATCCAGCTTGCCCGTCACCACATCCGCCACCAGCCGCGTCCGGTATTCGTTCAATAGCTCGATCTCGCGCTCAGCGTGGGTGATGGCGGCGGTTAAACTGCGAGTCTCGCGAACCACAGAGGAAACGATTTCTTTTTGAAGATCGAATGGAGCTATTGGCATCTTAAAACCTGCTAAAGTTGTGTCCGAAATGTTAGGTTGAGCACCGCCGTAGCATGCCATCAGCACCTGCTGAAGATACAACTGGGATGAGAGCAGAAGAAAAAGGTATTCCTGCACCACTCGTCCAGATAGGCAACGAAATGCACAAACACGCTGGTTTAGAAGTGAAGGGCAGTCATGGCTGTATTTGGCCACCTTTCCGATTGTCGCTCCTGTCATTGCCATCACAAGGTCGCCATTCTTGATTTCGACGAACGAATGAGAAGCCAAGAAACCTCCCGGCAACTTCACAGCGTGTTCAATATCAACAGTACCGCTGCTCTTCACATCTCCAATACGAATGAGCGGTACCCCAGAATCGGTGTAGATCTCGCTCGAAAAAGCAAACCCATTCAATACAGTTGCAACGCGCTTAATTGGGATCGTTTTCCAGTCGTCCGGAATCTGGCCGAGCATTGGGATGCCGGAGTCTTTGAGGGGGGCATTCGGATCGAGGCCGCGGGTGACGGCACGGTGGATGATGGCCTGCTTCTGCTCGTTGAGCAGTTTGATCAGCTTTTTCTTCGCCCGCACATAGCGGTCAATCTTCGCATTCGCATGATCCAAAAAACGCACAATCGCTTCCGCATCTTCTTCAGGCGGCAAAAGGATCGGCATATCAAAAAAATACCAATCCGTTAGCTGGAGTCGGGATATCCAAATCCCGCGCGACCGTGTTTGGAACTCCCACTTGTATGCATAGCTTCGCAATAAATAATCGAGGAAACGCCACTTTGCTTTATGCTCATCTCGCGGTCGATAAACCCCATAGGCCGTACTCACAATTCCATAGTGCCGCGAAAATCCAAGCCCGGTTGCCCATGCCCACAAGCTGTTGACCACAAGGTCACCCGGCCAACAAAGCTTATGCCCCACATAGGACTTGGCCTGAAACATTGTAACAGCTTTTGAACTGCGCAGCCGAACGCCGTCCTGTGATGACACAGTGAGCAGTTCTTCTTTTCCCGTCTTCGACCGAACATCGATCGATTCAAAAACCCCACGTCCGCGCCGAACAATCCAACCTTGTGGGAGTTCTTCCACCCACGGCAGGCCGGAGTCTTTGTATTCAGGATAGGGTTTAAGGTCGGCGATCATGACGGCACCTCGCGCAGGAGGGTTTCGGGATTCCAGATTTGCCGGGCGAGTGCGCGGTAGAGGTCGACCATTTTCGTGACGCCACGAAAATGATCAGAAGACGAATAAGTCATTGTCTCATTGGACTCGATCGTACGACGAAGCGCGGTTAAAAAATCATCAAAGCGGCGTTGCGTTTGTGTAGCGATTTTACTGTCCATGATCTATTCCTTCATTTTCCGGCGCGAGGAGCTGATACAACTCGTGGAGCTTGGCGGCGAGCAGTTCTTTGGCGGGGAGCTGGGTTTGGTATTCAGCGACCATGGCCGGAGAGAGCGAGCGGCTGAGGGCATATTCGACAACCTCGTTGTCTTTGGTGGCGCAGAGCAGCAGCCCGACGGGCGGGTTTTCGTGCTCCTTGCGGTGATCGCGCTCGAGTGCTTCGAGATAAAAGTTGAGCTTGCCAAGATCGTCAGGCTCAAAACGCCGCGCTTTGAGCTCGATGGCGACCAGGCAGTTGAGCCCGCGGTGGAAAAAGAGCAGATCAAGCGAAAAGTCCTGAGTGCCCACCTGCAGCGGATACTCGGAGCCGACAAAACAAAAGTCGCGCCCCAATTCAGAGAGAAACCGCCCCAGATTCCGCAAAAGTCCGCTGTGCAGGTCGGATTCATCATGGGCGGCAGACAAACCAAGGAATTCCAGCGCATAAACATCCTTAAACAACTCACCCGCAGATGGATACAATTGTCGCACCAGTGGTGCGACTTTTGGCGGATTGGCCACCGCCCGCAGAAACAGCCCTGTTTGCAGCTGCCGATCCAGCTCCCGTTTTGACCATTTTTCGCGAATCGCCATACGAATGTAGAATTCCCGCTCTTCCTCCAGTTTGGTCTGCCCCAAAATAAGCATGTGATGCGTCCAAGGCAATTCTCTCACCAGTGGTGAGAGTTTTTCATTTTGGCTGTAAACCTCATAAAACTGGCGCATTCTCCATAGGTTTTGAGCAGAGAAGCCACGCAAATCCGGTTGTGTGTGCTTTATAAAATGACTCAACGATTGAATCGTGCTTTTGCCCCATCCATCCGACTCAATTCTACGGGAGATGACTTCCCCCACCTGCCAATAGAGATTAACCAACTCCGTGTTGACCGCCCGAAAGGCTCGTTCCTTGGCAGATTGAATCAGACCGACTATTTCGGCAAATGATTCGTCCGACTTCATGGGATTGTTCGCATCTCTCATGATCAACCTCCCACAATCTCTTCGAGCAGTCCCTCGGTCTCGTTTTCAAGCGCCTTGATGTCGGCGGCGATGGCTTCGAGCGACCGCAGTTCCGGCGGCTTGTAGAAGTGGCGGGTAAAGCTGACTTCGTAGCCGATCTTGGTGGCGGAGGGATCAACCCAGGCATCCGGCGTGTAGGGCAGCACCTCGCGGCGGATAAAGGCTTCGATGCCGCCCTCTTCGAGCAGCGGCACCTGCTCGTGGTCGCGCAGGTCGGTTTCAGGCTCAAAGCTGACGCTTCGGATTGCCGATTTCCGATTGCTGATTTCCGATTGACTCAAAACCGAAAGCGGATAGCGACCGTACAGAACATCCGGTTCTTCCTTTAGAAATTTATCAATGACCGGCGGAGCATTCTCCACCCGCCAGCTCACGGTGCGTAGTATCAGCTTGAGATCGGCGGCGGGCAGCTTGACGCCTTCGGCCTTGAGTACCTTTGCTACCGCCTCGCGGAAAAGGTTGAAATCCTCGAAGAGAGCGTCGCCCAACCGGTCGCGCAGCAGCTCGGCGGTCTCAGCCAGCCGACCGTCGCGCTCCCAGGTTTTGGCGTCGAGCAGCTTTTTCTTCCGCTTCTCGGGCAGGCCTTTTTGGGTTTCTTCTTCCTCTGAATCGTCATCCCCGTCGGACATGTCGGACAAAAACCGCGCCACTTCGGCCTCCACCTCAGCAAACCCGCTGAACAGTTTTTCACCAAATCGGGCGTGGAGTTCGGTGCGCAACTCTTCGTCGCCGGATGCAAAGCGCAGGGTTTCAATCGCCTTGCGCGTCAACTGGCTGTGCAGGCGGACGGGGCGCTCAACGCGCACCTTCCAGTAACCGAAATGTTCGTTGGGGAAGATTTTTGACTGCTCGGTTTCTTCGAAATCCAAAAATGTTTTGCAGATACGGTCGATGTCATCCGGTGACAGTTCGCAGTTCTTTTTGCCGAGGTTTTTGCGCAGTGGCTTGAACCATTGCGAGGCGTCGATGAGCTGCACCTTGCCCTTGCGATGCTCCGGCTTGCGGTTAGTCAGCACCCAGACATAGGTGGCAATGCCGGTGTTGTAGAAGAGGTTGAGCGGCAAGGCCACAATGGCCTCAACCTGGTCGTTTTCGATCAGCCAGCGGCGGATGTTGCTTTCGCCCTGCCCGGCATCGCCGGTAAAGAGCGAGCTGCCGTTATGCACCTCGGCAATGCGACTGCCCAGCGCCGACTGATCGTTCATCTTGGACGCCATGTTGGCCAGGAACAGCATTTGCCCATCGCTGGAGCGAGTGATCAAAGAGAGTTCTTCTCCCTGATGCATCACCTTGAAGCGCGGATCGTTCATGCCGTCTTTTCCGCCCATCGTCTCCAGATCTTTTTTCCAGCTCTTCCCATAGGGAGGATTGGCAAGCATGAAGTCGAATTCCTGCGCCGGGAAGGCATCGTGCGCGAGCGTCGACCACTCCGCGCCGCCGACAATATGGTCGGCATTTTCGCCCTCGCCTTTCAGCAGCATGTCGGCTTTGCAGATCGCATAGGTTTCCGGGTTGATCTCCTGCCCGTACAAATGGCTGCGAATCTCCAGCCCATGCTTTTTCCCGATCTCCGCCAGCGTTTCTTCGGCCACGGTCAGCATACCGCCGGTTCCGCAAGCACAGTCATACAGCAGATAGGAACCGGACCTGAGCTGATCCTGTATCGGCAGGAAAATCAGGTTGGCCATCAGCCGCACGGCATCGCGCGGCGTCCAGTGCTCACCGGCCTCTTCGTTGTTTTCCTCGTTAAACTTGCGCACCAGCTCTTCAAAGACCGTGCCCATGGCATGATTGTCGATGCCTGCTGGCGTAAGATCGATTTCCGGGTCGAGAAATTTGTTGATCAAGGTGCCCAGCGCATCGGCCTTGGACAGCGTCGGAATCTGATTCCGAAACTTAAAGTTTTCAATAATGTCCTGAACGTTCTGGGAGAATCCGTTCAGGTAATCCTCAAAATCGGCCAGCAGTTGCTGTTGGCTGCCGCGCGACTTCAGATCGCGCAGGGTAAACTTGGATGTGTTGTAAAACGCCTGACCGGCCGCACTGCACAACGCGGCCCGCTGTTCCGTGATCTGCGCCGAGTCCAGCATCTTCTTGGCATCCAGCACCGCCTGCTTGGTCGGCTCCAGCACAGCGTCCATGCGACGGATCACGCACATCGGCAGAATCACATCCGGGTATTTACCCCGCTTGAAAAGGTCGCGCAACACATCGTCCGCAATTCCCCAGATGAAAGAAACAATCTTGTTATGCGTTGCCTGATCCATACTCACCCTTATTTTGAAACCGTTTTTGATGCTGTTTTGCAATGAAGGGGACTTTTTACGCCATTTTATCAATGAGTTAAAGCCCGCGGTGAAACAATCTGAACTATTAGCCGCCACGGTTTACTGATGTTTGAAAGGTTTACAAAATTAACGCGTGGTGAGTGGTACAGGGAGAAGAAGCGCTTTAGATGCTGAAAGCGCTCGATGCAAATTTTGTTACAAAAATGGGGTGGGCGATGGGCGGAAGACTGAGGACAGAGGACGGAAGACGGAAGACGGAAGACGGAAGACGGAGGACGGAAGACAGCGAGGTAGGCAAGGATGCCTGCGATAGAATTTCGAGAACGAGGCGGAGTGGTGGGCCATAAAAAGCGACGTTAGGACAAACAAAAACCCCTGTAGTTACCGGACATACAAGGGTTGTGAAAAAAGTGGCGCAGCCAGCAGGAATCGAACCTGCAACCTCCTGATTCGTAGTCAGGTGCTCTATCCAATTGAGCTATGGCTGCGCTTAAAAATTAAGATATTCTCCGTACCCTGCGGTGCGTGAGAGGGGAGGAATGTATAGAGAACGCTGGGTGTGGTCAATGGGAAAAAAATGGAAATTGAACAGGTTTTGGGCACCAGTCGTCAGGCTCTTGGGTGGGCGAGCTGGTAGACTTCTTTTATGCGTTCGATGGAGACGTGGGTGTAGATTTGTGTGGTGGAGAGGGAGGCGTGGCCGAGGAGTTCCTGTACGCTGCGCAGGTCGGCCCCGGCGTCGAGGAGATGGGTGGCAAAGCTGTGGCGTAGGCTGTGCGGTGTGAGCTCGGCGTTGAGTCCGCAGAAGAGGACATATTTTTTCATCATGCGCTCAATGGAACGGGCGGTGATGGCGCCTCCATTTTTGTTGAGAAAGACGGGGCTGCGTGCTTCGCGTTTACCGGAGATCAGCCAGACGTTTTCGCGCAGTTCGAGGTTTTTCTGGAGGGCGCGTATGGCGGGGGCGCCGAGGGGGCAGAGTCGCTCTTTTTTGCCTTTTCCGCGGACGCGTGCCACGCCGGCGAGGAGGTCGATCTGGGTTTCGGGCAGTTTGGCGAGTTCGTTGATGCGCATGCCGGTGGAGTAGAGCATTTCGAGGATGGCGGAGTCGCGGGCGACCCTATATTCGCGCCACATTTTCAGCAGCGGATCGACGGTGTTCTGCTGTTGCTCATACTCGGCGGGGGCGTCGAGCAGTTTGCCGACTTCCGCTACAGAGAGAATCTGGGGGAGATAGTCGCCCTTTTTCGGCAGGCTGAGTCCGCTGAAGGGGTTTTGCTCCACATATTCTTCGCGCAGGAGAAATTTATAAAAGGAGCGCAGGGCGGAGAGCTTGCGTGCGGTGGTGGTGGGGGCCATTTCGAGTTTCTGGAAGAAGACGAGAAATTTACGGGCGGAAAAGCGGTCGGTGCGGCTCCATGGGTAGGGCGGCTGTGCGTTTTCTCCCCAGGTGATTTCGCAGAACTGCCGGATGTCGAGGAGATAGTTTTGTATCGTATGGTCGGAGGCGTTTTTTTCGCCTTCGAGATAGTTCACAAAATGTTCTATGCACGGATCGTTCATGTCGGAATTTTTGAACCACTGATTAACACTAATGGACACTGATTTTTTTTACAGAAGGACGCAAAGGTCGCGAAGGGTATGCTTTAGGATCTTTGTGGCTTGGTGTTTATTTTTCTCCTGTTGCGAGGAAGATGGAGAATGACCGAAGTTCATCGCCGACGGGTTTGGTGATGGAGGTGGCGTCGGTCACTTCAACCGCTGAGAAGCCGGCGGTTTTCAGTGCTTCGGCGAAGGCCTTGCGGTCGAATCCGTTGTGAAAGACATCGACCGCATTTTCGTGGAAGAGGCCTCCATCGAGATCCAGATCGGCAATGCAGAGTTGACCTTCGGGTTTCAGTGCGCGGTGGAGGAGAACGAGCACGGGGTTCAACTCCTTGACGTGATGGAAAACCATGCTGCTGACGATCAGGTCATATTGCCCCGGAATCTCCATCTTCTGTGTCAGATCCAGCCACTGTGTCTGCGTATTTTTCAGGCCCATCTGCGTTGCTTTTTGCTCAAACGTGTTGAGCATACCGGATGAGGTGTCGATGCCCGTCAGCGATTTTACCTGATCGGCAACCCGCAACGAGAGCAGCCCGGTTCCGCAGCCAAAGTCGAGTACGTCCATTTCGGCGTTGAGCGGGAGGCGCTCAAACATGCGCTCGCTGATCGCGCGGATCATCTTTTTGCGCGGCTCTAACGAATCCCACTCTTCTGCGGCCTGGTCGAATCTGTTTTCTGCGCTCATTTTTACTCTTCGCGATCTTTGCGGTCTTCTGTTGAATAGTTATTCGGCTGAAGCTTCCTTTTTGGCTTTTGGTTTTCGGGGCGCGAGGAGGCCGAGCTGATCCTGCATCTGTGCATAGTTCGGGATCTGGTCGGCGTAACGCGCGGCCATCTTTTTGAGCGCGGCGATCTGACGGTCCGAAAGGGCACCCTTGGACTTAAACTGCGCGGCGAGCGATTCAAAGAAGCTTTTATCGTTAAACTCGCGGTTGCCGCGTTTGGTCGGTTCGGCCCATACACGGACGTGCTGCATCAAGGCCAGTAGCGGTGCGGTAGAGGGATCGGCCACGACCTCTTTCTTTTCGCCGAGCTTAAACTTGGCCTTTACGGCATCGAAGTCGGGGATCTGCTCGGAATATTTGGTCAGCATTGTGTCGAGATAATCGAGCTGACGCTCGCTCAGGCGTTTGCCCAAAGCAATCTGATCGCTGAGCGAAGTGCAGAACTTTTTATCGTCGTAGGTGCGTTTCCCGACCTTGCGCGGCTCATCAAACTTAACCCGTGCAAGCAGCTCCAGCTTTTCGGGCGTGTCCGAGCGCACGGCCTCGGGTTCGACCAGCTCCAGCTCTTTCGAGAGGGCATCGGGAATCTGCTGAATATAGCGGCAGCACATTTTGTGGAGCATTTCGCCTTGGCGTTTGGAAAGCAGCTCGCCGCCGTTGACCTTTCCTCTGAGGTCTTCAAAGGTTTTTTGGTCGTCGTACGTACGGCGTCCGGATTTAACGGGGGGCATCCATTCGCTCACATGATCCAGCGCCTGGAAGCATTTTCCCACCATTCCGGGGTCGGCGGTCTCTTTGGCGTGTTCGATCCATTCGAGCAGGGAGGGGTAAAAGCCCTGCATCATTTCCGTCCACTCGATCTTCCCCTCTTCAATATGGTCGAGCCGGGTTTCCATATCGGCGGTGAAATGCGTTTCAAACAGATCTACCTTGTTCGACGATTTTAACTTGGCCTCGGTTTTGAGCACCAGATCGATCAGCTCTTTGCCGCGCTCGGTCGGAATGAGCGACCGCTTTTCCTTCAGAACATATTCGCGCTCGTCGAGCTTGGACATAATGGCGGCGTATGTACTCGGGCGTCCGACGCCGTTTTCTTCCAGGGCGCGGATGAGCGAAGCCTCAGAATAGCGCGGCAGCGGATTGGTTTCTTTCTGCTCCGCCAGCCAGTTCAGCACGTCGAGCGGTTCCCCTTTCGTCAGCGGCGGCAGGGCATCGGTTTCTGCTTCGTCGCTCTCGCCGTTTTTGGGGGCATCGGCGGCGGCCTCGATGCCGCTGGCGCGCATATATCCGGGGAAGGTAATTTCGGAGGCGGTTGCGCGGAATAGATAGCTGTTTTCTGTGCCGGCTTCGACTTCTACCGTGCGCCGATCAATCTTGGCGGGTACCATCTGGCAGGCGGTGAAGCGTTCCCAGATCAGGCGGTAGAGTTTCTGCTCCGCCGCATCGAGTTTAACGCCTTCGTTTCCGGGCACCACGGAAACATCGGTTGGGCGGATCGCCTCGTGGGCTTCCTGTGCGGCGCCCTTGCTCTTATAGTAATTGGGCTTTTCCGGCAGATATTCCGCGCCATAATTTTCGCGGATAAAATCGCGTACTTCGGCGAGCGCCGACTGCGCAATGTTGAACGAATCGGTACGCATGTAGGTGATCAATCCTGCTTCATAAAGCTTCTGCGCAATGCTCATCGTACGCGCCGGCGCGAGGCTGAGCGATCCCGAGGCCGACTGCTGCAGTGTGCTGGTAATGAACGGCGCGCGCGCCCGGCGGGTGACCTGTTTGGTATAGACATCGCTCACCTTGAGCGTGCTGGTTTTCAGCTCGCGCTGCATCGCTTCGAGCTGCTCCTTTGTTTTAACCGCGCCCGGAAGGAGCTTGCGGTCCTTGATGCCGACCGGCTCTTCGTTGATGCGCGCCAGCTTTACGATGAAGGGATCGAGCGGCGCTTCCTGTTTGCGGACCTCGGCGCCGACGGAAAAATAGGTTTCCGGCGTAAACCCTTCAATCTCCTTCTCGCGCTCAACGACCAACCGCAGCGCCACCGTCTGCACGCGTCCAACGCTCTGTGCGCCGCGGATCTGCTTGCGCACCACCGGGCTGCCTTGGAAGCCGACCAAGCGGTCGAGCACGCGCCGCGCCTGCTGCGCGTTTACGCGGTTCATATCAATCTTACGCGGCTGCTCAAACGCCGACAGAATCGCTGATTTCGTAATTTCATTATAGGTCACGCGGTAAAAGTTTTCTTCCGGAACCGTCTTTTTCAGCGCTTCAAAAAGGTGCCAGGCAATCGCTTCTCCTTCGCGGTCCGGGTCAGGCGCGAGGAATACCTTTTCGCATTTTTTGGCTTCTGCCTTGAGCTCCTTCAGCACCGTTTTTCCGCGCGTCGTGCTGACATATTCCGGCTCAAAATTTTTCTCCACATCCACGCCCAGCGTTTTTTGCGGCAGGTCGCGTACGTGGCCCACCGAGGCCATCACCGTATAGTCCTTGCCTAAATATTTACCGATCGTCTTCGCCTTTGCCGGCGATTCCACAATTACCAAATTTTTGCTCATCTCAATTCCCTACTGTTATGAACCACGAAAGACACGAACCACACGAAAACCATCCACCTGTTTCGTGTATTTTGTGTATTTCGTGGTTAGCTCCTAAATCCTGTTCTTAAATCATCCGCCAGTTCAACCATCCGGCCGGGGCGCATACAGACTACGCGTTTCATTTCGAGGCCCAGCAGCAGTCCGCTGAGTTCGTAGCTTTTCATCCCAACCGCGCGCGCCAGCGAGTCGACGTCGAGTGCCTCGCCCCAGAGCGCTTCTACAATTTTAGTTTCCGCCTCCGTCAACGGCACG
This sequence comes from Lentisphaerota bacterium, assembly GCA_012729265.1. GTDB lineage: Bacteria > Verrucomicrobiota > Kiritimatiellia > Kiritimatiellales > Pontiellaceae > Pontiella. The sequence continues at coordinate 47,544 of JAAYDL010000060.1, read as the reverse complement.
TCGGGCCGCGCTGCGGTCTCCGCCGCCGGCGCCTGACGCTCCGCTTCAGGAATCAAAAACTCAAACTCCTCCAAAATATCGTCCAGCGATTCAACTAATTTTGCGCCGTTTTTAATCAAACGATGCGGGCCGCGTGCGCCGGGCATATCAATTCGCCCCGGCAGTGCAAAGACGGTTCGGCCCTGTTCCATCGCGGCATCGATCGTATGCATTGAGCCGCCTTTCACGGTCGATTCAATCAGCAGCACGCCCATGCTCAGCCCGCTGATAATACGGTTTCGGTACGGAAACGTCATTCGATCCACCTGCCGCCCCATCGGGTATTCGCTGATCACTGCGCCGTGGTTGGCAATCTTGGCCGCCAGCCCGTCATTCTCCGGCGGGTAGAGGCAGTCGATCGCACCGCCGAGCACCGCAATCGTTCGGCCCTTGCCTTTAAGTGCTCCGCTGTGCGCCGCTGTATCCGTTCCGCGCGCCAGTCCGCTCACCACCGTAAAGCCCGTCTGCGCCAGCTGATAGGCCAGCCGATCTGCAGCGGACAAGCCGTAATGGCTGGTTGAACGCGAGCCGACAATGCCCAGCGCCTTGGCATCGCTCGGCAGCAGCGATCCGCGCACATAGAGTGCCAGCGGCGGATCATGAATGCTCTTCAGCGCCTCGGGATATTCATCGTCCAGCTGCGTGATAATCCGCGCCCCCTCGTCGGCCGCCTTATTAATCTCGGTCTCGGGGTCGAGTTGATCGCGCTGAACGATAATCTTGAGCGCCATTTTTTCGCCGACGCCATGCGCTTCCATCAGCGTATCGCGGTCGGCTTCCAGAATCGCTTTGGGTGTTCCGAGGCGCTCGACCAGCCGCCGGACGCTCACCGGCCCCAGCCCGTCGATCATATTCAGAACAATATATGCTTCACGATCCTGCATTGTGATTGAACCACAGAATACACCGAACACACGGAACTCAACTTTCTGTGTATTCGGTGTCTTCCGTGGTTATAATTTTTTCCAGATTGTTTCCATTAGCTCCTCGGGAACCTCTTCCCCGAACGAAACCGTTCCGATGGCCGAGGCGAGTACAAACTTGGGCATGCCGCCGACGGTTTTTTTATCGACCGACAACGCCGCCCGCAAATCGGCCCAGCCGTATTCCGGTGCGCGGACCGGCAAACCGAGATTCGCAAACAGTTGCTCAATCCGATCGCACTCCGCCTGAGCAAGTCCCGTCAGCGCCACCGAGGCGCGCGCGGCAAAAACGGAGCCGATTGCGACGCCTTCACCGTGTACATATTCGCCGTAGCCCGCCACCTTTTCCAGCGCGTGACCCGCCGTATGGCCGAAGTTCAGAATCGCGCGCAGTCCGCCTTCGCGTTCATCCTGCGCCACCACCTCGGCCTTAATTTCGCAGCAGCGTCCGACCACCTTGGCCAGCAGCTCTGTATTTTCTACATCCGCGAGCGGAGCAATGTTTTCCTCCAGCAGCGCAAAAAACGGTGCGTCATAAATAATGCCGTATTTCACTACCTCGGCCAGCCCGGCGCGGTATTCGCGCTGCGGAAGCGTGCGGAGCGTCTCCAGATCAGCCAGCACCAGCTCGGGCTGATAAAATGCGCCGACCAGATTTTTTCCCTCCGGCAGATTCACCCCGGTCTTTCCGCCCACCGAGCTGTCGACCATCGCCAGCAGCGAGGTCGGCACCTGAACAAACGGAATGCCTCTCAAATAGGTGGCCGCCACATAGCCCGCCAGATCGCCCATCACGCCGCCGCCGAGTGCGACAATGAACGATTTGCGGTCCAGCCCCGCCTCCACGCAGCGGCTGTAGAGCTTAAACACCTGCTCGCCGCATTTCGTCTGCTCGCCCGCCGGAAGCGTCTCCAGCGCCGCCGAAAAACCGGCGGCCTCCAGCGATCGCTTGGCCGTTTTGGCATATAATCCGCCGACGTTTTCGTCGGTAATAATCAGACACTTGCCCTTCAGTCCAACCTCGGAACAGCGCGGGCCGAGGGTGTCCATAATTCCCGCTCCAATCGTAATGCGATAGGAGCGCTCACCTAAATGTACGGGTACGTCGTATAACATAGCTCGGAGTGTGTAGGGGCTTACAGGGGGGCAAGTCAATCAAATTTTATTTTTATGATCTTATGTCGCCATATAACTGTTTGGCAATGTTTCGTGAGTATTCCTGGAATAAAAATGAAGCGCAGAGCTTGTTTGTTTTGACAGGATCATGGCCCGAGGGTGCAAAGGGAATTCACCACGAAGGCAGGAAGGGCACGAAGGGAAGGGGATGGAACCGCGGATTAACGCGAATGGAAACGAATATGAGGAGATAATTTTCTGAAGCCGTGCTGATGATTAACAAGGATTAATAAAGTTATACGTATTAATTTATGGTAGTGAATGCGGAGAAATATTTTGACGGGATAACAGGATAGACCGGATCAAATCCTGTAAATCAGCAGGGAAAGTATTTTATGGCGTAGACACGCAACGGGTTGCCCATTCCGGCAGAGGGGCTGAAGGAAATTAAGAAGATCGCCAGGATGGAGTGGCCTTCTAAGAAAAAATATCCAGATGATCCTATTATCCGGTCGAAAAATACTGTTCACGATAAAAATATAAGAAGAGCCAATAATAATTATTTTGTCCTAAACGCATCGTATTCAAGCGGCGATCCCAACCGGTATTTCATAAACTCAATGTCGCGGGATCGTCTTGGGCGAAACCTGCCACAAAATGCAGTTATGGCAAATGTATTCTCCAAAAAAGCACCATTCTGTAAAATTAATTTCACAAAACGACGCTATGTGCCCGCTTTGGAGGTGCAAATTGCAAGGTAAAGGTGTCAATTTGCGCCAATGAGGGTTCATCCGGGCCTTCGATCGGTTCATTGGAAGAGTTTTCCGGTTCGCTTGAAGTTCAATACGGTCGCGGCCTTGATTTCCACCGGCATCAATTGCCGCGTGTATACATTCTCGGAATTCAATGTCAAATCCGTATAGAATTCGTTTCGGGCGACCAACAATCCGCTGGTGACTTCGGCAACACGACTTTCTTAGATTTTGCCGTAGCCGAAAAACAACGTTTCCTCCTCTTGCCCAACACCTCGACAATCTATAAGATCGCCGGGCACTTTTTGAATGAGGAACAATGTATGCCTGCACCCGACTCCGTCAAACAACTGATTGAAACCTTCGGAAACAACATCGATTTCTACAAATCTGCCCAATATAACGAGGCTCAGCTGCGGAAGGAGTTCCTTGACCCTTTTTTCAAAGAACTGGGATGGGACATGGACAACGCCGCCGGACTCGCACCGCAATACCGCGATGTCATTCACGAAGCTTCGATCAAAATCGGCGGCGCAACCAAAGCCCCCGACTACGCCTTCTCCATTCACGGCCAATATAAGTTTTTCCTCGAAGCCAAAAAACCGGCGGTGAACGTGCATGATGACACCGACCCCGCTTACCAGCTTCGTCGCTACGGCTGGTCCGCCAAGCTCCCTATTTCCATACTGACCGACTTCGAGGAATTTGCGGTCTACGACTGCCGCAAGCGTCCCAAGCGCGGTGAACGCGCCTCCACCTCCCGCATCAATTATTTCAAATACACCGACTACATTGAAAAATGGGACGAACTTGTCGCCACCTTCTCCAAAGAGGCCATTCTCAAGGGATCGTTCGACAAATACACCGTCGATGCCAAACGGCATCGCGGCACCGACACCGTCGATGACGCCTTCCTCGAAGAGATTGAAAACTGGCGCAACCTGCTCGCACGCAACTTTGCTCTACGTAACCCACAACTCTCTGTCCGCGATCTCAACTTTGCTGTTCAGAAAACCATCGACCGCCTGATCTTCCTGCGTATCTGCGAAGACCGTGGCACCGAAGACTACAAACGGCTCGCCACCCTGCTCAACGGCGGGCGCGTCTATCCCCGCCTGCTCGACCTGTTCATGCAGGCCGATGCCCGCTACAACTCCGGACTCTTTCACTTTTCCGCCGAAAAAGGCCGCGGCGCTCCCGATGAGGTTACGCCCCATCTCAAACTCGACGACACGGTGCTCAAGGAGATCATCTCCAAGCTCTACTATCCCGAATCGCCCTACGAGTTTTCCGTGCTGCCCGCCGATATTCTCGGCCAGGTCTACGAGCAGTTCCTGGGGAAAACCATCCACCTCACCCCTGCACATCAGGCGAAAATCGAAGAAAAACCCGAAGTCCGCAAGGCCGGCGGCGTCTACTACACCCCCAGCTATATCGTCGATTATATTGTGAAAAACACTCTTGGCCGCCTGCTTGACGGCGACGATCCCGCAAAGCCCAAACCGATCGCCGTATCCAAGGCCGCCGAAATCAAAGTGCTCGACCCCGCCTGCGGCTCCGGCTCGTTCCTCATCGTCGCCTACCAATATTTGCTCGATTGGCACCTGCGCCAATACACCGCCGATGCCGAAACCAACGAACCCGACGAAGGAAAGATCAAGCGCCACTCCGGCGGCAAAAACCCCAAAATCTACCAAGCCCCCGGCGGAGAATGGAAACTCACTACCGACGAACGCAAACGCATCCTGCTCAACAATATTCATGGCGTCGACATCGACTCTCAGGCCGTTGAAGTCACCAAGCTTTCCCTCCTGCTGAAGGTGATCGAAGGCGAAACCCAACAGGTCTTGCAGCGCGACTGGATTCTTGAGCGCCAACGCATCCTGCCCGACCTTGAAAGCAATATTAAATGCGGTAACTCCCTTATCGGCCCCGACTTTTACGATAACGAACAGATGCTCCTCCTCAACGAGGAAACCCAATACCGCATCAACGTCTTCGACTGGAAAGCCGCCTTTTCGGAAATCATGCAGTGCGGCGGCTTCGACTGCGTCATCGGTAATCCGCCGTATGTGCGGATACAAGGGCTGATGGAGTGGGCACCGCAAGAGGCCCATTTGTACAAGGCGAAGTTCTCCAGCGCTGCACAGGGCAATTTCGACCTCTATGTTTGCTTTGTGGAACAATCCTTGAAACTGATGGGACCCGCCGGCAAAACGGGATTGATCCTGCCCCATAAGTTTTTCAATGCGCAGTACGGAGCCGGATTGCGCGGACTGATCGCTCAAGGGCGGCATCTTTCGCGTGTGGTCCATTTTGGCGACCAGCAGGTCTTTTCCGGCGCCACCACATACACCTGCCTGATGTTCCTCGAAAAAGACGGAGCCGAAGAGTGTTCCTACGTTCAGGTGCATGATCTTGATGGCTGGAGAAAGCAACAGGAGAGAGACGAGGACGGTCGCCGCACATTGCGAAACGATTTGACCCTCAACGAGGCGATGCCTGTTTACCGCGTTCGCAACGAACAGACCGACGGAATTGCCAGTTTTGGAATTATTCCCGCCAAGCTCATCGGTAGCGGCGAATGGAACTTCGTGGTGGGCAGGGATGCGCAACTCCAGGAGGGGCTGCACAGGATCAAGACGGAACTCGGCGATGTTGCCACTATTTTTGTCGGCCTCCAGACCAGCGCCGACAAAATCTTCGTTTTGCCGACCAGTACGGACATTGAACGCGGCCTTGTGCGCCCATTCCTGCAAACCGGCGAATTGGCGGCCTACATGCCTCCACAACCTTCGGCACTCATGATTTTTCCTTATGACCTGTCGACCGGAAAAGCCGAGCTTATCCCCGACACCATCATGGAAAAGCACTACCCGAAAGGCTGGGCCCACCTGTGCAGGCATCGCGAAACCCTGATGAATCGGGAACGGGGCAAATGGCGGCACGCGAACTGGTATGCCTTCGGGCGCTCGCAAAACCTGACCATGATGGACGATCCGAAACTCATCATACAGGTCACCGCGCGCAGACCCACCGTGCTTCTCGATACGGAAGGACTCTGCATGACCGGCGGTGGAAGCGGCCCCTTTTACGGAATCCGCCCCAAGAATCCCAACCTTTCCCTGCACTACCTGCTAGGCCTACTGAACTCGGCGCTGTTCGGGATGATTGTCAAGGCACAAAGCACAAACCTGCGCGGCGGCTACATCAAGTTTTCGAAGCAATACATCGAATCGGCACCGATTCCCCCGATCGACTTCGACCATCCCGCAGACGTGGCGAAGCACGATAAGATGGTCGGGCTGGTGGAACGGATGCTGGAGCTGAACAAGAAAAAAGCCGCCGAAAACAATCCCGAAACCCTGCGTCTGCTCGAAACCCAGATCGCTGCCACCGACCGGCAAATCGATCGCCTCGTCTACGACCTCTACGCTCTCACCGACGACGAAATCGCTCTTGTGGAAGGAAAATAGTGCATCAGTTTTTTTAACCAGAAAGGACAAAACATGAAGCTTACAGGAACATGCGCTCTTTGCCGATCAGGCTTGCCGAAGCGGGTTCCAATTGAATTCGATGTTATCGAGCAAACCATCAAGATCTGGCTACCCCTGTCTCAAATGCAGGAGTTCGTCATGGTTGGTCAGTGCTTCAAAGGAAAACGGCTTCCAATTACCGACATACAAGTGGTCACACCTACCGCACAACTTTCCTGCTCCCGTTTGCCTCCCGCTTTTGTATCCTCTACCAGTGGTGCAGGCTTTTCTCTAGATGATGGCGAGATCAATAAGATAATTGCGGTTGGAGACAACCGTATCCAAGCGATCAGCCTCCAACTCACTTTATACCAAAGCAAAATCGTTTTCGGGATTGCTCCTTTTTCTCCAGCGGTACAACTAAACCCAGAGACCATGTATACAAACCACGGCATCCATTTGCATGAACGGTTTGATATCCGACTAGGTAAGAAGACTCTCAACGTTCGTTACTCGCCAAAACATGTTTTTATCCGCGGGCGAACCACGGCGACCGACCGAGAAATTCTAAAACACGCTTTGTCCCTTCTTTCTCTTGGACCTGAACAGCAAGTTACACAGTTGTCGCCGCCACGACTCACCCTGAACTACGCATGGTCTACTACCAAATCATACGGGGAATCAGTCGTTGACCGAAACGACTTGCCGACTGCATTCCAGAGTATCGTCACCCATCTATCCAGTTGTACTTCGATTCAAAGAGAACGACGCTTCAACGAGATCCTTCATATGGTCACGGGTTTCCAGCAAGCAGTATACGTAGAACACCGTCTGACAAATCTCCTGAAGGCCCTGGAATCGTTTGATGGAACTCGCACTATGGCCGCCAACCAGCTATCAACATTGCTTCAGATCGATCTTGGCGATGCTAAGTTTATTTGTGGAATACGGAATGAATTGATTCACAAAGGCATCCCGCTAAAGGAAGCATCAGTCAATATTCACGCCGATCTCACGAGAAAAGGAGTGAAGTTGAAACGATTCAAATCCATCCCCAAGACCGAGGCCCTCCCTTGGAGGGTGTATATCACGTTTTCCCGGCTTATTGTGGAAGCATTTTTCCGACAGTTCGGTATAAACTCCATTCAGACGGTCTACGCACACATGAAAGGATTCTGACAGCCATGGAACTCATTGTCTCAATCTCATCTGTCGTAATTGCCCTTGCGGCATTGTTCATCGCCTACTGGCAGGGTCATTTTACACGTCAGCATAATCGACTGTCCGTAACTCCGAGGTTGCAAACCCACACTGATCAAGATGATTCCGGTAATAGCGGTCACATTGAACTCATCCTTTCCAATGCAGGCGTCGGTCCCGGTATTATTAAAACCTTCGAGCTCAAGAAAAACGGCGAACTGGTCGGCGAGCTGTCAAAAGAGCTCGTTTATACGGAATTGAAAGGCTTGCCCTTAAAAACCAAAAACGTCCGTACCAGCTGGATACAACCCGGCTATATGATGGGGGAAAAAGAAAAGTTTTCCTTAGTGCGGATCGAGTTTGAACCATCTGTTCCCACTATACCCGCGAGTGCTTTGCTGGACGGCATCCGAGAAATTTTCGACAGCTACGAAATTGTGAGCGACTACGAATCCATTTATGGTGACAAATTCGAGTTCAAAAACACAAAAGAACGAGCTGGAGGGACGGGCTCTGTCCCATCCTAGGACGACACGGAGGTCGTCCCTCCAAAAAAGTACCCTGCATGGAAGGAGCCGGATGAAGAATAAGCAAAACATAACCGATGCCATTTCCGGACTGTTTGAGCGGGCTCCTTATTTTTCGATCAACGCCCTGCGGCGCGAAGCAAATATTCTAGAACTGGAAAAAGGAACTACAATCCACTAACTCCAGTTTTTTGAAAAAAGTGGAGTTAGTGGATTTCAGAGCAAAAAATGAACATATTGCAGAAAAAGTGCTTCACGAAAGAATGGCTGGCCGAACAAAAGGCGATGATGCAGCGGGTCGATCCCGGCCTGCTGAAAAAGAGCATCCATTCGTTAAACGGGAAATGAAACCATGCCGAATCTTGTGGAAATAAATAATCAGCGCTACCTCATCAAATCCCGTTTCCTGCTGGGAGCGGAGTGCCTGACGAAGCTGTTTTATACGGGCAAGGATGAGTATTCCGAACGAGTAATGGGGTTCAGACGGAACGCAGCAGGTAGAGTTTTGCGCAGGCGAGTGCGTCGGAGAGGGCGTCGTGGTGGTTGAGATCGATGTCGTTCCGGGCGCAGCAGGCGGCGAGGTTGGCGGGCTTGTAGCCCTTGGCGCGGTAGATTTCACAGGTGCACGCCCAGCCGGACAGCGTCAGTGTTTCGTAATCCAGGTTGTGGTAGGCCATCGTTGCCTGCAATACGCCGCGATCGAACTGCGCGTTGTGGGCGACGAGCAGTCGGTTCTGCAACCGTTTCCTGATTTCGGGATAGAGGTCGGCGAAGGTCGGGGCGTTCAGCGTGTCGCGCCAGCCAATGCCGTGGATCTCCTCGGTAAACCGTCGCCAGTACGTGTTGCCGGGCGGTTGGATGAGCGTGGAATACTGGTCGACGATCACGCCGTTTTCGACCGTCACAATCCCCACGGCGCAGGCGCTGTTTCGGGATCCGGTGGCGGTTTCAAAATCAATGGCGGTAAAGGTCATGAATTCCTCCTGTTCAAAGCAAGCATTATTGTTCATCCGAGACCTCAGAACAAACCGTTGATCGGATTTATTGATTGGCGCGGAAGTAGCGGATCAGCGCGTTGGTGGAGCTGTCGTGCGCCGGCGCGGTGTCCGATTCCAGCTCGGGAAGAATGGCTTTGGCTAAAATTTTTCCGAGTTCCACGCCCCACTGGTCGAAGGAATAGATCTCCCAAATGATGCCCTGCACAAAAATTTTGTGTTCATAGAGGGCGACCAGTTGACCGAGCACGGACGGTGTCAGCTTTTCGGCCATAAGGGTATTGGTTGGCCGGTTTCCTTCAAAGGTTTTGTGCGGGATCAGCTCCGCCGGGACGCCTTCGGCTTTGAGTTCTTCTTTCGTTTTGCCGAACGCCAGCGCCCCGGTCTGCGCAAAGAAGTTGGCCATCAGTTTGACATGGTGGTCGCCGATGGGATTGTGCGATTTGCAGAAGCCGATAAAGTCGCACGGGATGAGTTTGGTGCCTTGGTGAATCAACTGATAGAACGCGTGCTGCCCGTTGGTTCCGGGCTCGCCCCAGATGATCGGCCCGGTCTGCCACTCCACCTTTTCGCCGGAGCGGGTGATATATTTCCCGTTCGATTCCATATCGCCCTGCTGGAAATAGGCCGCAAAGCGGGAGAGATATTGATCGTACGGAAGAATGGCCTGCGATTGAGCGCCGAAAAAGTTGTTATACCAGATGCCCAGCAGCGCCAGAATCACCGGCATATTTTCGGTAAATGGCGCCGTGCGGAAATGCATATCCATTTTGTGATAACCGGCCAGCAGCTCGCGATAATTCTCCGGACCGATCGCGATCATCACCGGAAGACCGATGGCGGAGGTGAGCGAATAACGCCCGCCGACCCAGTCCCAGAACTCAAACATGTTGGCGGTGTCGATCCCGAATTCGGAGACGGCCCCCGCGTTGGTGGAGAGCGCTACAAAATGTTTGGCGATCGCCGCTTCATCCTTCAGCGCATTGAGGCACCACGCCCGCGCGGTGTGCGCATTGGTCATGGTCTCCTGCGTGGTGAAGGTTTTGGAAGCGACAATAAAGAGCGTCTCCTCGGCATGGAGATTGCGCAGCGCCTCGGCGATGTGTGTGCCGTCGACATTGGAAACGAAGAGGATATTCAGGTCGCGCTGCGAATAGGGTTTGAGCGCTTCATGGGCCATGACCGGGCCGAGGTCGGAGCCGCCGATGCCGATATTGACGACATTTTTGATTCGCTTCCCGGTGTAGCCTTTCCAGTCGCCGGAGCGGACTTTATCGGAAAACGCGGCCATTTTATCGAGCACCGCATGCACAGCGGGAACCACATTTTCGCCGTCCACTTCAATTACGGCATCCTTCGGCGCACGCAGCGCTACGTGGAGTACCGCGCGGTTTTCAGTGGCATTAATCTTTTTGCCGGAAAACATCGCTTCAATCCATTTTCCCAGTTCAGCGGACTCCGCCAATTTAACGAGCAGGCTCAACGTTTCCGCAGAAATACGATTTTTGGAATAGTCGAGCAGCAGCTCTTCCGCCTTTAAGGAAAACTGCTCCGCACGGCCTGCATCCGCAAAGAGATCCCGTAAATGTTGGCCCTTCATTTGCGCATAATGGGCTTCCAGCGCTTTCCATTCTGAACGTTCCGTTAACTTGCTGGTCATATGTATCGCTCCGGTTGATCAAAATTGATTGCCTGAAAATACAGGGATCGAAAACGGGGTTAAATACAATAATGCGCGGAATCTACTAATGAAGCGGCTTGTTTTGAGCGCAGAGGAACGATATGTTCATGCACCAAATTATAAATGGAACTTTTTTATGAGGATTAAACCACTTCTTCTGACCCTGTCGCTGCTTACCCTCCCGATGCTGGGAAGCTGTGATGCTACCGACGCCGGACTCGACACCCAAAGAATTACCCGCTCGGTGGCGTATTCCCTCCCGCTGCTTCACTTGAAACAGCTCCCGCTCGATCAGAACATCTCAACCGATGCCTTCTCGCTCTTTATCAATTCGCTTGATTCGTCGCACTGTTACTTTCTCCAGTCCGACATTGACGAGTTTAAGAAGAAAGCGCCCGGCCTCGCTGCCCAGCTCCGCCGAGGCGACATAGCATTTGCTAAGAAGGTATTTGATGTCCTGATGAAGCGAATTGAAAACCGAATGGCATTCATCGAAACCCAGCTTGAAAAGGGCTTTGATACAAGCATTGAAGAAACTTTTCTCTGGGACCGAGAAGAGGCACCGTGGCCCAAGGACGAAGCCGAGTGGAATGACTTATGGCGCAAGCGCTTGAAAAATGAGTATGTCTCGCGGCTGGTTTCACAACAGGTCTACGACGAAGAGGAAGTTGCAGAATCCTCCACCAATACCGTTGAGTCCGCCGAAATCGATACGGCAGATCTGGACGATGAAGAGAATCTCTCTCCGGAAGAGTTCATCCGCGAACGGTACAAGCAGTTTAAAATGACCATGGACACGTTTGATGATGAGATGCTGCTTCAGAGCTACCTCACCTCCTTCACCCAGGTTTATGACCCGCACAGCGACTATATGTCGCCCAGCAGCGTTGAAGATTTTGATATCAATATGTCGCTCTCGCTCGTCGGCATCGGTGCCATGCTGCGCGCAGAAGACGGCATGGCCGAAGTCACCCAGCTCGTTCCCGGCGGCCCGGCCGAACGCGACGGACGCCTTCAGGAGGGCGACAAGATTATTGCGGTCGGAGAAGAAAACCAAGAGCCGGTAAGCATTCTCCACTGGCCGCTCTATAAAGCCGTACGCCTTATCCGTGGCGAGATCAACACCAAGGTGATCCTCGTGGTGATTCCCGCTTCCGACCGTTCGGGCACGCGCACGAAGACGATTGATATTATGCGCGACGAGGTCAAACTGGAAGAGCAGGCGGCCAAGGGCGAGGTCAAAGAATTCAAAAAGGACGAAAACACCGTTCGCAAATTCGGCATTATCAACCTGCCCGATTTCTATGCCGACTTTGAAGCGGCCAGCAACCACGACGCCGATGCGCGCAGAGCCTCGACCGATCTGCGGCGCATTATCAACGAACAGCTGGAAGAAAACATTGACGGACTCATCCTCGACCTGCGCAATAACGGCGGCGGATCACTGGTCGAAGCCATCGACTGCGCTGGATTATTTATCCCGTCCGGCCCGATCGTGCAGATCAAAGAAAACAGCGGCATTCAGGTGCTCCCCGACGCCGACCCCACGGTCGAATACGACGGCCCGATGATTGTCCTCGTCAACCGCCTCAGCGCCTCGGCCTCGGAAATTCTGGCGGCTGCTCTGCAGGACTACAAACGCGCGATTATTGTGGGCAACGAAAAAACGCACGGCAAAGGCACCGTACAGACGTTGCTGTCGCTCGGCGACCGCCGCGGCTCCATCAAACTGACGACCGCCGGCTTTTACCGCATCAACGGCGGATCCACACAGCTTAAAGGGGTAACGCCGGACATTATCATTCCCGACTACCTCGATGTCATGGGACTGGGCGAAGAAACGCTTGAACACGCGCTGCCGTGGGATACCATTCGCCCGGCGATGTACCGCACACAAAAGGGCCTCGCCGAGTTTCTCCCCACACTGGTCGAGCGGTCGCGCGAACGCCTCGATCAAAACGAGGAATTCATAGCCATGATGGAGAGCCGCGCACTTCTAAAAGAGCGGTACGACACCAAAACGGTCTCCCTCTCACTGGAAACTCGGTTGGCAGAAGCCCAAAAGAGCAAGGAGCTGGATGAGATTCAGGAGGAAGCCATGCTTAAAGCCTCCGGCGAAGATTCTGAAGAAGGCAATGACCTCGTGCTTCAGGAAGCCATGCACATCCTTTCCGACCTGATTGACCTGAGAAGCGTAAAGCCGACTGAGATTCTTACCGCAACCGAAAAATCGATTCAGCGCATCGAATGAAGCCGCTAAATTACTGGACGCTCCGACGCATCAGCATCATCTGGCTCGTCGGAGCACTCGTCTTGGCGCTCGTGCTCTACCAGCCGATCAACCTCGGAATATTCCGCCTCTACATCGCTGCTGCAATACCCGCACTCTGGCTGGGCGCGGGTGTTTTGATGTGGCGGATTCGTTGGCTTGCCTACACCACTTGGGCAACGGCCCTGCTTGCTGGAATCATCCTGCTCCTTCCGGGGGAAGCGCCTAACCCCGCTCAACTGCGCGCCGAATACATCAAACAACTGCGAGATTATGAAGGCACCCAATATGTCTGGGGCGGAGAAAATCGCCGGGGTATCGACTGCTCAGGGCTGGTCCGCCGTGCACTCATCGACAGCTACTTTCACCTCGGCATCACACAAGCCAACCCGCGCGCATTGCGCTCCGCCATCGACCTTTGGTGGAACGACGCCTCTGCTCAGGCGCTGCTGAACGGCTATCTCGACCTGACCGCTCCGCTGGCCGACGCAACCTCGATCAACGAAATTGAAGCCCCTCTCCAGCGCGGCGACCTCGCCGTCACCACCGACTGCGTTCACGTACTTGCCTACCTCGGCGACCAACAATGGATTGAAGCCGATCCCTCTGACAAGCAGGCACTCATTGTTCACACCCCCTCCGACAACATCTGGTTCAATAAACCCGTCACCCTCGTGCGCTGGAATGCGATGAAGGCCAGCGAATGAAATTGTGCAAAAGGGGCAGGCATGTAGTTCTTCAGCCTTCGGCCTGTTCGAAAAAAAGACCATGGGACACGCTGAAAGCGTGAATCTGGAGTTTGGTCATTCACTAGTTTCTCCGGCTTCCTCCCTTTCAAACGCCCCTAAAACGAGGCGTTTATTTGCAGCTTGCATTCTAGGATATATACTAGCCCGCGAACAGCGAAAGACGGGGTAGAAACCCGAGTTGACTCCATGACGTTGTTGCGTCATTATGCCGCATAATTGGAGGTAAAAATGAGCATGTTAACCAAACGGGCAACCGTCTACCTTGAACCATCTTTGCACAAAGCCCTGCGACTTCAATCGATCGAGACATCCCGCTCAATATCGGAATTAATCAATGATGCGATCCGTGACGAACTGGCGGAGGATGCCAATGATCTCTCCGCGTTTGCTGAGCGAAAGAACGAGGCCTCCTTGGATTACGAGGATTTTGTAAAGGAATTGAAGGTCAATGGAATTTGAATAACAGTTAGCCAGGGAAAGATAATGAAGAAAGTAGTTACACTGTTTGTTGTTGCACTTGCGGTCTCGACATTTGCTCAGGAGCCGGTTTATCGGTTCTCGTTTGATGACACAGAAAATTTTACGATTTCGGGAGACAAGATGGTTGTGATCTATCCCGCAAGTGAACAGGCGAAGCTCATACTCGAATCCAACCTTCAGAAAAAGATCAAGGCAGCAAATCACGTTTCGGGCATTATGGTTAAAACATCAAACTCAGACTTGGCGATTCAGGAAATCATGAATCAGGTTTCCGAAAAAACGGGCGAGAATATTGGTCGTATCTGGAGTTCAGGTTTGACGAAAGCAAATCCCACACAAATCCTTATGGGTGCAAACAAATCAGCAACCTGGTTTTTTGTGCTCTCTCCTGCACCAGACGGGGATTATGTCCTGACCATATCCTATATCATTGAAGAGAAGGACAACGGCCAACCAATCGTTGGGCGAGGGGAGGCCGCGGAAAGGGAGGAACATCGTTCCGAGTTGTGATGAACCACCCCTCAGTCGCTATTGAACCGAGCCTTCAGCTCTATTTGCATTCGCAAATTATCTACCACTACGTTATCAGCCATTTGAAATGATCTGCGCATTGCTTCGGGCCGATTTTATTTTCTTTACCACGGACGAAAACGGAAACTGCGCGCCCGGCTGTCGGAGTGGGCTCCGCCATTTTTTGTGGTTTGAAGGTGGAAAAGCGGGGGCAAATCCCTATATTTCTCGCCTTTGCGTACCGCAGTCGGATTTTAAGTTAATCGTTAATGGGTTAATCGGGTTCGAATATGAAGGATTTTCGGGAGCTGAAGGATTGATTACAGAGGAACAATTTAAACAGGGAGAAGCACTGGTTTGGGAAGGGGTGAAACTCACCAACGGCTATATGAATTATCTCAAGAAAGCCAACGAATCCGGTGCGTCCAAATAACTATAAACAATTAACGGTGAATGCAATGAACAGCGATTATCCTTATGGCGAAATTGAAGCGAAGTGGCAGAACTTCTGGGACGACAACGGCGATTTTAAGACCGATCTGGCGGCGGCGAAAAATCCATACTATTGCCTGATGATGTTTCCGTATCCGTCGGGCAAGCTGCATGTCGGCCACGGCCGCAACTATATCATCGGCGACGCCGTTGCGCGCTACAAGAAGATGCAGGGCTTCGATGTGCTGACGCCGATGGGCTGGGACGCCTTCGGCCTGCCTGCCGAAAACGCCGCCATCAAGACCGGAACGCCGCCGGCGGAATACACGCTGTCGAACATTGCCACCATGAAGGAGCAGCTGCGCGCCTGGGGCTGCATGTACGACTGGGAGAAGGAAGTCACCTCCTGCCTGCCGGAATACTACAAGTGGACGCAGTGGCTCTTCCTCCAGTTCTACAAGAAGGGGCTGGCCTACAAGAAAAACTCCAACGTGAACTGGTGTCCTTCCTGCGCCACCGTGCTCGCCAACGAGCAGGTGGTCGACGGCTGCTGCGAGCGCTGCGATTCCGAGGTGGATCAGAAGGCGATGGAGCAGTGGTTCTTCAAGATTACCGACTATGCCCAGCGGCTGCTCGACGATCTCGACACGCTCGGCGGCTGGCCGGAGCGCGTGAAGACGATGCAGCGCAACTGGATCGGCCGCTCCGAGGGAACGGAGGTCGATTTCAAGATTGTGCCGCGTGAAGATGGCGCGGCGGACACTATTGACAAGGTGACCTGTTACACCACGCGCGTCGACACGATTTATGGATGCACCTACATGGCCGTTGCGCCGGAGTATCCGGAGCTGAAAAATCTCGTGAAAGGCCTGCCGCAAGAGGCCGAAGTGCTCGAATTCGTCAAGGAGAGCTCCAAGCTGACCAACCTCGACCGCGAGGCCGATGAGGTTGAAAAGGCCGGGAAGTTTACCGGGCGTTATTTGATCAATCCCTACAACGGCGAACGGATCGAGCTGTGGGTCGGCAACTATGTGCTGATGTATGGCACCGGCGCGGTGATGGCCGTCCCGGCGCACGATACGCGCGACTTTGCCTTCGCCAAGAAATATAGCCTGCCGATCAAGCTTTCGATCCAGAATCCGGAAGGCTCGCTCGTCCTCGAACAAATGAAGGACGCCTACACGGAGGACGGCACCTGCGTCGATTCGGGGCCGTTCACGGGCATGGACAACCGCGAAGCGATCAAGCGGATGACCGCCTATGCCGAGGAGCAGGGTTTTGGAAAAGGGAAGATCAACTTTCGCCTGCGCGACTGGCTCATTTCGCGTCAGCGCTACTGGGGCGCGCCGATTCCAATCGTTTACTGCCCCACGTGCGGCACGGTTCCCGAAGCCGAGGAAAACCTCCCCGTCATGCTTCCGACCGGCGTCGAGTTCAAGGCCGAGGGCGAATCGCCGCTCAAGGGTTCTGCCACCTTCATGAACTGCACCTGCCCGAGGTGCGGCGGCGCGGCCACGCGCGAGTCGGATACGATGGACACCTTCGTCGATTCGTCCTGGTATTTCCTGCGCTACCTCAGTGCGCGCGACTCCTCGCAGGCGATCAATACCGCCATCGCCAACAAGTGGATGCCGGTCAACCAGTATATCGGCGGCATCGAGCACGCGATCCTTCATCTGCTCTACGCCCGCTTCTTCACCAAGGTGATCAAGGATCTCGGCCTGATCGGTTTTGACGAACCTTTCGGCCAGCTCTTTACGCAGGGCATGATCTGCAAGAAGGGCCCCGACGGCAACCTCTACAAGATGTCCAAATCCAAGGGCAACGTGGTCAGTCCCAACGAGCTGATCGAAAAATATGGCGCCGACACCGTCCGCCTCTACACGCTCTTCATCGGTCCGCCGGAAAAGGAGGCCGAGTGGCAGGATGCCGGGGTTGAGGGCGCTTATCGCTTCCTCAAGCGCATCTGGCGCCGCGTCGCCGACAATCTCGACCTGCTCAAATCGGTCGAAGGTAAAAAGCCGGTAATCGCCGGAATGGCCGTTGCCGAGCGCGACCTCTACCGCAAGACCAACGAAACCATTCAGCAGATTACTCGCGGGCTCGACGGTGCATTCACCTTCAACACCGCCATCGCCGCGATCATGGAACTGATGAATGCCATCGATGCGTTGAAGGTTTCGGACGACTCCTCCGAATCCGCCAAGATTGTTTTCCGCGACGCCATTGAAAACGTCGTCCTGCTCATTTCGCCCTTCGCGCCGCACATCGCCGAAGAGCTGTGGGTCGAACTCGGCCACGAAGCGGGCATCATGAAAGCCGACTGGCCCGTCGTGAACGAAGAAGCCCTCAAGCGCGACGAGATTGAAATGGTGGTTCAAGTCAACGGCAAGGTCCGCGACAAAATCACCGTCTCCGCCACCGCCACCAACGCCGAGATCGAAGCCGCCGCCAAAGCCGCCGAAAAGATCCAGTCCTGGCTAGAAGGCAAAACCGTCCGCAAGGTCATCGTCGTCCCCGGTCGGTTGGTGAATATTGCGGTGAGTTGATCGGTCTGATCATACGGAATTAACTTAATTCATATTGTTTGGACCACGAAATACACGAACCACACGAAAAGAGAATTACTGCCTTACCCACGTTCGTGTATTCCTGAGGGCACCTCCCCTCCGGTCGCTCAGCTCAAACGGCAGAGCAATATCACCCGGAACGGGGTGATATTGTTTCTCTGCAACCACACAACACGGCGAATCAGGGTTCCACGCCGATCACGATAAACCCGGAGGGCGCATTGGTCGTGCTGCCGTTAAAGATCTGCAGCTCGCCATCACCCTCAATCGGCGGCGTAAGGGCCTGCCACTCGGGATCAGTCAGCGCTTCTTTATAGTAGATACGATAGGTCAGCCCGCTTTGCGACAGCCAGTTCAGTGAAAAATCGGTTCCGGAGACGGAACTGACTCCAACGCTCGGCAGCGGTACAACCTTGACCTCGAACCATTCCGTGTCAGAGAGCGCCGGAACGCCGTTATCGGTTACCATAATGCCCAGCAGGTTGGTGGTCGGTGCCGAAGGCGTCCAGCTGAACTGTCCGGTTGACGATTCAATGGAAGCACCGGACGGAGCATCGATCAGGCTGTAACTCAGCGTCTGCCAGGGGAGATCGGCATCCGTTGCGCTCGCAATGAACTCCAGCGCCAGGCCCGGCACCAGCACGACGTCGGCAATCGGACTGAGGATCGGTGCAAAATTCTGCTGTTCAATCCGGTTCGCCGTTCTAGGCGTGGGCGGTGTCATGGCAAAGATGGAGGGGGCCCCGTCAGAGAAGCGGCCTTCGCCTGCATCCATATCCTGCGCCCCGAAGGTTACGGAATCGATCATTGTTCCATCGGCAGCAAACACGCCGATCGCTTCTCCGTCGCGGCTGAGCGAAAAGTCAGCGTGCAGATCAAGGATATTGGTCGAGTTCTGTCCGTCCTCCCCATCGGCCCAGACGAGCAGGAAGCCTCCGGGTTCAATGGTGTAATGCCCGTTGTTCGGTACTTGGAACTGGAAGGGATCGGTCAGGTCGTCGGTCAGGAAATAGCCGCCCAGATCGATCGTATTCGTTCCGGGATTATAGAGTTCGAACCAGTCGTCATAATCACTATCCACCGGGTCCATGAGCGTTCCGTTGTTATCGGCCATCCACTCGTTAATAGAAACCGTGATCGGCGCGGAGGCTCCGTTGTTGGCGAGACCGGGCGTGGGATAGAACAGATCGAAACGGTAAAAGGGCTGACCGTCGGGTACATCGCCGTAGCCCCAATTTGCGGGGAGGTTGGCGTAGGTGAGGTAATCCACCATTTGATATTCATCACTCACCAAACGATACAGACCGACCTGTCCAGAAGCAGCGGTCAGTGTAAAGTCCGCGTGCGGAACATTTTCAATCGACTCCTCCGTTTCCCCGTCGCACCAGACCACCAGCATGCCGCCGGCAGGTATCGAGGAACCGGCGGGGAATGCCCATCCGTTAGTCAGATTGCTGTAGTCATCCGTCAGATAATACCCATCGAGAGAGATCGTCGAATCGCCGGCGTTGTAGAGTTCAACCCACGGATCGCGATCGCCGACATTATCCTGCGCTCCGGAAACATTTACGGCCTGAAGTTCATTCAGCCAGATCGGAGGAATAGCCTCCAGACTTTCGGGAACAGCATTGGCCTCACCGGGCGTGGTCCGTTGGATTGCGTTCGGATCAGGATATGCGAGCTCTGCATCTATCTTGATTCCCATCACGACATCAGAACTGGTGGAATTGACCTGATGCACCTCTACCGCCAGCACATTTTCTCCGACGACAAGTGCATCAAACGGGATCACGTACGGGCCGTTTTCAACGGCATTATCGACGGTCAGATTCGCAGCTGTCGAAGAATTCACCGCACCGTCAGGCATGCCCCACCGATAAATCTCGTTTCCGTTAAGGTAGAGAATCATGCCGTCGTCAATCACATGCGAGAGATCCAGCTCCATAAGCTCTCCGCCGGGCGCATAATTAATCGTTGTGCGGAAATAATAAGTCATTCGGCCATTCACGTAGGGCGCGGGCGTGTTTTTGGTCCAAGGCATCGGTGACCCCTCCTGATAAATCAGCGAAGGCCCGCTGGACCAGTCGGCGTCGTTGAATCCAACGTTCTTCCAATCGGCGCCGGGGTCGTCCCCATCGAAGAATTTCCAGATGTGATCTTTGTCCACCAGCGTTTCCGATTGCAGGATCGTCGAGAATCCTTCGATGCCCTGCACCCAGTTAGTCACTCGCGCATTATCGAGCGAGGGATCGATCAGCTGAAGCGAGTAGCCGCCGGAAAAACTGCTCCACGGTGCAGTATTTTCATAGCGGACACGGTCCACGACGATTTCCTCGCCAAGTGCTTCTCCGGGCCGGAAGAGCGTCAGTGTTTCACCGATCGGATCCAACGATCCGTCATACGCATCAAAGATCGTTAGATCCGGCCGACGAGCTGCAAACTGATACTCATCTTCCACGAGCAAGAGATATTCACCCGGAGCGATCAGCGAACCTTCGGGGAAGGTGTAAACGACGCCGTTAATGCGCCAACCGGAAAGATCAAACATGTGATTCGTTGACGCGTTGTGCAGTTCCAGGAATTGCGCTGCTCGGTCCTCCGGAGAAGGATGAATTTCATTGATTACCACCACGCCCTCGGGATCCGGATTGCTTCCGTCAAAGGTGATATTCTCAACAGAATTAGCTCCGTCCACCTCGTTGCCGAACCGGTCGCGCCCTGAAATCAACAGCGTGTTGGCTCCAGCATTCAGCGGAAGCGTCAGCTGCCAAGAGGTCGTGCTTGTCCACTCAACGGGATACGGCCTGCCGTTCACACAGATTTCCGCCACTTGAAGCGGGGCCGATCCGGTCAACACCGCACGATTAGAGGAGACGGGGGTATCTGTTGCATCGACCGCGAATTCTGCCGTCGGCAGAACACTTTGCAGATAACTGCGTCGCGACGCAATCCACACCTCAATCGAGTTAGGAGAAGCCACCGGAATTCCGTTTGCGAGCAGGTTTTCATAACGCTCATCCAGAATCGGATTGACGACCTCCGGAAGCAATACCGAATCTACCGCCTCTTGGAACGCCATTAGGTATTCCCGCTCGATGGCCGGAGAGGAGCGGATGAATGCTCTAAGCGCGGGATCGTGGATACTGTAGATACTGTCGGTCGGGCTCCGGCTGTCGTTGTCGAGCGCCAACTCGATATCCCATGGAAGCATGCGCCAACCCTGGTTGTCCGGCTTGTAGATGTACATATTCTTGCCGCGCTCGTAGCCGTAGCTGTCCCAGTTTCCGACAACGTGATTCAGCGCCACCGGCCACAGGAAGTTCCGGATATCGATCCATCTGGCCGCCCGCTTTTCATAGCCCGCGGCAGTGTCGTTGATTGTTTCCACCAGATTGGTAAACGCATACCAGTTGTCGTGGTTCTCGGTTGTCCGCGGACGCCAGTTCCAACGGTAGCGCTTGACATCGATGCCGCCGGCGGGATCGTTGAAGCGTTCGAGCGTAGCCATGATGTATCTTTGGGAGGTGTTGTTGATCTCGAATTCGAACCAGTCTTCGACCTTGCGAATTTCGCCCGCTTCATCGTCCGGGAAATATTGGTCCAGCATCTCGCTGTTGGGCTGCTGCGTGTCCAGATAAACCACTCCGCGTCTCGTCCCATTGACGAACATGTTGACATGCCGGCGATAGTTGTACTGCAGGCCCAGTTTCCGACCGATCCAAGTACAGGTCATATCCACCTGCGTCGTGAAATCGTACAAGTTCTCGACGTCCTCTGAACCTTCTGCGGCAATCACGAAGGGTTCGGAACCCATGAACTTTTCACCCGGATGGAAATTGATCTCGTAGTCGCAGGCTAACGACCCGATCGGTCCATTGTATTGAACGGTGTGCCACGGGCTGCCGCTGTACATGGTGCCCACGTTGTAAATCACACGGTCGTTTCCATAAACAAAGGTGGCATCCATGGTGTCATTCGCGTTCTCTTCCCGGCTGCCCCAGAAATCAAGATTCGCCTGCGTTACCCAAAGTCGATACGTGCCCAGGCCGCCGCTGATCTCTTCTTCGCCCCAACGAACCAGACATTCCTGCGTCGGAACATTCGCAGGGAATTGGCCTGTGGCCGACAACCTGTCTGCGGCCGACACATAGAAAGCAACCAAGGTTTCGTCCGCCTGCGCAGGAATCGTCGCAGAATAGATTCCATCGCCGGCTACGGCATCGCCGCCGGTTCCATGATCGTTCATTGCGCGGGAGGAGTAGGTGGTATTCGGGTCGAGCCGATAGTTCAGGGTTGCCGATGAAACGCCGTCCGGATCGTTTACGCGCGCGGTCACCACCACCGTTTCACCCGCCGCAGGAAGGATCGGTGCATGACTCACATCATAGATCGCCGGACCCGCATTGTAAACCCGCCGTGAATTGGCCTGTCCGGGAGTTCCGCAATCGGTTGGTACTTCCAGCGGGACCGAGGCCTCTATCCAGTTTCCTCGCAGACGCATTAGAAAATAGCGCGACCCTTTCAGCCAGCGGACCTTCGCCATCAAACGGCCGGTCTTCGAGCTCCCGGTCTCTGCCGCATCGTCCAACACGGCGGAGGCATTATTACAGCCGATGTCACCCCGGTCGACGGAAACCAAATGCAGCGCGGGAGAATTATCCACGCCGACACCGGTTTCTACAAACGAATGACGCACGACGCCCTCAAACGTCCACCCCTCAGAGCCCGTCGAAAAATCGCCATAGGAAAATAATTCATTCTGCACTGAATGCAGAAAACCGACCTCATCCAGCAGCACCTCACCGGGTCCTTGCAGATAAAGTTCAATATAGTCTGCAGCGACCATCCCTCCGTTAACCAAAGGGGCTGTCACATCAATCGTTGTCCACGGAGCCTTCTCGGATTCGTCACTGTCCGCCCAGTTTGCAGAAAGCCGATTGTCGGCATCCGCATCCACCAGTTCCAGCGAGCTGCCTCCGCCGTCGCTCCATTCGCCCCAGCGCCCGCCGTCAAGATAGGTCACCTCGTCCACGGTAATGTAGAAATAATTGGTGGTGACCAAGCCGACCAGATTGGTGGCCACCAGATCCTCCGGCATCGACAGCTGAACCGTGTCGCCGCCGTTGCCCAGCGTTCCGTCATAGTTGCCGTAGGTGTTCGCTGCGTTCAGCTGCGGATAGTTCGCCACCAGGTTCGTTACATTCTTTGCTACGACAATATACCCGTTGGCGGGAATTTGTGTTCCGTCCGGGAACTGATATGAAATGCCGCCCTGCAGCCTCCAGTCCGAGACATCAATAGGCACCGCGCTGCGGTTATACAGTTCAATATATTCATCGTCGTCCGACTCTGAAATCGGATGATACATAATTTCGTTGATCACCACGGTCGACGGTCGAGGCGTTGTGTTGGCCGTTCCCTTCGTTGTAGTCGAAAGGGGTTGGAAATCCGGGGCTCCATCGGGATAACGACCTTCCGAAATCCCGTTCGCCTGCCCGCTGAACGAAACGGCGTCAATCACCCGTGTCTGATCGGCGTTCATTAAATAAATCTGCTCGCCGTCGGCCGAGAGTGCAAACCCGAGTTCATTCTGGTCAAAGGCTGCAAAACTGCGTGCATGAATGGTCGTGCTCTCGGGAATCTGATATTTATTGGTTCCCGCCTCGTCGCTCAGCCACGCCCCTGAAAGGTCGATTGACTGCCCCGTCGTATTGAACAGTTCAATATAGTCCACCTGCGGCAGGTCGGTGTGGGCGAGGTATTCATTAATTACCACGCCGCGCAACGGCTCCGCTCCAACGCTCTCGGTTGTGCCGGGAGAGCCGCCGACGCGATCGCTGGCTGACCAGGCGCGTGCATCGTTTTCGCCGTAACTCGGGTGGCTCAACACGAGCGAATGGCCGGTGCCGAAGGCCGCGACGGGCCATGGAGCGCGGTTTTCGTATTCCACCTCCTGCAGAATCCCGTTCACTTCATTGCAGAACCGCAATGTTCCTCCCGAGTTAGCCAGCTTGCCGTCGTAGGGGCCCAGGCAATCAACGCCGTAAAATTCCCGCACCGCCGCCGGATCTTTCGCAATCACCAGAAACTCGCCCGGTGCCAGCGTGGTGCCGGACGGGAAGGTGTAGTCGATCTCCTCGGAGAAGCGATGTCCGGTCAGATCTTCTGTAATCAGTCCGGAGTTGTAGAGTTCAATAAATTCAAGGCTGTTGATGCCGCCCCATTCCGAAGGCGTATCCAGCATAATTTCGCTGATCACCATAGCACCGCGGCGCGAACTCGGACCCAACGGTTCGAAGGGAAGGTCAATCTGAGAAACAATCGTTCCGCCGCCCGCAGCAGCATCGCGCAGCGCCGCCGTACAGGTGGCCGAAGTCTCACCGGCCCCGGCAAAAAAGCCGACGTCAACGCTCGGCGGCATCGTAACTGTTACCGCACCCAACCGCTCCCAAGTCTCTCCATCAGTGCCTGCAAACCCTTCAAAAAGGTCTCCCGTTCGGCGCAGCCGTAACCACATATTCGGGAAAATCGTCGGGAAAAATCCATCCTTAAGCGTACTGTCTCCTGCAGTCGTACGCGCCGCAACCTGACATCCCGCCGGACCGGACGTGGCAAAAACCGCTGCAAACGCCGCATCGGCCTCCAACCCATTCCGCGCCATCAGACCGCACTGTGCCCAGACATCGGAAAATTCCATGCTCTCGATCCGCACCTGCACATCAAAGTCGCCGGTGTAGGTTTTATAGCCGAATCCTATCTGATCCGCCGTGTCGCCCAATCCGCTGCCGGATACCGACAGATCGCCGCCACCCGACTGCCAGACTGCTGCGCCGGAAGCCCCGCCGATATCTTCTGCGATATATTCCGAGGCAACAAACGTGAGCTGGGAATCGGTCGCAATCACATTCGGTGTATTGGCCAAATCCTGCACATTGGAAACATGCAGCGTGTAGGATGCATACAGTGTCTGCTCTGCCGTTTGAAGCTCCACACTCATTCCATCGCTCAACAATCTTGCGCTCTGTACAGCCAACGATCCGCCGGCATAGGTAATCGTGTAATTCGACGCCGTTTCGGCACTTTCTTCGTTAACCGCCTCGCTGAAACGAACCCATACTCCTGTGGGATAAAGACTGGCGACGCGTTCCAATGTCGGTGCAACCGTGTCGACACACACCGTCAGCGTTGCACTACTGCTCGTATCTATATAAGGACTTCCTTCATATTCATTCATCACCTCGGCATAAAAGAGTGCGCCGTTGTCGCTCAAACTCACCGATTCAAGTTCATAGACTGCATTGGTTTCGCCGTCCAAAGGAACGTTGTCACGGTACCACTGAACACGCACCGGTTCGGCCCCGTCATACCCGATTTTAAATCGGGCCGACGCACCCTCAACCACGGAGAGATCTTCCGGCTGTCGCGTAATGGCAACCTCGAAAAACGGCACCACGTCCGGGCCTGCGCCATAACTATTCGACACCTCCTCCGCACTCAACGCACCGTCATAAATACGAAACTCGTTGATATTTCCATAAAAAAGCGGATCGGGCCACTGTGATTTGCCTATGTAGTTCTGTGTCGTATTTCCCAAATCCGCCGGAGAAATCGTTATGCCCGTATTGCTGGCCGCCAGCACGCCGTCCACATACAATCGGGCCGTAGTGCTGTCATGGTCATAACTCCAGACAATGTGTTTTTGCTCACCCGTCGCCAGTCGAGTTGTTGACACAACCTGCTCACCTCCGCCGTTTTTGATGGCCGCGCGAAGATCGCTCGACCCTGAGTTCGGCGTCATGAAAAGGTAAACATTCTGACTGGAGCCGAAATCAAAAAGACGCGCCCAGGTGGAGCTGCCGTAATCCGTTTCCCAGCACTCGATCGTCATGGAGTGGTAATTCGTCATCAATCCGGTCGGCAGCTCAACATAAGCTCCGCTCCCATCGAACTCAACAGCTCCCTCGGCCACCGTTGCACCGCCTAAAAGCACCCCGTCCGCATCGCTGATGGTATCTGAAGCATCTGTGGTAAAGCTATACCGATGCTCCAACGTCGCCGCCGAAGCCGCAAAAGCTCCTGCCGCCAAAATCGTTAAAACCGTCAAAAATTGTCTGCACATTAAACTCAATCCTCTGTTACACAAGCAGGTAGGGATGGCATTTATCCGTGAGGGTTTCAACTCTTCTTTTCGTATTACCGGAAATTGCCTTATATAAACCTTAATTTAACAGTTTTATTCTATATTATCTAAATGTATTTAGGTTTGGGTGCTGAAATCTCTGATTCCTTTTGCGAGCAGGGCTCAAGAGCGCTATGTGCATGGATCGATAGAACTTTTTCAGCAAATACACTGCCTGTTTTTACAGTGCAAAAGAGGCATAGAATCCATTTATATATGCATTATTTGAACATCTCATTGCGCTGTTTTGTTAATTACCTTGAAAATCCGGTTTACAAGACCGGATTTTCAAGGTAATAGAGGTGCATGATTGAACGAAAAAAAGAGCTGGAGATGCTGGCCGGACTGTTGGAACGGCACCGGGTGGTCGGTATCATCGGTGCCCGGCAGGTTGGGAAATCCACTCTGGTAAATGAATACCTGAAAACCGCCGGGCAGCCGTTCCACGTTTTTGATCTGGAGAATCCGGATGATCTGGCCCGGTTGGCGGAACCAATGCTGGCGCTTAAAAACCTGTCCGGCATCGTGGTCATTGATGAGGTTCAGCGCCATCCGGACCTCTTTCCTGTTTTGCGGGTGCTGGCGGACCGAACGCCCAGCCCGGCCCGGTTCGTGATTATTGGAAGCGCTTCGCCGGAGCTGCTGCGACAGAGTTCGGAAACCTTGGCCGGTCGGATCTATTACCACGAGCTTGGCGGTTTTTCCCTGGAGGAGGTTGGCATCGAAAACGCGGACAGACTTTGGTTTCGCGGCGGCCTTCCGCGTTCGTTTTTGGCCCGGTCGCAAAAGGAAAGCTTTGAAAACAGAACAGGATATATTCGCACATTCCTGGAAAAGGATCTTCCGCAATTGGGGATCGGTGTGGGCGCAGCAACAATGCGCCGGTTTTGGACCATGCTGGCCCATTACCACGGCCAGACGTGGAACTCCTCCGATCTGGCGCGGTCGTTCGGAGTGGCGGATACAACCGTCAGGAACTATCTGGACCAGCTTACCTCCGCATTGGTTGTGCGGCAATTGCTGCCGTGGCATGAGAATATATCCAAGCGACAGGTCAAGTCCCCCAAGGTCTATATTTCGGACAGTGGAATCTTCCATGCGCTTCTCAATCTGCCGGAACCTGCCGATCTGGAGGCGCATCCCAAATGCGGAGCCTCGTGGGAGGGGTTCATCATGGATCAGGTGATCCGGCACATGGGTGCGCGCCCCGAGGAATGCTATTTCTGGGCAACCCATGCCGGTGCGGAACTCGACCTTCTGATCGTCCGCGGGCGCAAACGGCATGGCTTTGAGATCAAGCGCACGTCTGCGCCCCGAGTCACACCATCCATGCGACATGCCTTGAACGATCTGAAACTAACCCAATTGGATGTCATCCATGCGGGGGATCATACGTTCCCTCTTGCCGAGGGAATCCGCGCTGTTTCCATGGCTGGCCTTCTGCGGGATTTAACGCCATGGTAGGGAAGCCGTTCACAAGAGTAGCGCGGCTGGTGAACATTGCGGCGATTTAATCACGATTATTCGATTGCCGACGGCACGGTTTATCGTTTGGATAGGGGACGATAAAAACCAATTTATTTAACAACACGGAGAAGCCCCTCTTTTCAAATGAGTGCACAAGAAGAAAACAACAACGTCGATGAAATGGAAGTCGTACCTGAGACGAAGAGCGTGCCGGATATTCTTCCGGTTATGCCGCTCAATAACTTTGTCCTTTTTCCTCACATGGTCGCCCCGCTGGTGATTACGTCCGACGAATCCAAAAAACTGGTCAGGGAACTCTCTAAACGTACACCACATTTCATCACCGCGCTCCAGCGCCGAGACGAGCTCGACGAAGCGCACCTCACTGCGGACGACGTCTATAAAGTCGGCTGCGTGGCCCGGCTGATCAAAACCCTCGTTTTTCCTGATGGTTCAACCCACATTTTGGTCGAAGGACTCTCTCGCTGCGAGCTGGAAGAGCTGCTCGACGGCGAAGAATATCCGACCGCGCATTACCGCATGGTCGAAGAGATTGCCGAAGAATCGATTGAGCTCGAAGCACTGGAACGCAACGCTTCGGAAAGGTTTCAGCAGATTGTGACGATGTCGCCCAATCTGCCTGACGAACTGGCTATTGCCGTTTTTAATATGGAATCATCTGCACAGCTCGCCGACCTGATTACCGCCAATCTCCCCATTTCGATCGAGGAGCGCCAGCGTCTGCTGTCCGAAAACTCGGTTGCGGTGCGTCTTGAGCGCCTGATGGAACACCTGAACCGCGAGCAGGAGGTGCTGAAACTCGGTAACAAAATCCAGAGCAAGGTGCACGAAACCTTCTCCAAAACTCAGCGCGAAATCTTTCTGCGCGAGCAGCTCAAAACCATTCAGAAAGAACTCGGCGAAAACGATCAGCAGACCGCTGAGATTCAGGAGTTGGAGCAAAAACTCAGCGAGGCCAAACTGCCGAAAGAAGCGGCCGCCGCAGCCGACCGCGAACTCCAGCGCCTAAAAGCGATTCCCTCTGCGTCGCCCGAGCACGGCGTTATCCGCACCTATCTCGACACCATCGCGGAGCTGCCGTGGAGTAAGAGCACCGAAGACGATATCGACATCATCGCCGCACAAAAGATCCTCGATAAGGATCACCAAGGGCTCGAAAAGGTGAAGGAACGCATCCTTGAATATCTCTCCGTCCTTAAACTCAAGAAGGATATGAAGGGCCCGATCCTCTGTCTTGCAGGACCGCCTGGCGTCGGTAAAACCTCGCTCGGACGATCCGTTGCGCACGCATTAGGACGCGAATTCGTCCGGATATCGCTCGGCGGCATGCACGACGAATCCGAAATCCGCGGACATCGCCGCACCTACATCGGCTCCATGCCCGGCCGCATCATTGAAAATCTGCGACGGTGCGGAACCAACAACCCCGTATTCATGCTCGATGAGATCGATAAGGTCGGCACCGATTTTCGGGGTGATCCTGCCTCTGCGCTGCTGGAAGTGCTCGATCCCGAACAAAACTGCGCATTTAGCGACCGCTATCTTGACGTCTCGTTTGACCTCTCGAAGGTACTTTTCATCACTACCGCCAACCAGCTCGACACCATTCCGGGTCCGCTGCGCGATCGTATGGAAGTCATCCGTATTCCCGGCTATACACTGGAAGAGAAAAAGAAGATCGCTCAGCGCCACCTCGTTCCCAAGGCGATCAAGGAGCACGGTCTAAAGCGGACACAGATTAAATTTGAGCCGGAAGCACTTGAAGGCATCATTTCCGGATATACCGCCGAGGCCGGGGTTCGTAACCTCGAACGTCGAATCGCTGCCGTATGTCGCAAGGTCGCGCGCGGCGTGGCCGAAGGGAAAACCCGCCCGACAGAAATTACAGCGCGTAAGCTCAAGAGCTTTCTCGGTCCGGTCAAAGTGGATCGAGACGTTGCCGAAAACAAAGCGTTGCCCGGTGTCGTGTCCGGCCTCGCGTGGACGCCCGTCGGCGGCGACATTCTCTTCATCGAGGCCACTCGCATGTCCGGCAAAGGTGAACTCATTCTTACCGGCTCGCTCGGTACTGTCATGAAGGAATCGGCCCGCGCCGCGCTCAGCTACCTGCGCGCCAACGCCGCGACCTTTAAGCTCGACGAAGAGCTGATCGCTAAGAGCGATATTCATCTCCACGTGCCCGCCGGCGCTACGCCCAAAGACGGTCCGTCCGCTGGTGTCGCGATTTCGCTGGCGATGCTCTCGATGCTGATCAACAAACCCATTCGCCCCGATCTGGCCATGACCGGCGAAATTTCCCTGCGCGGCCGCGTGATGCCCGTGGGCGGCGTCAAAGAAAAAGTGCTCGCCGCCGCACGTGCCGGAATCAAACACATTCTGCTGCCTGAAAAAAACAAGGTCGATCTGGAGGAAATTCCGAACGAAATAAAGGCGACGTTGTCATTTAAAACCGTTAAGAATGTGGATCAGGCGTTGCGCTATGCGCTGAAGCTGTCCGAAACTTCGACAAAATAATTTGGGACAGAATGATTTCCCGCAGGTGCTTTTTGAATTATTTTGTCCAAAATCATTTTGTCGAATCCCGACAGAGAAGGAGTTGCTAGAAATGAAAAAATGGCTGTCGCTCATTGTAATTTTTGCCGCTGTTATCAGCGCTCATGCCCAAACCCCGACCGGCGATGAGATCCTCCGCTTTGTCCGCGAAAATCTCCCCAACGAACCGCTCAAACTGACCGGCTCGCTGAAGGTGAAAGCCAAAAACGGATTTACCAGCGCCAACATTCCAACGGTGATGGAACTCGACTGGGGCGCCGCTGCACCGACCGCCGTATACCGCCTCGGAGAGCCCGGCAGCAAAGACTATGAGCAGCTCACCATCACTTGGAATAATGAAAAGCCCAGCTACGCCTTCTCCAATTCAAAAAACAAGCCGACCGACACCGTTTTGAATACCGGGATCAGTTGGGCCGATCTCAGCTTTTCCGTTCTCTGGTGGCCCAACGCCAAACTGACCGGCGAAGAAACAAAGATTCAGCGCGACTGCTACGTGGTTGAAGTGCCCGTACCCGACTCTAAAAACACCATGCGGCTATGGATTGAAAAGGAGATGGGCATGCTCCTGGAAGCCCGCACCCTCGATTCCAAAGGGAAAGAGCTCAGCCGACTCAAAATTGTCAGCATCAAAAAAATGGAAGAGATGTGGATCGCAAAGGATCTGGAGCTGACCGATCAAAAAACGGGCTCAAAAACGACCTTAGTCATCAACGATCTCGAGTGGATCAACGGCCCGCCGATCGCTGAAGAAGAACCCACCGCCGAAGCCTTCGCTCCTTCCGAATCCGTGAATAGGCTGGCCTTCGATCTCTACCAAAAGCTTGCGGCGCAAAATGCCGGCAACCTTTTCTTTTCGCCCTATTCCATCTCGTCCGCGCTCGCCATGACCTACGGCGGGGCGCGCGGCGAAACCGCCACGCAAATGAACAACGTCCTTCATTTCGGCGGCCCCGACGCCACCCATCCCGCTTTTCCCCACCTGCGCAATACGCTGGCCGACATCGAGAAAAAGGGCGGCGTCCAGCTGTCCGTCGCCAACGCCCTCTGGCCACAGAAGGATTATTCCTTCCGCGATGAATTTCTTGAACTCACAAAAAAGCAGTATGGCAGCGAAGTACGGCCTGTTGATTTCGCGAACACGGAAGCTACCCGTCAGCAGATCAACACTTGGGTTGAAGATCAAACCAAGGACAAGATCAAGAATCTGATCGGAGAAGGCGTGCTTGATTCGCTCACCCGTCTCGTCCTCGTCAACGCCATCTATTTCAAGGGCGACTGGGCCAGCCCGTTTGATGCTGAAGCCACGCATGACGCCCCGTTTCATCTGACCGAAGAGAAAAGCGTCCAAGTGCCGATGATGTCGCAAAAGGCCGATTTTGGTTTTGCCGAAACGGATGATTTCGAGGCGCTGGAACTTGCCTACGACGGCGGTGATCTTTCCATGCTGATTCTCCTGCCTTCGAACGGCAACACGCTGGGTTCACTCGAACAAAAGCTTTCCCCGGACACCCTTTCCGGGTTGCCGTTCCGCAAGCAGGAACTGGTCGTCAACCTGCCGAAGTTTAAGCTCGAATCGTCGTTTGACCTTGGCGGCACCTTGCAGCAGATGGGTATGAAGGATGCCTTTTCAGGTGCAGCGGACTTTTCCGGCATGGACGGCACGCGCGAGCTCTTCATCAGCGCAGTGCTCCACAAGGCTTTCGTTGAGGTCAACGAAGAGGGGACCGAAGCCGCGGCCGCAACCGCCGTTGTCATGAAGCTTCGTTCTGTGCCTGCACCGCCCAGGCAGTTTACCGCCGACCGACCGTTTCTCTTCTGCATCCGGGAAAATACGACCGGCACAATCCTCTTCATCGGTCGCGTAATGAATCCAGAAGCGTAAACACAGACCGCGTTCTCGCGTAAACGATAAGAGTGCTTTCCCCGTGCATCGGAAGCGCGGGATGGCTAAGGTGTGCGCTGATTTTCAGAGGAGAGGTATGAGCAGAGAACTTAAAGTCGGGATGGTGTCGCTGGGCTGCGCAAAAAATCTGGTGGATGCTGAAGTGATGATGGGCAGTCTGGGTGAAGCGGGTATGGCGATTACCGCCGATGCGGCGGATGCCGATGTGTTGATTGTGAATACCTGCTGCTTCGTCGACGATGCCAAGGCGGAGAGCATCGGCACGATTGAGGAGTTGATTAAGGAGCGCCGCAAGCATGGGCGCCGCCGCCAAAAAATTATCGTGGCGGGCTGTTTGGCCCAGCGCTATGCCGAGCGCCTTCCGGAGCAGCTGCCGGAGGTGGACGCGTATATTGGCCTCGATCAGGTCGAGAGCGTGGCCTGCATTATTCAGGAGCTGATGACAAAGGATTGTGCAAAGGGCGTCTCCTACGTTTCCTCTGCGTCAACATATATTCCGAGCCATGAAACGCCCCGGCTGCGCCTGACCGATGCGCACAGCGCATACGTAAAAATCGCGGAGGGTTGCAATCATCCCTGTTCCTTTTGTGTGATTCCAAAGATTCGCGGACGTCACCGCAGCCGCGCTCAGGCTGATATTGTCTGTGAAGTAACGAGCCTCGTGGAGCAGGGCTGTAAGGAGATCAACCTGATTTCGCAGGACACGACCTATTACGGTATGGACAAATGGGAAGGGAAAAGCGCCACGCCGCGCAGCGGAGTCGATTCTTCACGCGGCGAAAGTCTAACCACGCTGCTGCGCGAACTGGAAGCCATCGAAGGCGACTTCTGGATCCGCCTGCTCTACACCCACCCGGCGCACTGGAGCATCGAGCTGATGGAAACGATTGCTGCGAGCAAAAAGGTTGTGCCTTATGTCGATATTCCGCTGCAACATATTTCCGACAACATGCTCTCAGCAATGCAACGCGAAACCGACGGCGCTTACATTCGTAACCTTATCCGCCAAATGCGCGAAAAGATTCCCGGCCTCGGCATTCGTACTGCCTTTATCGTCGGCTTCCCCGGCGAAACCGATGCGGATTTTAAGGAGTTGATCGAATTTTGCGAAGAGTTCCGTTTTGAGCGTGTCGGTGTGTTTGAATATTCCCGAGAAGAGGATACCCGCGCGTACGACATCGAAGTGGGCATGGTCGACGACGATACCCGTCATGCCCGCTGGGATACGCTGATGCGCCGACTCTCCGAGCTGGCCGAGGAAAACAATGAAATGCGCATTGGCGAAAAGCTTCGTGTGTTGGTAGATGCGCCCGGTGTAGCCCGCTCAGTCTGGGATGCGCCGGAGATTGACTGCAATGTTTTTGTGGACGATGAACTGTTGGTTGGCACATTTGTTGCTATCGAAGTCGTTGATGTGGAAGGCTATGATCTGGTCGGGGAATAGCTCGGAAGTATCGGTTGTTTTAAATCCTATTTCTGCTGGATTCCGCGCTCGATCGTAGTAGCTTACAAAAGTCGAGATTCTGAGAAGAAAGGTCGATACAACAATGGGTGCGCACGTATTGCTCATAGAAGATAATTCAGCCATGGCGACTTATGTTACCGGCGGGTTGCGTGCTGAAGGCTATGCGGTGGATCTCGCCACGTCGGCGGAAGAGGCCATCTGCTGCATCAACGATTCTGAATATGGGTTGGTTATCTGCGATGTCGGGCTCCCCGGTATGAGCGGATTTGATCTGGTTGAGCAACTGCGGAAAACGGATGAGCGTACGCCGATTCTTTTTCTGAGCGCAAAATCACTGGTCGATGACCGCGTTAAGGGGCTGCAGGTAGGGGCGGATGACTATTTAACCAAACCGTTTTCCTTCGCGGAGCTGTTGGCTCGTTGCGAGGCACTCATGCGGCGCAATCGCCTAGAAGAAACTTCAGGAACCGAACTGCGCGTTGCGGATTTGCGGCTCGATCTGGTGCGGCAAAAGGCGTATCGCGGTTCGGTCGAGATTTTCCTCCAGCCGCTGGAGTTTAAGCTGCTCCATTATATGGCGCACAACAAAGGTCAGGTGCTCTCCAAAACGGAAATTATGAAAAAGATCTGGGATCTGAATTTTGAACCGGACACCAATATAGTTGAGGTTCGTATGCACCACCTGCGCACTAAGGTGGATAAACCGTTTGGAATTCCGCTGATTCATACCGAACGTGGAGTGGGTTATGTGCTGGAAGAACGGTCGGCGTTGTCGGAAGATAAAGATGCGAGTCGGTAGTTCAGAGCTAAGCGCTCGAAATGTAGTGAATTCCACGGATAACGATTAATTTTTAACGGATAACTGGAAGTTGCAGAACCGCAAAATATGCAATTTCCTTGAAAGGGAGGTGTCATGGCAAAAAAAACGGTGGTTGTTGAATCGACGCTGAACGAAAAATTTGTGATCGAATCCGACATTCGCGGACATCGAATAATAATTGACCAGCCGACCAATGCGGGCGGTAACGATACCGGGCCGACTCCGTTGGAACTGCTCTTTGCTTCGCTGGCGGGCTGTATCGGTTCGATCGGCCGGATTGTTGCTATGCAGAAACGAATTGAACTGCGCGGCATGCGAATTAAGGTCGAGGGCCCGCTCGATACCGATGGACTGCTGGGCAAGCCGATCGACGGTCGCGTCGGGTTTGAAGGCATCACGGTCAGTGTCGATGTGGATGCGAACCTGAGCGCGGAAGAAAAGGAAGCCTTTATTCACGAGGTGGACCGCCGCTGCCCGGTTTCCGAAAATCTCATGAATGCCACGCCGGTGAACGTGAAGCTTGCATGAGGACGGCAGTGAACGCCATCACATCGGAAAAATGAGGATGACCATTCGAGATTGTTTAAACCGGGCCGCCGAAGAACATCCGGAGCGGATTGCGTTGCGCTTTAAACAGCTCGGACACTGGAAAACCACGACCTATAAAACGCTGCGGGAGCGCGCATGGCACGTTTCTCAAATGCTGGCTCAACTGGGCGTCGGTGCGGGCGACCGCGTGGCGCTTTGTCTGGAGAATGCTCCCGAGTGGTTCGAAATCTACTATGGGATCGTTGCGCTCGGTGCTATTGCCGTTCCGGTCGATGCGAAGCTTCGGGAACAGGAGCTGGCGCATATCTTTCACGATGCCGGAGTCTCGATCGTTTTTTGTGCCGTCAACAAGCTCCCGGTGATCGACGATATTTCTACGCGAACCTCTTCCTTAAAATCAGCCGTAGTGTTGAGGGGCGGTGCTTCGCCGGAGATCGAGCGAATTTCGTGTTTTGCTTACAAAACGCTCTGGGAAACAGTCTCGTCGGCCGCAATGCAGCCCGGTCGGGCGTTTGACTGCGACGGCCCGAGCGCCTCGTCTCCGGCCTCGCTGATTTATACCTCCGGCACAACCGGTCGGCAAAAGGGGGCGGTGCTCACACATGGAAATTTTTTGGCCAATGTGTCCAGTATTGTTCAGGCCATTCACGTGCGCTCGACCGATAATTTTATGCTGGCTCTCCCGCTGCATCACGCGTTTGCTTTCACCTGCAATCTGCTGGTTCCGCTGTATGTCTGCTGTGAAGTGAGTATTGTTGAAAACCTTCGCTCCATTAAAGCGAACATGGCGGATTGTTCGCCGACGGTTTTGCTGACGGTGCCTCTACTGCTCGAAAAAATGCTGGCGCGCGTGATGGACGGCGTGCAGGAGAATTTTGCGGGACGCTGGATGTTTCGATTGGGGCTGGCTAAAGTGATCGGATACAAAGTGTCCGCCGGAATGGGCGGGGCGCTTCGGCTGGTGGTGTCCGGCGGAGCACCGATTCGCCCCGTAACGCTTCAAACCTGGACCAAGTTGGGTATTCCGGTGCTGGAGGGCTACGGGATAACAGAAACCGCTCCAGTGCTCTGCGTTAATCCGCCGGAGGCCCCGCGTATCGGGGCCGTCGGCCCGCCGCTGAGCGGAATCGAAATCAGGATACACGAACCCAATGCCGACGGCGTGGGCGAGATTGTGGTGCGCGGCGATAATGTGATGCAGGGCTACTATAATCACGCCGAAGAAACCGCCCAAGTGCTGATCGACGGCTGGTATTATACCGGCGACCTCGGCCGCTTCGACGATGCGGGTTATCTGGTGATTAAAGGCCGCAAAAAAAGTCTGATCGTGAACCGCGAGGGGAAAAATATTTATCCGGAAGAGGTGGAGCAGCAGGCGATGCAGAGCCGCTATGTGCTTGAATGTCTGGTGCTGGGCTACTGCGATTCCGGAGACGATCCCGGCGAGCGGGTGGGGATGATTGTCGTTCCGGACCAGCAGGTTTTCGACGAGCTGGAAAATGCCGAGGGTCGCTGCTTCTCCGAGGCGGAGATTGAGAAGATCGTGCGCGACGATGTGCGTGCGCAGATGGCACATCTTTCTGATTATAAACGCCCGCGCCGCATTGAGGTCCGCTTTGAGGAGTTTGAAAAAACCGCCACGCAGAAAATTAAGCGTTATCTTTACGCGGTGAACACCGCCTCCGAACCCTGATTACAGCATCAGCTGATCTGTATTTTCCTAATCTTTGTTTCTGTTATTTATTCTGTGTAGCCGAAAAGCGTTTGGGCATATTCTGTTCATTTGATCGTTGACGGAAAGTGGAGTGCAGTCGTAGTCTGTCACGCATGAACGGAATTATACGGATTTTATGGGTTGTTGGCCTCGTTGCTCCTTTGATGTGCACCACGGTGTCGGCGGAAACACGCGAAGAGCGAAAACTGCGGATTGAGCGTAAATATCTTTTTGAGCAGCAGGAGGTCGTTCAGTTAAATCTGGAGCTGCCGGATGATCCGGACGAAGACCCTTTGGGACGAGACCCGGGGTTTAAAGCGAGTTCCAACGAAAGTCTGGCTGCGGGCTCCGGAATGGTTCGTCGGCCATCGGGTGCACCCGTTCGTCGGGCAACAGGCTTTGAAGAGACCGAAGAAGAATACGGCCTGTTCGGCGAAACGTCGGATTCTGATATGACCGCGGCGGACCTGCGGCGGCAAAAGCTGGATGATAACTGGCAGCGACTGATGGATGCTCAGCGCACCCGCAGCACAGAGCGCAGTCCTTCCTCTGCCTACGGTTTATCCCCTTACTCTTCTGGTGCTTCTAGTGGTTCTGCCTATTCGTCCGGATATTCTTCGTTTTCGCAACCGCAACCAGCGTCCCCGTCTGCATTAGGTTCCCTGAATTCACTGGGAAGCCCGATGTCCGGAACCACGGCGGGCGCTCCGGGTGCAACCCGCACTACAACGCCGGGGCTTTCGCCGTCATCATCATCTGCTTGGTCGACCTCGTCGGGAAGTTCTTCTGCTCCGTCGAGCGTTTCGCCAATCCGGAGTACGACGCCCCGCACCACCACAACGCCATCGTTAACTCCTTCTACAGGAAGCGGATTCCGCGGAACAGACGGCGCTTCTCTTTTGGATATTTAGGTCATTGCGCAGGAAAAACATTGATCACGCGGTTTTACAGCCTTAAGGAGCGCGATCGGCAATTAACCGAGGTGAACGATGACTAGCGACGTTGTCATGCAGTTGGTTTATTCCGGAATCTTCCTTGTCGTGGTTTATCTCCTCTTTCATCTGCTGGCGCGCTCCGCCCGGAAAACGCAGGAAAAACTCGGCATCCGCCGGTCGCGCTATTTTGCCATGCGTCGGCTGCTGTTACTGGCTGCGATTCTGACGGCGGTTGGCGGTCTGATTTTCATTTGGGGCCTGACTCTGAAAAATGTCTGGGTAGCGGTTTCCAGCGTACTGGCGGTGGTTGCGATTGCCTTTTTTGCGGTTTGGAGCTTAGTCGGTAATATTCTGGCCGGCATCATTCTCTATTTTACGTCGCCGTTCAAAATCGATGATGAAATTGAAGTTTCTCCGGATCCAGTTCGCGGGCAGGTTATGGCAATCAATACGTTCTACACGGTTCTGCTCGATGCCGATAAAAACCATGTGAACATCCCCAACTCCATGTTTTTCCAGAAATATATCCGCGTCAAAGCCCGCAGCTCAAAAGGATGGGGTGACGACAGCGCGGTCTCAGAAAATGAGGATTGAGCGAGCATCTGCTCATGCATCGTGCTGATGTAGAAACGCACGGATTTGAGCGACGACGGTTGAAAAATGATGTGCCGCCAGTGCGTGGCCGCCGCCGTCGATGAGTTGGAGCCGACTGTCCGGCAGATGTTCATGCAGCCACTCCGCAGCTCCGCAGGGAATAATCCGATCTTCGCGCCCGTGTATCAGCAGGATGGGAATCGTGATCGCTGCAACCTTTTCGCGAACGTCGGAAGTTAATAGATATTCCAGCCCGTCTACCAAATCCTGGAATGATTGTTCCGTTATCGTTTCTGCATTCCGCAATTGAATGCTTTTCCTGCTCTCTCGCTGCGGATAATGGACGTTCTTAAAAAACTCGTTGAGTACGGCGGCGGGGTCGCGCTTGAGCTGAGCGATCATGCGTCGCAGAATCCGATCCGGCGTTCCGTGCGGATAATCCTCCGCTGCGCAGAAGCGGGCGGTCGAGGAGAGCAGAACGAGTTTCTTGCAGGCGGTCGGCAGCAGTTCCATCGCCAGAATGCCGCCCATGGAACCAGTAACGATAAAATCAGCATAGGGAATTGCACGCTCACGCAGCACCTGCGCGCCGGTCAATAGTTTAACTTCGAAGCACTCGGCAAGGGCATCGCCCAGCGGCTTGATCGCTTCAATTCCATGCGCCCAGCCGGATATGATCAGTGCCGAATTCATGGTTAATTTCTGACTGCCGAGATAATCGATTTTGCGGCGCGTTCAAGATCGTCGACATGATGCGCCAGCGTGATGGAAATGCGCAGGCGCGCAGAACCCGCAGGGACCGTCGGAGGGCGAATGGCGGCGGCAATGATGCCCCGCTCGCGCAGCTTCTGCGAAATGGCGACGGCCTTTTCATTGTCGCCGATCACGATCGGGATGATCTGGCTTCGGCTCTGGAGCGTATCGAGTTCGGCGTCGTGGAGCAATGAACGGAAATAGTCGGCGTTGGCTTGGAGAATATTACCGAGGTTGGGCGAAGCGTCCAAAACATCCAGTGCGCCCAGCGCGGCCCCGACAACGGCGGGCGGCGGAGCCGTGGTGTAAATGAACGCCCGGGCAGAATGTACAAGCAGGCTGCGCAGGTTTTCGGAACAGGCGGCAAATCCGCCAAAACCCGCCAGCGCCTTGCTCAGCGTACCCATTGAAACGGTCACCGACGTCTCCAATCCATATTCGCGGATCAGGCCCGCACCGTTCGGGCCGAAGGTGCCGGTGCTGTGCGCCTCATCGATCATCAGCATGGCGTCGTAGCGATCGGCCAGCGCGGCAATTTCCTTCAGCGGAGCAAGATCGCCGTCCATGCTGAAAACCGATTCGGTAATGATCAGCTTGCGACCTTCGGCGCCGGCATACTGCTCCAGCCGCGCTTCCAGTGCCGCAGCGTCATTATGCGCAAAGCGAACGAGCTTGGCCTCGCTCAGCCGACACGCATCAATCATACTGGCGTGCACCAGCTTGTCGGCAAAAATAAGGTCGCCCCGCCCGGCGAGCACCGGAATAACTCCGGCGTTGGTCATATAGCCCGTTCCAAAAACGAGCGCCGAAGGAAATCCCTTCTCCCGCGCCAGCCGCGCCTCCAGCTCCTCATGGATCGGCAGCGTTCCGGTTACCAGCCTCGATGAACCTGCGCCGACGCCGTACTGCTCCAGCGCTTCGCGGGCACGTTCGATCACGTGGGGGTGATGTGCAAGGTCGAGATAGTCGTTGCTCGAAAAATTGAGTACCTCGCGCCCGTCGATGATCAGCTTTCCGCCGGCATCGGGATAGGCGCGCGCCGTTCGTTCCAGTCCACGGCTTTTGGCCTCGTCGAGTATTGATTGAATCCAGTCTTCACGCATCCCGAGACTTTTACCGAGTTCATGATTCAGCGCAACCCCGAAAGAAAAATTAGAGCATTGGCGTGAAATTACTCGATTACGGGATTGGGACCTTTACCTTTTGTTTTACTGATGAATTGTGAGTACAGTCTTTTTTTGGTTGAGCTTGTGCGCTTTCGCAAGGCGCGTTACTCTGCTTCCATTTACAGGCAGCGTGCGCGGGAAATGGAGCATACGGGGGAGGAAACGATGTTGAGCGAGGCAGATACCAGAGCAAACTTGATCGATCCGGCATTGGCGGCGGCCGGTTGGGGGCCGGAGAACGTTATTCGTGAATATTATTTTACGGATGGACGGAAAATGGCTGGGAACCAGCGCGGTTCGCGGTGTTATGTCGATTATTTCCTACAAACTGAAAACCGACATCTCGATGCGCTCAAAGCAACCCTCCTCAACTTAACCTTCTATGGAAAACGTATAACCCGATTGCAGGAAATCGTGTGTTAAAAACTAACGAAAAAGCATCACAAGTAATCCTCGAAATGTTTAATGGCAGTGAGGACGCTAGGCCTGTTGTGTTTATCGGCGCGGGATTGTCATGTCCTCCTTATTTACTATGGAATGAACTAATCGAACACTTGGCAGAAATAACGAACTACAAAGAGAAGGAAAAGCTGAAAGGCAATCCTCTAAAAGCAACTCAAGCATTACAGAAATATAATCCAGAGGGTTTTAGGGAGGCTCTTGTCGAAATGTTTTCTAAAGACCCAGACGATTGTTCTCCTGCATTGAGAGAAGTGGTTCGCATAAATTTTAAAGCATTTTTGACGACCAATTTTGATCGATCTATCGAAACGGCATTTGCCTTCGAGGATCGTGCTTGTCCGGGCTATTATTCATCCGATTCTAACTCGCGTTTATTGAGTTCTCTTTGTCGCTCCCAAAATCTTTTCTACTTACATGGACGTGTTGATAGGAATCCGAGCCAAAGATTAGAAATTGTGTTTACGGAAGATGAATACGATCAGGCCTATTTTCGACACAACGGTCATGTCGGAACTTTCCTCTTTGATGTGTTTTCTCAAAACAGCGTGATTTTTACGGGCTTTAGTTTAAATAAACACGAGCCTGTTAATTACGTCTTACAAGCAATTTTGAGAATTAAAGAAAAGTTTAATATTACAAACATTTCACAGGATTGGAAGATTTTGCTGCCTAACGGTGAAAAGCGCGATCCCGAGTTCTCGGATCAGCTCGAACAAGCTAAAGTTGGAACCATTCTTTTTGATAAAGTCGATGCCTCATTCTCTGGGCTTAGATTAGTATGGAAAAAGGTTGCGGATACTTTACGGTGGGAGAGGCGACGCGAAATTCCATGCAGCTTAAATCCTATCACCAAACCCAACAGCGGAGAGGGTTATGTCTGATTTTTATTATTCTGAAACACTGCTGAAGTTAAAACAAATTGCCAGTTCTTCCGTTCCGTCGGATGGTGACCTCGCTTTTGTAAAGCAGAACATTAGTGATGCGGTCTGTGCGGAGTTTTTCTTTTATCGATTAAAGACTCCAGTCTGGCTGAATTGGCTGATTGAGTGTGGGCGATTCAATACCGTCCCACCACCTGAGAAGCTGGAAGATGGGAGTATCCGCTTTCCGAACTGGCCGGAGCTTCAATATCTGGAAAATATCTGCATGGTGGTGCCGGATCAGGTGGTTAATGTGATTATTGGATTTCCGCCGACAGACAACCGGTATGTGTTTTACATTATTATCGATATTGCCGAGAAGATTCCCCCTGAAAAATCAATCAACTTGGCACCCAAGGTGTGTGAATTTATTGAATCAAAATACGGCATTGATCATTACAGATTTCTCAGGGTTTTAGCCAAATGGGCAAAGGTAGGAACATTTGATCAGTTGGCAGGTCTTTTGTCACGACTGCTTGAATTCAAGCCCGATCCTGCGGCAGAAGAAAAAATCCAGCGGCGCAAAGAAAATCCGAATGATTATTTTACTTCACTGGAACCGCAGCCGGGCATGCACTCGCATGAATATAAGGAGTTTATTGATATAATTCTTCCGGTCCTGCTTCGTACCATGCCGACCCAGCTGGTAGAGCTGTTGATTAAGATCACTGCCCGGATGATTGATCATAAAATGCATCCGGACCAGCGAAAGGATAAAACATATACCGATGACTGGTCCGAAATCTGGTGCCGACGCTTAGTCGAAGATGAAGATTCTCTGGACAATTCTCCCGAACTGCTGGTGAAGGCATTGACTCATTCCTGTGCAGCGGTCTATGAGAATGACCCCGACAATATTCAGAAACTCGATCAACAGCTAGCTAAACAACGCTGGAAAGTGTTCGAGCGAATTCGCCAATATCTTTTCGGAAAGTATCCCGACCAGGCCGATAAAGAGGCCGTTCGAGCATATATTTTGGGATACCCTCATTATGATGAGTACGAATATCCCTTTGAATTCCAGAAAATGTTGCGGGCTGCATGTATACAGTTTGGGGATGAATTGCTGACCGAGCCGGAGCGCAACCAAATCTTTGATACGATTCTCAGCAGTCCATCTAAAGAACGCTTTAAGGAATGGATGGGAGACCGCTATACGGAAGAAAAGTATGAACAGCGGAAAGATTATTTCCAGCGCAAACAATTGCTTCCGTTTCGTCCAATTTTATTCGGCCA
This sequence comes from Lentisphaerota bacterium, assembly GCA_012729265.1. Taxonomy (GTDB): domain Bacteria; phylum Verrucomicrobiota; class Kiritimatiellia; order Kiritimatiellales; family Pontiellaceae; genus Pontiella. The sequence continues at coordinate 5,088 of JAAYDL010000060.1, read as the reverse complement.
ATATGAAAAACGACTACAGGAGCTGGAAGCCCTCGCCAGCGAATATATTTCGGATGAAGATTATTCGCCGGTCGGAAAATCCGAAGGCGGGATTGTCTCGGAGGTCAGTCCCAAGCCAAAGGACGAATTGCTGAAGTTGAGCGACCCCGAATTGCTGAAGTTCATAAACAGCTGGAACAATGGTCGTCGCGATTATGGAGACGGACTGAAGGAGATTAATGTACATGGACTGTCTCATGCCTTTCAGGCGGCATGTGCAGAGGTTATTTTAAGGGATTCTAGGCGTTTGGGGTTCTGGGTGAATTCCCTCAGTCAAATCACTCGACCAGTGTATGTAAAAGTTCTGGTTGCCTCCATGGAGCAGATTATCAAGGAGGGAGTCCAAGAGCACATTGCTGACTATTTGGTGTTTTGCGCGAAGGTTTTGGATTTGCCGCAACTAAAAACTGAAACCTCGTTTCGAGGTGATGAGTCGGATGCCGAACCCCGGGACTGGACATCATCTCGCCGGGCCGTGTGCGATCTAATTTCAACGTGCCTGTCGAAAGAGACAGAGATTTCTATTGATTACGCGGCGAAAATTCTTGCTCTGTTGGGAAGGTTGTGTTTGCAGCCTGATCCGGATTTGGACCAAGGGCGCAGAATTATGGTTAATGATGGAGAAATGCACCCGTTCACTGATGCAATAAATAATGCGCGCAGTCGGGCTTGGGAAGAGTTGTTTGCGTATGCGGAATGGAAACGGCGGCACGACAAAACCGTCAATCTATCAGACGCTTGGGCAGTAATCAGGCAACGCATTGATTCTGACTGCGATCTGCCGCTCACATTGCCGGAATACGCCATGCTGGGCCGATGCTATGTCCACTTCTTCATCTTGAAGGAAAAACCTGTTGCGAAAGAGCTGAAACCCGCGTTGTTTCCTGAATATAATCAAGATGCATGGTCCGTTGCATTCACCAACTTTTTGGCAGGTAGCCGGGCGCATCCCGAATTTTTCGACTGGTTTAAGGACGATTACATCCGCGCACTGGATTCGTTTAACAACGCTTTCCAAGCTGAATGGGATCATCAAAATCTGATCAAATCGGTTGGCGACGGACTGTTCCTCTATTATCTCTGGGATCTCATTCCGGAAGATGGTCCAGACGCTCTGTTGAAAAAATACTATGAAAGTACAAAATTTGATACTGCTCATTGGGACAAGCTTCTCAGCTCTACCGGGTTCATGTTTGGACGAACAAGCAAGCCTCTTTCGGCTGCGATGGAGCAAAGGGTTCATTCTTTTCTTGAATGGCGAATTAGTGAAGGCTGCAAAAAAGAGCTCACAGAATTCACTCACTGGCTTGAGGCCACATGTTTTGATCAGAGATGGTTGCTTGGGGTATTTTCGAAAATCCTTGATCTGATTGCAAACGAGCATTTTGAATTGCTGTTTACCTTCGAGGCACTGGCCAGAAACACCGAGGTTTGTCTGGATGTCGTGTTAGACTGTCTGCAGAAGATTAGCGTCATATTTGCTGGGAAATATATGCACCCTCCAGAGGAGCAGGTCATGAAAATTCTTCGAGCCGGATTTGCCAGTACGGATTCGGATATTTTAGACAAAGCGCGTTGCTGTAGAGAAAACCTGCTCAAAGCACGACGCTTCGAATTCTTGAACGTTGGCAGTGCGGATGAATGATGGATCAGGGGGATGAAGCAGTCTGAAAATTCCGAGGGAGCAAAATGAAACAGGTTGTCGAAATCATTGCGCGGTGTGCGGAGGGAACGTGTGTCAGTCGTCCATTTCGTGTGAAGGCTGATGATGGTCATCTCTATTGGATCAAAGGGTGCGGAACAGGCTGGAATCGGAATGAATTGTGTTCTGAACTTCTATCTGCCCGGCTTGCCTCAGGGTTAGATCTGCCTGTGGCTGGGTATGATGTTCTGAATGTGCCGCAGGAGCTACTGGAATTTTGTGCTGTTCCTGGGATTCGAGATTTGAATGCCGGTCCGGCGTTTGGGTCGTTACATGTGGATAATGCAACTTCTCTTCTTCCGGTGGAAGTTTCTGCTGTTTTACCGGAGTTGCGCAGGAAAATTTTGCTGTTTGATTGGTGGATTCAGAATGAGGACAGAACTCTCGGAGAGCGCGGCGGGAATGTAAACCTGCTGTGGAGCGCAACGGAAAGCCGACTAACGGTCATTGATCATAATAATGCATTTGATCCGACTTTTGAGGAAAATGCGTTTTTTAATGACCATGTTTTTTGTGCAGAACGAGAGCAAATCCCGGCATCGTTTTTGCTTGAACAAAAGCGGCTCTTCGAGAATATGGCCAGCCGTTTGGGTGACCTTGTAAAAGATTTTCCGGAGGAATGGGTTGAGAGGGATGACCGACCCGGAGATTTTATTCTGGAATCGGTGAGTGCAATTTTAGGGCGATCTGATAACCTCGTGAGCGTTTTCGGAGGACAGGCATAATGAAAAACAGAGTGGCATGTAATTATACCGTTCTTCGCTTTCTTCCGTATCCGGAAAGTGAGGAGTTTGTGAATCTGGGGATCGCGATGGCGTGTCCGGATCTTCATTGGTTTGATTTTCGTTTGGAAACCCGGCGTGTGGAGCGGATTACGGGCTTTTTCCCCGAGCTGAAACACAATAAAGACGCCTTTATCGAAGGGCGACGGCTTTTCAAAGAGGAGTTGGAGCGGGTTCGTGGTGTGCTTCATAACGGCTACGCCAAAGGGCAACCTCAATTCAAAGAGCTGGCCCGGCAGTTTAACCAAACTTTTCTAACACTCGTACGTCCCAGAGAAGAGGCTTTTTGTTTCAGCAATCCGCGAACCTGTTTGGTTGATGATCCCGACCAAACGCTTGATGCGTTGTTTGAATATTATGTCGAGCGTGGATTTGCCCAGCGTCCGGAATATCAGGAAAAGCAGATGGAACATCGTCTGCGTGAGGTTTTTTCCGCACGGAAAATTTTGGAACATTACATGGATTATACGTTTGCTGGCGATTTGTGTACCGCGCACTTTCCATTCGTTCGGCAACATGAAAAGCGTTTTACGCGGGCGATTCGCCCGTTGGATCTTGATAAACCTGAACCACACCAGATTGTTACTCATGCCGATGCATGGAAGAGCAAGTTGATAAGGATGAAATCCATACCTGAGCGCCCGGAGCAGGCCCTGTTTGTAGTTCGTCAGCCTGAGAGCGGTAAACGACGAGATGTCAGTCGGCAAATGTGCAAAGAACTGGAAGAGGTCGGAGCCATCGTTCTGCCAAAGGAAGACCAGAACGGGATTCTGGATTTTGCGGAACAGCTTTAAAATACAGAAAATCTACTAATTCCCGGTGGCTTGTTCCAGATCGAGGGCAATCATGCGCAGGAGCTCGTCGTTGTCCATTTCGGTGAGCGATTTTTCGACACCTCCGCGATACGTAATCCGTATATCCGGTGGTGTGAGAGCTGAGGGAGGGGCAATCTCCCTCCTCAGCTATTCGATCCTGCGTTATTCCGTGGCCGGTTGTTTTTCTGTCTGCAGCGCTTTAATCGCCGCGTGTTCCAGCAGGAAGGCACGGCGTTTGGCCGCGAAGCCGAGAATTCCATCGCCGGCGGGATCAAGATCCACCTGCTTGCGGTAGTTTTCATAGCTTTCGAGCTTCCGTGTGTCCTTCTCAATCTCGGCGTTGATCAGTTTGTCATATTTACTGATCATGGGGCCGAGCACCTCGGGATCCAGCCACTTTTCAGCGATTTCCTTCACATACTGGAGGTATCGGGTGCGGAGCTCGGGGACCGCCAGCAGGCGCGAGGCGAGAGGTCGGTCAGCCCGCTCGGCCACCACCAGCGGATCCAACGTTGTACCGCCGGCACCAAACCCTCCACCAAAACCGCCGCCGGGGAAGCCACCGCCGCCGCCAAAACCGCCGCCGCCGCCAAAGCCGCCGCCGCCAAAGCCGCCGCCAAATCCAGCGCTCTCGTCGATCAGGACTTCATTAGTATCGTAGGGCAGGATATGGAACATGCCGTCGGGATCGAGATAAATCATATAGTCGCTCGCCCGGGTCCAGTAGCCGTCGCTGTTGACCAGTACATTTTCCAGCGCGAGGAACCGAAGCGCTCCATCTATATCCAGTATCTTTCCCAGCTTAGATTCCACCTCATCGGGCTTGACGGCATCCAGCGTTTTGCACAGTTGGATCAGACTGGCCCACGCCTCGTCATCCTCCTTCGATTTCAACTCATAAACTTCCCGGTAGGCCGCGATATCCTCTCCCATATCGTTCAGGGAGCCGCGACTGTTCGGATTGCCCGGGACTTTCCAGCGACTGCCCTTTTTGGTATCAAACTGCTCCTTGAGAAATTGTTTATCCTGCTGCTGCATGTTCACATAGAGGCCCCAGCTTTCGCCGTTAACCACAACCCGCACCCAGTTAACCTTGGCCATGGGGAGATATTGCCCCTCGATCTCTCCGCTCAGGGCCGCACGCATTAAACTGGCATCGCCGTTCGAATTGAGCAGGTTGAGGTTCTCGTATCCGCCCAGGTTCTGTTTTGAGTCTGCCATATCCATTTCGATTCCGAACGAACGCTTGGAGCCCCGAGAGACCATCATGTACGACGAATTGCCGCGAAATTTCACGCCGACATTGGGATAGGTTTTTCCATCGACGACCAAGGTTGCTGCCACCTTTACGTCGGTGTACCGAAAATCTTCCAGCTCCTCTTCCCAATCGTCGTTTTCAAAAGTCAGGAAGAGGGTTCGTATGATCGTCTGATCGTAGAACGGAGCGTCTGGATACTTCTCGACATCGTCCGGGCTCAGGGCGATTCCCGCTTTCGGAGTTCCATTTCTATTTCCGAATCCACCCGGCATGCCCATCATCCCTCCACGGTTTCCCTGCGAGCCCGCCTTCAACGCGGCCCGTGCCGTGGCGCGCTCCTCGCTGTTCAACCAACCGTCTTCGTTCAGGTCATACTTCGGCAGCAATTCTTCGGTCTCCTGCGATCCGAACATGCCGCCACCAAAGCCGCCGCCACCAAAGCCACCGCCGCCAAAGCCGCCGCCGCCAAAGCCGCCGCCGCCGCCAAAGCCG
>JAAYDL010000006.1 GCA_012729265.1 Lentisphaerota bacterium | reverse complement strand
TACATTCCGATGGGAGACTGTGTTAGAAAGTGCGGCGATTCTCATTATTGGGGATTTGTTTTAGTTGTGTGGTCAATTTTGACAAGTAGGGCGATATATACAAACGAAGGAATGTCATTATGAAGAATAAGATTCTGCTTACTTTCTCTCTCTATCTCCTTTCCGGAGCAGTCGGTCTGGCGCAGTTTCCCGGACAATTTCCTGGGCAATCTCCCGCGCAATCCGGCGACGCCAAGCCGTCAAGTCTCAATCTTCCGGGGCAACGCTACCCGCAGGTGGACTCGCAGCGACGCGCCATCTTCCAGCTCAGGGCGCCGGAAGCCACCACGGTCAAGATACATCTGGTGGACGACGAATACGACATGGTGAAGGGGGACAACGGCGTGTGGAGCTATACCTCGGAACCGATGGACCTGGGCTTCCATTACTATTGGTACGTTATCGACGGCGCGAGCGTCACCGATCCCGCCAGCAAAACCTTTTATGGCAACAGCCGCCTCTCCGGCGGCATCGAGGTGCCCTCGCCGGAGGAGGATTTTTACCACTTCAAGGATGTTCCTCACGGCGTTGTTTCTGAACGGTGGTATCTCTCGAAGAGCGCGAATGCGGGGAGACGGGTGTTTGTGTATACCCCGCCGGATTATGACACCAACACAACCGCCCGCTATCCGGTGCTCTACCTGCGCCACGGCGGCGGCGAAGATGAAACCGGATGGTCCGTCCAGGGATACATGAGCTTCATCATGGACAACCTGATCGCCGAAAAGAAGGCTGTCCCCATGATCATCGTGATGGACTCCGGTGCAGCCGGCGGTATGGGCATGGGGATGGGCGGAGGTTCCAACACCATGGTGACGGAGCTGATCCCGATGATTGATTCGACCTACCGCACCATCGCCGACCGCGACCACCGGGGCATGGCCGGACTCTCTCTCGGCGGCACCCAGACCTTCCAGACCACCCAGGCCAACCTGGACCAGTTTGCCTGGATCGCGGCGTTCAGCTCGCCCTTTCAGTTCCCGGATGTGAAGACGGGATACAACGGCTTGATGGCCGATCCGGAAGCCTTCGCCAAGCAGGTCAAACTGTTCTACCTGAGCATGGGCGAAAATGAGGTTCGGTGGGGCGGTACCCGTCCATACCATGAAGAGCTGGAAAAGGCCGGCATCAAGCATGTCTATTATGAATCCCCGGGCACGAGCCACGAATGGCAGACCTGGCGGCGCAGCCTGTACGATCTGGCCCCGCGTCTGTTCCGGTTTGAGACGGAAGAATAGTTTATTGCGTTTCTGAAAACTATAGCCGCATTCAAGTAGCAGGCGAGACGCCTGCACGGCTCAATGCGGCTCTGGTTTTTTCTCTAGCGGTGCGCGGTCAGTGCGGCATGTGAGGGGCCATCAGCGAGAGCAGGCCCCACGCGATTAACATCGCAACAAACGCGGAGAGCGCACCAATCTTGAGCCACTGAAAAAAGCTGATATGGGAGTGAGACTGCTTTTCGAGCATCCCGATTGCGACAATGTTGGCCGTACTCCCGATCAGCGTAATATTTCCGCCGAAACAGGCTCCGAACAGCAGCGCCCACCACAGGGGCATCGACGGCATGGTTTCGCCCAGCGCCGTGATGACCGGCGAAAAGGCTGCCACAAAAATGACATTGTCCACGAACGCCGATCCGAGCGCCGTGGTCGCCATGATCGACGGAATCAAGATGGCCGGTTTGTCACCACACAGATTAACAAAGCCGTCGGCGATGACTTGAGTGACCTTCGTATGTTCGAGCGTTCCGGCGATGGCGAAGAGCAGCATAAAGAAGAGCAGCGTCCACCAGTCTACTTCGTGTTCCACATAGTGGCGGGCGCGATCGCGCTTAAACAGCATGACAATCCCGGAGCAGGCCAGCGGCGCTACCAGCAGAATACTGTTTTTACCTAAGTGAAAAAACTCTTCCAATGCGTGGTGCGACGCGATGAAACCCAGCGTGAGCAGCAGGACTGCGAGGCCGCGGCGGTAGGGAACCACCACCTTGGGAACCAGACTCAACTGTCGCTCCATACGATCCTTCAGGCGCTCGTCAAACAGATGGAGTTCCTTGCGGTACCACATGAGGCAAACGACAACGCACGAGCCCAGCGAAGCCAGCATGATCGGAAAGGCCCAGGTAAAAAAGTCGCCGAAGGTCAGCCCCGCCTTGGTTCCGATAAAGATGCCCACAGGATTGCCCATCATGGTGCCCGCGCTGCCGATATTGGTGCACAGAACGCAGATAATGATATAGGGCGTCGGATTAAGTTTTAGCCGGTTGCACACTTGGAAAATGAGCGTGGCGATAAAGATAATCGAGGTCACTTCGTCCACGGCGCAGGCCAGCAGAGCCGACGCGATAGCCGTGGCGGCGATAAACTTTCGCCCCGTCATATTGGGAATGGAAATCAGCGCCTGCACCACCCAAGTAAAAAACCCGAGATCACGCAGCGCGCCCACCACGATCATCATACCCACCAAAAACAGAATGACCGGCAGTTCCGCTGATGCCACAAAATGCTCAATGTCGAGGCAGTGCGTGAAAATGAGCACCGTCAGCCCGAGAAAGGCGATGGAAAGACGGAAGGTCCAGAAAAAGAGCGTACCGAGGATAATGGCCAGAAATACGCTCGTTGCCACCACCTGCTTTTCCGTAAAAACACCAAACAACTTCCCGGAAAACCCGATGCCTACGCTGATCAGCAAAAGCAATACCAACCTCGCCAGCAACTGTTTTGTTGAAAGTACTGCGCCGTTTTCTTCCTCGTGCATGCCGCCTCCTTATTACGCCCAGAAAATCTGAGAGATAAAACTATCCAAATTAACCGACCCAAGGAACCGGCTCCCCTCTACGACTTGGATCTGTCGAATCCCCTGCATCAGGAATATCTTCGCGAGCTGGATCGCCGGCGTTTCCGGCAAAATGGCCACAAACTTGTCGCGCATAAAATCGGCGACCTTGGTCTCGGAGTCCTTACGCAGCAGCTCGGAAAAGGGCTCAAAATTTTCAATCGGGGTCAGATCCTCCATCCATAGAAGATGCTGGGGAAGACTCAGCCCAAGCAGATCTTCGATGGCGATCACTCCGCGCAGGTCGCCATCGTCATCGACCACGGGAATATCCATAATCCGATTAGAGCAGAAAGCCTGAATGGCGTGGGCCAGCGTATCGCCTTCGTCGAGCGTAATCGGATTGCGGTTCATGACATTCATTGCGTTCAGCTTAATGTTTTCCCTTTCCGGGCCCTCGGTGAGGATGCCCAGCACTTCGCGGGCTTTGTCGACCGCCATCAGCTGTTTGAGTACATGAGGAGCTCCAAGTTTCTTGGAAAGCGCGGCCACCAGCCGCAGATAAGCCCCTGGATCATCCTTTGGCGTCAGGATCAAAACAATGACATTCACCGGCTCCTCGCCGGGAGCCTTAAAATCGACACCATGGTGTGTTGTCGCCATCGCCAGATACGGACGGGAAAGTCCATCGATCCGTGCATGAGGAAGGGCCAATCCTTCGGCAAGAACGGTAGGGGAAAGACGTTCGCGCTCCAGAACGTCAGCAAAGGCCGCTGTACGATCAAACGCGCCAGTTTTACGATGAATCAGCTCGACCAGTCGATCCACCACCTCGTCGCGTGAATCTGCATCGATGTTACACGCGATGCACTCCTCATCCAGATAGTCTGCAATGCAGACCCCCTTGCTCGTTGTCATGCTTCCACTCTCCTTCCAAAGAAACCCAAATGATCTCCGGTAAATACAGCATGCCAGGACAAATTCACCGACCAAGGTGCCAAGGACGGAGAACATCAACCCGGTTTTACTTCGAAGGATATAAAGCCAAGAAAAACAATTGTCAACGCCGGCCGATGTAGATGCCCCATCTTTATTAGAATCGTCGTAGATGCGACGTCCTCATCGCATGCCCAAACAGAGAACCGAGTAGATTGACCGCGAAACACCCAAAATTGCGCGAAAGAGGAGGTGCGTACAGGCAGCGGGTGGAGATTGGAGTCGTGAAAAATCAGATATGAAGTTGCTGGATGTTCCGGTTGGGTTGTTGGTGAATTTTTATGAGTTGACGTTGGTTGATGGCCTGCACCGATTGATGTTGCCGGGAGCCAACACGTAACTTCGTTGTCTTGGTTTTCTTCTGTAAAAAAACAGAAATGAAAATGAATGCAGGTTTACAGAAGGAAACGAAGAGAACGAAGCGGGCATGCATCGGAAATTGTTTTAAGCAATTGGTGGAGCCGGAAAACCTGCGGAGCGCCTTTTGGAAGGCCGGGCGGGGCAAGCGGAGCGGTCGGCGTGCGGAGCTGCCGATGCCCGGCACGGAATGGGCAGGCAGGGATGCCTACCCCACATTTTACAGTCCAAGAAGTCAGCTATAGGTTATTTCAAATGCTCTGGCGTGTAATGTTGTTTCGCCACTTGTGGGGCGAAATACCGCAGTATTTGGAAAAGACGCGGCAAAAGTCGCTGTCGCTGCTGAAGCCGCATTGCCGTGCAATCTGCTGTAGATCTCTGGAGGTTGAGCTGAGCAGTTCTTTGGAGCGTTCAAGCCGGAGGGTTGTAAATGCTTCGTGCGGAGAGCATCCCTTCACGCGCTGAAAGGTGCGCCGCAGGTGGCCTGCCGAAAGATTAATCACCGCCGCCGCCGCATCGATGGTCGGCGATTCGCTCATGTGCTCGCGATACCAAATCAGCACCGATTCCACCCGCTGTTCGTCCACCTTGTCGAGCGGAACATGGCGTTCCAGCGTAACGCCGTTGAGCAGCAGCAGAGCCAAATCAATCACCGCTCGTTCCAGTTTAAGTTCACTGATGGGTGAAAAATTCACGGCATCTTTTTCGAGCCGTCGATAAATTTTGTCGACCTGCTCCACCTCGCTCTCGGTGATTTCTCGGGCAAAATATCCGTCTTCTTCGGTCGCCTGTTTAAGCACATTGGGCACGGAAGTCAGATGTATCGCATAGCGTTTTGGCGAATTTTTCCCGCTGCGCCACCCATAGGAAACACCCGGCGGAATAACCCACACATATCGTTCCTTCAGCGGCACTTCGGGTGCATCCGGGAAAACGGGGGCCATTTTGCCCTCTGCCACCACATAAATTTCCCAATTAAACCGCTCTCCGATCGGAACCGGATGCTCCTTAAAATTGAGATATCCACTTTCTAAATGACGTATCATTTTTTGACCCCATTCCCCTAAGATCAATTTCCAGTTATCAGTTGGAGGAATAGCATCTGCGGCGAACTCCAACAACTCAATTGCGTTTAAACCCCATTGCGACATCGCAGGATTCGCCACCTTAACGTGAGCCGATGGCCCTTAAGCCGGGCGTAAGCGTATCTGCCATCAATCGCCGACTAGAAAAAATCTCGCCCCTCAAAAAATCCGCCGTTCCCCCTTTTTCTTTCCACTGGTTGCGGATAGCATATATCTTTTTTTTAGGCAGTGAAGCAACCACAAGGAGATATGTCACAATGGATATTCCAAGGATTTTTAACATTACCGAGAGCGAGCATCGGATCCACAACCCGTTCACGCCCGAAAAACTCGCTACGCTCGGCGCGGCATTGCGCTTGGAACCGGGCACTCGTCTCCTCGATCTCGGCAGCGGTTCGGGCGAGATGCTGTGCACCTGGGCACGCGATTATGGAATCACGGGTACGGGGATCGACATGAGCCCATTGTTCACCGGTCAAGCGAAGCACCGCGCTGAAGAACTCGGTGTTGCCGGCCAGGTCGAGTTTATCCACGGCGACGCTGCCGGCTACGTCGCCGACGAAAAGGTCGGAGTGGCAGCCTGTCTGGGCGCCACATGGATCGGCGGGGGAGTCGCCGGCACCATCGAACTTTTGGCGCAGAGCCTCTGCCCCGGAGGAATCATCCTCATCGGCGAGCCCTTCTGGCGCCAGATGCCGCCGACGGAAGATGTTGCCAAGGGGTGTCTTGCCCATTCGATTTCCGACTTTCTCACGCTTCCGGAACTTCTCGCGTCGTTTGGGCGCCTTGACTACGACGTCGTGGAAATGGTTCTGGCTGACCAAGACGGCTGGGACAGATACGAGGCGGCCAAATGGCTCACCATGCGCCGATGGCTTGAGGCCAATCCCGGCGACGAGATGGCCAACGAAGTACGCGCCCAACTGACCTCGGAACCCGGACGCTACGCCTCTTACACGCGTGAATACTTGGGCTGGGGTGTGTTCGTGTTGATGGCGCGGTGATTGTGCAGACTGACGGATAGAGTCATAATCGTTCAGGAGACTACAATATGAAAATAATACAACTTTTGGTTTTGGTCGTAGTTACATGCTTCTGTGGATGCGCACACACCGTTCGGATAATAGACGAAGATGGGAACCCATTAGAAGGAGTGATTTTAGGGGAGGCTGTTTTTGGTGCCCGAACACCTCCTCTGGTCATGAAATTCGACTCTAATGGTGAATATGAGATCGAATGGTCTTCATTGAATAAAATGATGATAGTATCAAAGGACGGATATGAACCTGTCATCTTCTATGCCTGCGACAAACCTAAAGTGATTACTTTGAAAAAGAATTTAGCTTCTGAAGGAAAAATTAGCGATTAGAATATTGCCATCCATCCATCCATCCGAGGTTGTCCGTCAACACTCAATTGCACGTCACTAGCCCCGCTCGGACCGGCCACGTCCGGGTGTCCGGCGCGAAGGTTTTCAATCCTTCGCGCCATACAATTCCCGCCCGCACCGATCCGCCCCGCTTCGTGTTCTTCTCTCCTTGTATGTCTTCCCAATCAATTCAATGCATGTAGGGAAAAAGGATTTTGAGAATGAATTTCTATTACGTCGGAGAAATCCTTTTTCCCGTGAAATGGATTTTGCAATCCTCGAAGAGGAGTGCCGCTCCCAGTTGGCAGACCGGGGGCGGTTCCCGCCCGGATGAGATCGATTCTTTTCTGGTTCGTCGTAAGACAGAACGTCGCGAAGCCGTGATCCGTCGGGCGGTTGCCATGTTGTACTCGAACCGTTGCATGAGCCGTTAACGCGAGCTCGCATTAACAAGAAGGAGCAAACATGAACTGTAAGGAAAAAGTATATTGCGGAGTGGATGTGTCCAAGCTTCATTTGGATGTATTGTTTAAAGGACGCCCGGATCGGTTTGATAACACCATCAAGGGAGTGGAGTCGATGTTGGCCCGAATCGGCAAGGTGCATT
>JAAYDL010000059.1 GCA_012729265.1 Lentisphaerota bacterium | reverse complement strand
TGCATAATCCGAATCACCCGCGGCCAATCCGCCTCACAGCAGCCCTTCACCCCCATTTTAACCACGCCGGCATTCTGCGCCCGTGCAAGTATTCCGGCAAGATTGTCCGAAAGGCGCTCATCCTGAATATGGTTATGGCAGTCAAACAGTCTCATGATGCTCCTTCCCTCACTTGCAGCTAAACAGTATACCCACACCAACTATACACGCAAAGCAAACCTTCCAAAGCCTATCCGTTTACGAACAAACAAGCCCCTATTACCCGCAAACAGCGAAAGACGGACTAGGCATTCCGGGCAGCCACCATGGCATCGACCTCGGCATCGATCATCTCGCGCACCCATTTCGGCGACTTGACCGTGCAGGTGCGGCCCCATGCGAGAATCCAGCGCTTCACTTCGATGTCGCCTTTGGCGGTGAACTCCAGCTCCACGCGGCCGTCTTTCAGCAACTTGGTCCTTTGGTTGGGGTGCCATTCCCGCTCGAGTACGGAATCGGCCACCTCCTCGTCGAAGACCAGTTTTACCGAAAACGGCTCGTTGTCGCCGGCGAAGCGGTAGAGCGTGTGGTCCAAAAATGCTTTGGCATCGAAGCCGTCATCGTTCACAGGTTCCCCGAGCAGCCGGACCTTTTCGATGCGACCCATGGCGAGCTGGCGGAAGTTGTCATAGTCGTAGAAGCGGACAAACAGATACCAAGCGCCTTGCAGGTTGGCCATGTGCAGCGGATGGATGCGCGAGGTCTTTCCAAGATAGTCAATTTCAAGTTGCCGCTTCGAGAGCAGCCCTTCCACCACCGTCTCCCAAATGGTCGGCTTGATGGCAATCGACGGCGGGGCGGAAAACGAGAAGCGCGTAAACAGCTCCACCGGATTGAGCGTAATTTTGTCCGGCAGCAGATCCGACAGCTTTCCCAGAACGGCTTCGAGCTTTTCGGCAAGTGGTGTTCCGTTGTACGGCTCCAGTGCCCGTGTTCCGATCGCCAGGGCGACCAGCTCGCCCGCGCTCATAGAAATGGAAGGCAGCATGTAGTGCGGCTGGGTATAGTGGTATCCACGCTTCAACGCGTCGTATTCAATCGGTGCGCCCAGCTGGTATTTCATGAACTCGATGTCGCGCTGGATCGTCTTGCGTGAAACCTCCCACTCCTTTGCAAACGTGGAGCAGTTCGGATATTTACCCTCCTGCATCAGTCCGTGCAGCACGAGCAGCCGGTTCATCTGGGTCTTGCATCGGTTCATTGGAAGAGTTCCCCGGTTCGCTTGAAGTTCAATACGGTCGCGGCCTCCAGATCGGGCTGGAGCTCTCCGCTGTAGATCACGGCACCTTTGACGGCGGTTGGAATACTCTTCTGGAAATGGAGGATTCCACGCAGGAAGTCGGGGTTCCACGTCATGGCGGCCTTGATTTCCACCGGCATCAATTGCCGGGCGTGGTCGAAGACCAGATCGACTTCGTTTCGGTTGTTGTCACGGAAGAAGTAGAGGTTGGGCCGCTTCCCTTGGTTGTAGCGGGTCTTGAGCGCCTCGGCGACGACCAGGTTTTCAAACAGTTGGCCGAAGGCCGGGTTTCGCATGACCTGCTCCGGCTTTTCGATGCCCAGCAGGTAGCAGAGCAGACCGGTGTCGGTGAAGTACAGCTTCGACGTTTTGATGATCCGCTTGCCGAAATTCTCGAAGTAGGGCGGCAGGCGGAACACGATAAAAGAGGCCTCCAGCACGGAAAGCCATTGCTTAAGCGTCTTGCCGTCAACGCCGAGGTCGTTGCCCAGCGAATGCAGGTTGAGCACCTGGGCCGTCCGGCCCGCCAACAGATGGATGAACTGCTCGAACAGGCTTAGATCGCGAATATTCAGCAACTGGCGAACATCGCGCTCCACATAGGTCATCAGATAGTTGCGGTACAGGCTGGTGGGATCGACGCTTTCCGCATGGATGCGCGGATAGAACCCCTTGAAGATGCACTCGTCCCGAGTCGGCTCGATGCCCGCCGCCGCAAGTTCACCAATGGAGAACGGCAGCAGTTCCAGCAAGGCCGTCCTTCCGGCAAGCGACTGCGAGACCGCCTCGCGCAGCGGCAACTGGTGGCTGCCCGTCAGGATATACTGCCCTCGTTTATCTGTGCCGTCGGCCATCACCTGGATGTAGGAAAGCAGCTCCGGAACCCGTTGCACCTCGTCGATGATCACCGGCGCGGGGAAAAGCGCGAAAAATGCACGGGGATCCTGCTCGGCCAACCGTCGCGTTTCCGGATCTTCCAGATTGGCGTAGGCATGTTCCGGAAACTGCATCTTCGCCAATGTGGTCTTACCCGACTGGCGCGGGCCGGAAATGGTTACAACCGGATATTCCTTCGCTACGAGGGCCAGCTCGTTCTGTATGGCTCGTTTGATCATGCCGCGTTTATACATATTGGGAATTCAATGTCAAATCTGTATAGAATTCGTTTTGGGCCGCTCCGGCCCTGTGGCACCAACTCGTGAAGCACGATCAGCCGATTCATAATGGACACGAATCTCTTTTACAGAAGGACGCCAAGGTCGCGAAGACACAAATGTTTGCCATTGCGGACTTTGCGATCTTGGTGTTGGAAAAATGTGCACAGAAAACAAGCCGTAGCAAAGCGCAGATAATTTCCGGAGGAAATAGGGAACGAAGTGAACGGTTAAATCGGCGGATAGTACGGAAATACAGGCATGGAATGAAAATAGGCCTCCCGCCTGATGGGGGAACGCATCATACAGGCTATGAAATAATTCAACTTGTTGGGAATAAGCGTCTTACGTTCCGTGTGTTCGGTGTGTTCCGTGGTTCATCTCTTTTAGGATAAAATGCAGTTATGGCAAATGTATTCTCCAAAAAAGCACCATTCTGTAGAATCGATTTCATAAAACAACGCCATGTGCCCGCTTTGGAGGTGCAAATTGCAAGGTATGGGTTGCACACTGTTCCCGCCCGCTCCGCCGGCGGTTTTTTCGCCAGAAAATAACCGATCGGACACCCTATGTCCAAGTGAGCATTGTATGTTTCCCGCATGAACTTGGACAAACCCCAATTTGAAAAGGCCGTGGCTCGTGGAACCACTCTGTTCGCCGAACTGAAAAAGGACTATCCCGAACTCCGGCTCCATCCCGTCTTTTCGCGTTTCGGGCCGGGAGCGGGGGAATGTGGGCTCACGACCGATCCCATGGTCATCCTGGAGGAGTTTCCGGAAATGATGATTGTCCCGCTTAACGTTCAGCATCTGGGGAAACTACTACGACAACATCGAAAAGCAAAAAAGCTCGAACTGCCTTCCGTTCCAGAAATTAATAAGGAACTCAACGAAGCGATGATCCGATCCAGAGTCCCGAATTTTCCTGCGTTCTACTGCGGCGACGTCAACATCGAGCTTCGCTGCGGCATTCTCAGGTATGAATCCTTGCGCAGACTCCAGCAGGATGCCCGCCTGCCGCCCGGCCTCAACACC
>JAAYDL010000058.1 GCA_012729265.1 Lentisphaerota bacterium | reverse complement strand
GATATGCCGATGCAGCAGCCCCTGTACCCCGCCCCGCTGAACCGGGCCCCGTAGACCCCCGGCGCTTTCTTGAGAGCGTTGAAAATCGTGATCAACTCAGGCGAACCGCACTGATACTCGTTCACCGAACTCTCGCCCGATTCCTTCATCAGCGCGCCGAAGGCTTCGATATCGCCCTGTTTCCAGGCCTCCACACCCTCGGACACCCGCTGGTTTTCGGTGAAAAAATGCTTGGCCCGCCTGCCGAACCGCCCCGGGAGCGCGTCCTTATGATCCAGCCACTCCCGGCGCGAAATTTCCCGCAACCTTATGTCCTTGTACGGCGTCGTCTTTCCCCGGGCCACTTCCTCTAAAAGCGAGGCGGCGATCTTGCACTCGTCCACCCTGTTGTTGTAGTCCGTCCCGATAAGTGCCTTGGTGAAGCCCGAATTCACGATCACCACGTCGAAATCCGGCATGGCCGGATTCTTGGGCACCAGCTCCCACTCGTTGCTCTGGCAATCCATCTTCATCAGAAACCCGTCGCGGCTCAAAATATTCGACGACTGGTCCAAAATACCGTTCTTGAGCCCGATGAACGCCGTCTCCACCCAATGACTGTATTGGATCAGCGCTTCCTTGCCCAACTCCAGAGCGTTCACGTCCGCCAAGGCCATCAGATACGCCGTCGTCACCGCCGCCGAGGACGACAGCCCGCCCATGGGCAGCCTGCCCCGGATCACCGCCTTGAAGCCTTTTCGCAGCTTGAAATCCCTGGCCAACGAAAGGACCGAACCCCGGATATAATTGCCCCAGAACCCCGGCAGCATCTCCGGCACCCGATCGATGTGGAAATACTCCTCATCCGGAAAATCCACGCTCTGCACCCGCACAAAACCCGCCTCGTCCGGCGAGTAGAGCAGGTCCACATTCACGTCCAGCGCCATGCCCGTCACCAGACCGCCCTGGTGATCCACATGGGCCCCCAGCGGACAAATCCTTAAAGGGGAGCGGATCTGGCCTACTGGTTGCGCGCCGAACAGCTCGGCGAATTTTTGGGTTAGTTGGTTCATAGAAAAAATGGGGCCTGACCCCATGCCTTAAACCCTCTGTTCGATTCTTATCGATCCCGCTTCCGCAAATGTCTTGTAGGCTTTACCTTGCGCATCTAAGAGAAAAAGAGAAAATTTAATTTCGCCGGGGCCGTTGATAACGAAAGGATTGGCCATAATCGCAAGATTTGCGAAACGAAGCCCCGCTAGTTCTTTGACAAAAAATTGGCCCTTCGCTATCTGTACTGACTCATCCCCGCGCTTGAATGAAAATACGAATGTCGTTCCTTCCGGGATTTTTTCATCTTCATTGAACGATAAACGAATGAAAAAACCTAGTCTCATCAATTTTGGCCAGGCCTGCATCCCCTCGGGGCTCGGTCCAAAAATGATGCTATCGTTATAGAGTCCCATCAGGGATTGCTTACCGCCCACTTCTTGGCGGATATCATCGCATATCAGCAAAGTATCAAGTTTCATAGCTATACTCGCAAGCCCCGGAATGCACCATCAATCCGGTTGATGCCGAAGTAACGGTATCCATTATGCTGCGTTGCGTTATGCCCTTTTCCATATTTACATAGAAAACAGCATTATTGAGATTCTCGACGATTCCCGCCGAAAGGCTGGTCACATCACTTCCCTTAGTCATTTCGCACAGATCACGCATCGCCGCGGCGACATGCATTTGCTGTGCGTTTTTCGGATTGAATTTATTGTCCGCGACATCGAGAAGCCAAGGGAAAAGATTGACATAGCGTATTAGGAGCGCGGCACTGGCCGAAGGTACCATCGATTTGTTTTTCCATTTGGAAAGTGTCCGTTGAGGAAGCTCCAACACACGTTCTGCCGCAGACAAGCTTATTTTCTTGGAGTGAAATTTCTCCAGCATCGACGCGACCGCTTCCGCCCTCATTTTCTTATACTCATCCTGTATAACGCGGTCATTTTCGCCGAATAGATCACCTTCGGCTTCACAGGCTGGGCACTTATATTCAGAAATCTCAATGGTTTTTTCAATTCCGGAAGGATCGGAAAGGGTTATTGAAGTGAGAATTTTTTCAAGAGCACCGATTCCGCATACTGGGCAGATACGTTTACTCATTATCGCCCCCTGAGATAAATCCCGCCTTCTTGAACGCATCAACAAATGGCAGGTTGGCATTATCTGAAATATGAAATGACTTAATCGTCCAATAGCCAGTTACCTTGTTGAACATTAACGCCACATATCCTCTTTTCATCCGCGATACAAACTCATATCCATCTACAATCACAGGCCGGGATGGATCTGGATTATTTTCCCACAGTTTTGAATTGATAAATTCCAACTGCTCTAGACCACCATTCGCTATAAACCTTAGGATTTCTCCTGAAGTCTTCAGCCCAAAATCGTTCCTGGCATCATCTTGAGCCTTTCTCAACACAACAACTCGCGACCTCGCCCGTACCTTACAGGCCTTGAGGAATGCGTCAAAGTCATGATATGGCTGTTTTAACATTTGTTCAAGCCATTGATTATCCTTAAAGGATAAAGACTATTCTTTTTTCAAAGATACAAACTATACTAAACTAGCCTTATGCTTCAAAATTGAGAATTATTCCTGCTTGTTAATCAAGGGAATACTTTTATCCTGAAAAAATGGGGTCTGACCCCAATACTTGACTTGTGAGACGCTGTAGCCACGGGCAGCCCTTGTCGCGGCCGAAACACGCTGACATGCCACATGCGCGGCGCATGGAATGAACGGTGGAAAAAGACGGCGGGCCGCTCTCGCTTCGACGCTCAAGCCTATCGATGAAAAAAATCCTAAGAAAGCTGCACGAAACTAAACATTTTTATCCGTCTTTTTTAGCCACCCCGGGGATTCGCGCCCCGAAATGTTCAAACTTTGAACATTTTAGGACAAGCTATAAATGGAAGCAATAGGCTTCAAGAAAATTTCACAAAAATATGCTTCAACAACGGATGGGACACAGGGAAAGACCGGCTTTCAATCCGGCCGGTCCCGTCGACCCGATTATCCTTTCCGGCTCACTCAATACTTAGCAGGAACCGCCTGATGTTCATATGACGTATGCCGTTCCTGCTCCGGTCCACCTCGTCCATCGTCACCACGTATTTGGGATAGTTGTCGGGAATTCGCT
>JAAYDL010000057.1 GCA_012729265.1 Lentisphaerota bacterium | reverse complement strand
CCCCGCCGATCGTCAGCGCGGCACTCTTCAGGCGCGTCGGCGTGGCAGGTGCACCGTTTACCTCAACCGGATTCACCGTATCATCCACCACCCAAGAAACGGAAACCGCATTGGATTCCGCCGGATAACTTCCGTAACGCGGGCGGCCCAGCACCTCAACGGTGTAGGTTCCGTTGGCCAATCCGCTAAGGGTGATGGCATCTGCAACCAGCCGATCGCTGCTCCAATTCCCGCCGTTTAAGCGATACTTATAGAAATCGACATATTCACCACCGACATGCAGTTCCGCATTGTCGAGCGCACTCGGCGTAGCCGGCACATTGGCCACCGTCGTCCACGGCAGAATTCCGCGGAAGATATCGATCTGCGCATCCGTTTTGAGCGAGCTGTTGCCCGATGCTGCAAATGAGAAGCGGGTGGAGCCCGGACGAACGGAGAGGGCATCGCCGGTCAGCAGAACGCTTTCAGTATTCTTGTCAAACTGCTGTAAGGACGGCGGGTTACCGTTCACCACAATATTCACCGTTTGGGTGGCCTCCTGATTGTCCTGCGAGTCGGTTGCATAGAACGAAACCTCGTATTCGCCGGAGTCCCTCAGATAAAACGGATACGCTGGATGGAACGCCTCGCCGTCCACGGAATAGACAATACTCACTGGGCTGACATCGGAAGAGAGGAAGAAGATGCGCGTTTCATCGGAAATGTAGTTCGTTTCACCCACCTTCGTTACAACGCCAGCAAACTCAATCGAAGTGACCGGCGCATTGGTATCGGCAGCATTTCCGCTGTAGGTCACCGTGTATGAATTGGTTCCCTGATTCACTAAATCAAATATATGAAGATAAGAAAGGCGTTCATTGCCCTCCTTGCGATAGCGGACGCTCGTCCAATAGTTATTGGTGTTCACCACTTTTCCGTCGTCACGCACGACTGAACTGATCGGCAGCTTGGCCTGCTGCGGATCATCCACGCGCAGGTAACACCAGTCGCTGCGGTCTACATCAACCTCCACCAGCGCCAGCCCGGGTCCCGGAGAGGTTCCAAGCTTCGCATTGGCCAGATAGTTGACCGGCAGTATTTGCCCTTCACTCTCGTAGAGCGTATCCGGAATCTGGTTTGCGTCGCGGTCGGTATCGGCTAGAAAATCGAGAATCGTGTCGCGCCCGAGCTGATCGTTCAACACTTCGGCGGCCATAAAGTGCGCCACTAGATTAGTAATCAGCGAGGTTTCTTCTCCGCCGAATTCCGGCGCATGCGTGTAGCTCGCCCTAAACTCCACAAATTCGCCGGAGAGCGAAGTGATCATATCCCACGCCGCTTTGCGTGCTCCGCCCGGCTCCAGATCGCCGATGTTCACGGTGAGACTGGAGCGATCCAGCTTAGAATCCATTACACGCACGCCCAACAGGCGAGGCACGAGCAGCAGACTTTGTTTATTTTCAACAATGCGCGGCTGCTCCGAACGAATCATCACCGCCTTCGCCGCGCCGTAGCCCACGTTACGCACCAGCACGCCCAGCGTAAACGGAATAGGTGATTCCACATTTTCCGTGAACGGATCGTCGCCCTGCACATCGCGCGGTTGGAAATAGGTAATATCAAGCAATGGCTGCGGCTGAACAGTAATCATATCAGGCACTGCAAAAAGCACATCCTCCGGCATATATACACCTTGAAATTTACCGGAAAGATTACACCCCACGCGATAGCGTTTACCCGCCGGGTCCTGCCCGCCCGCACCAGGCTTCGGAACAATAAACCAGCGGACCACCGCCTTCTGCGTCGGCGCAATAATCCCCGTGCCGTCAATCCTGTTAATGTTTTCCAGCTCAGGCGCACGAACGAAAAAGAGATCCGCCGCATTGTTTTCCTCGCCGGCGCCGGCAGACGGGTCGGTAAAAGTGAGCGATGCGCTGAAGTCGGTGATCGAATCCACCGCATCGTTATCGGTCACCTCGAGCGTGGCCAGGAAGCCGATACGCTCCATGGACAACTCCTGAAGAATCTCAATCTTCACCCGCGAGCAGACGCCCTGATACTGCTGCTGAGCCGATCCGACCAGCGGAAGCAGCATGACCAGCGCCGGCAATCCCCGTTTCAAAAATCCACATGGATGTTTTGTATTCATTTCAACGTTCCCATCTTTCTTAAAAAACCGGATCATGGCGCCACCTCCAACTCTTCCTCTGTTGTTTTGGCCGGAGCCCACCATCCACACTGATCGTGTACGAGAACACCGTTTGCAAACAAGGCAATGTCTCCATTGAGGCGAACCGTGACCAGCGGACGATCCTCCTGAATCTCTTCCAGTTTGGCCACTTTGACGCGGGCACCGGAGGAGGTTACCACCCGATCGCCCACGCTCAGATTCTGCGCAGCCGTCCAGCCCTTGCCGTCACCGTCCACCCAGATCAAATGCTCCGCCGTAACGAGCAGATCGTCATTCGGATCATCATCAAACCAAATTCTGACCCAGTGCGATGCTGTTCCGCGGACCACCTCGGCCACCTCCGCCGTTTCGTGATCTTCCAGACCGCTCTTGATCCGATCGCCTACTGCCAGGGTATCGATGATCACCGTTTCGCCGGAGGCCAGCAGAACGCGGGTGGACGGATCAAAACAGGCCGGCGCCGAACCGCCGTATGAAGTCCCACCGCCACCGCCGCCACCACCACCGTCGCCACCGCCTCCGTTGTCCGCAAACGCACAGCCAATCATCACCGCCACCTTCATCATATCTGACGAGGTCACGTAGTCAGAATCCAAGACCTGCTCTAAAGCCTCTCTGATGATCATTGAGGACATTGAGCCCGTCCTGAGAAAATCGAGCGAGTTCACACAGTTGTAACGACCGTTCAATTGATCGATCAGATTGAACAGATTATCCACAAAGTTATCAATGGCGCTAAACATATCGCCGACACAGCTTGAATAACTACTGTTGCGTTCACTTTGACCGCTCACGCCTTCATCGCCCCAGAACTCCACCTTAACGGGGATTTGGACTTCTTGGAACGGTTCCAAACTCGGCAGATATTCAATCAGTGGAGTGGTGCTGCCCCAATCAAAGGACTGTCCTTCAATCGTCACATCCTCCAGACGGATCAGACCGTGATTTTTCGCCGTCAGGGTAAACCGGGTGTTAAAACCGGGTTCTACATCGGAGAACTCCTGATAGGTCGGTGTCAGCACCAGCACCGGAGCCGGAACATGCGTCTCGAACGTCTGCTCAATTACAATCTCATAGCGGTCGGTGAACGGCACCGGGACCACACTGAAGTTAACCGTAACCACG
The DNA here is from genome assembly GCA_012729265.1 of Lentisphaerota bacterium. Taxonomy (GTDB): domain Bacteria; phylum Verrucomicrobiota; class Kiritimatiellia; order Kiritimatiellales; family Pontiellaceae; genus Pontiella. The sequence goes on along the minus strand of JAAYDL010000057.1, from coordinate 27,036 downwards.
CTCTTCACCAAGCGCGTCTCCACATTAACGGTCTGATCGGGAATGATCTCAACCGAACCGGCCTGCGTTGAATGGCCTGCAGCCGAAACCTGCCAGTACCACAATCCTTCCTGTAGGTCGTTCACGGTCAGCACCCCGTTGGTTCCCGTTTTGAGCGGATCAAGTTCTGTACCGAGCAGGCTGTTGCGCAGGCGCACCGTCGCGCCCGGAACCGGCAGACTCAGCGAGTTCTGGACAAAGAACTGCACATCACCGCGGTCCGCCGAACTGACTGTTGCATAGAGCGGCACATTGAAGGTAGCTCCGGTATAGTTGGTGCCGCTGATCACGAATTTATCTTGGTATCGGCCCATATCCAGCGATTCCGGAGGCACAAAGACCACGTCAAAGGCGTTGGAGCTGCCCACCGGCATATCCGGCAGATGAATCACACCGTTTGTATCGGCCTGCAGCATCGCCTGCATCCAGCCGTGCGTAGACGCCGGAGACATGGTAACGCCCTCCAGATCACGCAGGCCGCGATTGACCACCGTGACCGTCCGCATGATCGAGCGGCCGCGGTTGACGGTTACATCCACATAACCGGAGGAAGGTTCAACCACCGACAGCACCGGCACCGCTTCAAGCAACGTCAGATCACCCGTAAAGGTATCCGCCGCCCCCTGCACGGAAGAGAAGAACCGAATTTCTGCAATTGCTTTGTCCGGCGCATCCATATCCGCGTGGAGTTGAACCGGAACCTTCATGAGGCCATTCGGGTCCAGCGTTAACTGGTTAAATTGCGGCGTTGCCGTGACCGACGAAATCGCGACCTTGTTGGTGCCGACCATTTCATAGAAGTTGACCTCCGCGTCCAGCCCTTCGAGCGCAACAGCACCCGGATTCATCAGATTCAGCGAAATAACAAAGTCATTGTTCTTCGACATACGCACATCGCCGAAGCGCGGCAGCACATACATGCGGTAGATGCCGATGGTGACCTGATCGATACGATCCACCACATCCGGATGAGCCGCCCAGATCGCCAGCTCACCGCTGACGCCTGTCGGCACCTCGTAGGAGAATTCATACGAACCGTTCGAGTCGGTCACCAAATCCTCAAACCACCGGAATTCACCGATCGCAAAGCCAAGATGCAGCGGTGTATTCGCCAGCGGCGTATCATCGCTGCGGCGGAGGGCCTGCCCCGTAATCACGATCGGCTCATCATTGGCGTACGAGGTCTTTGCGGTAAACGCGGTGCCATAGTAATCAGAGAGCACCAGACTGAAGGATCCGGCACCGACCAACGGGCCGGCGACCTGCTCTTCAGCGGTTCCAATCAGATGATAAATGCGCTCCACGCCGCCACGCACCGTAACCGAACCGGCGGCGGACAACGACTCCGGAATCAGCACATCATCGAATGGTACATCAATATAGCTTCCCGGCTGAACCGTCACATAACCGACACCGCTCGACGTGAGCGCCATACCCGGGAGCGAGCCGCGGTATTGAACACGGCTGAGCTCCTGCCCCAACGCATTGCGGACGGAGAGATAAATATCGCCGTCAGCCCCACCCCTGCTGCGGGAACCCACCACATCCATTGGAATCAAGCCGCGGTTGTAGATGCGCATCTTAAAGTTGTTCAGCGCACCGGCCGTTACCGAGTTGGTTACCGTCAGGGAAAGCATCGGGGTGGCGGGCGTTGCCGTCGCGAAGCTGTAAAGCCGCTCATAAATCACCTGCGCCCCGGTTGGCCCGGTTTCCTGCATCAGGCGGACACGCACGCTCTGCGCGGTCGAATTCTTCATTCCTGCCATCGGCAGCACCAGATCGGCGGAAGCGCTCGCTGCCACCGTCGTATTCGTTGTTAAGCTGACCGTCGTAGCCGTTCCGCCGGAATAGGTTCGACGCAGTTCCACGGACTGAACGGGTAACGACGAGCCGAAGGTCTGGTTTTCCACCGACACTTCATAGCGGTCGAAATAATTCAGAATCGGCAATCCCGCTCCCGAACTATTGACGTTCAAATCCATATCGATCCGATAGACGCTCGCCACACGGGCCGGCCCTTCGTTTCCTTCGCTGTCTACACTCTTCACCGAGTATTCCACCAGCGAACTTCCCGAATAAGCATTGTCCTGATAATTCTCCGCAGTGTTTGGGAGATTGTTCAGCTTGATGCCGTTGCGGTAGAGGTTCACCCCGACAATCGACCCATCGCCTTTGGTCCAGCTCAGCAGCGGCGGCTGATCCTCGTTCATCAGCACAGAAAAGCTCGCAACCGCCGGAACCAGCATGGAGAATTCATTGGTCTCGCTCGAGGCCTCGTTACCCAGCCAGTCGGCAGACGTCACATTGTACGACACCATACCGCGCGGCGGATAGTCACTGACCGGCGTCGGCGGCGGACTCCGATCCGCAATCTTGTTTCCGTTCCGATAGACGTTGTAGCGAATCGGCGAGTCGCCCTCTGGAGCGGTCCAGCTCACCTGAACACCGGAGGCCTTCAGTTGCACCACCAGATTGGTCGGTGCGCCGGGCGGCGTACGGTCGGATACCTTCGTATAGATCGTGCTTAGTCCGCTTTCGGAACCACGGCGCTCTGCGGAGACCGCATAACGGTAGTTGCCGTCCGCCGGCGGAAGATCATCGATCGAGTTGGTCGTGATGCCGGAGGTCACAATCGTGGTCGGCGTACCGCTCTCTCCCGGAATTCGGTAGAGATTATACGTTTCCGCGTTATCGACCGGATACCAGATGAGGTGAACATATCCGCCCTTCTGCGAAACCGGATTCAGTAGATTCGGTGCATCCGGCGGCGACGGATACGGCGTATTGTAGATCTCGAGCATTTTGCCGGAGGTAATCGTCGTACCAGTATTGCCAAATGCATCACGCACCACCATGTTGAAGGTGCAGAATCCACTACCCATCAGCGGATTGAGCGTCACGGTTCCGTTCCAGTTGGTGCCGCTGCCGGACATCGTCACATCAACGATGGCTCCGGCCGGCGGATCAAGCGTAAGTTGCGGAACCGTTCCCTGCATCAGCGGTTCAGTGAGCGTCAGCTGCACCTGTAGAACCATGTTACTCAGCACCTGCACCGGCGTTACCGGAACCGTTTCAATCTTGCCGGAAGGCGGCGTGGTATCGATCACCAGATCGACGCCCTCCGGAGCTCCGCTGAAGGGATTCCCGTAGATATCGCTCGCGGAGAGGCGCACCTGAGCCGGGCCGGAGAGTGTGAGCGCGGTAATATTAAAGTCCGCTTCAAACGTGTTCGGCGCGGTATTCGAAACGACCAGCGGTGTCGGACCGCGCGCTGCGTTCGGCAGCACCAGCAGGTCCGGCAAGCCGGAGAGCGGTTCGCTGGAGGTCAGCACCATGTGCAGCACTCCGGGACCCACCGGCGACGATTTGTTATATCCGATGCTGAAGCTCGGAGGCGTCGTGTCGTAGTCGATCGACTGCACATTGGAAAGCGGGCTGGCATTGTTGGCACCGTCGTAGCCCACGACACCGAAGTAATAGGTGCCGTTGCTCAGACCACGAACCGCATAGTTCATACCATACACCACCTTACTCGAGGATGCGGCATCAACTGTATTCGTGAACGGAACGGTGTTCCAATAGACGCGGTAACTGGTAGCGCGTTCGCCGGTTTCGGCAAAGCGCCAAGAGAGGGAAATGCCGTCGCCCACGCTGAAGATCGGCGCATCCAGTACGGGTGCCACAGGGGCTCCGGTATCGTGTATCACTCTCACGATCGGCGACATCGCATCGCCCTGGTCATCGAATGCCGTAGCCGCGAGATTATTCGCACCCTCGAACAAGTCAATCGTCCCCGTAAAGGCACCGTTGACGTTCGCCGTGGTTTCGCCCACCACGGCACCGTTGCGGACCATGCGCACGCCAATAAACGGCTCGGCCGTGCCGGTGACCACCACCGAAGCGGAGGCGGTTACAGTTCCGTTGGTGGGCGTAACGATGGTCGGGCTCAGCGGCGGAGAAGGCGCAACGCGCACATTCACCTCGCGGATCGAGAATTCGCCATGCGTATCGCGCGCCAGATACTTGACACGATGGATCCCCGTGGTTTCTTCACGAACGTCCCAAAGCACCTGCATGCTCGCGGCGTTGGTGGACGCCATCAGCACATCGTCCACATAGAATTCCGACGCCGCAACGCCCAGCGGCGAGGAGGCCGCGCAGGAAACGATAAACGGACGCGCCACCGTCTGGCCTTCCGCCAGATTAAAGGTATCGATCGACGGGCCGGTCGTGATGTAATTGATCGGCACCGCGATCGGCGAGTTGGTCACACCGTTCACATTACGGAACTGAATATAGAGGGTCTTCTGTCCCCCGCCTTCTGAAAGCAGCACGGCATTCGTTTCGGCAAAGTCGGAGAAGAAGATCCCGTCAAACGTAGAGTCTTCGCTCACGCGCATCGATTCCGCAATACGGCACGCATAGCGCATACCGACCGTTCGCGAACCTACATCACGGACGCCGCCGATCGTATCGGCCGCAGGCGTGAGCAACGGTTCGCGGGTCAGATGCGGTGTGGCCGCAACACTGCCGGAAAATCCGGCGAGTACTTCAGAATCATCGGCGGAACCCCACCAAACATGGGCTGCGGAAAGTGGACTCACTCCACCAGCCACAGCGTTGGTGCCGTTGTTCATGACAATCGAGTTGTTCACCGTCAGCAGCGCACTGTCGAGCTGTTCGAGTCCGATATCGTTGTACTGCGACAGCAGATCGGTGGTCGTCATTGAAGCCGTGCCTTCCAGCGTGAGGCCGGAATAGCGGTTATACATCAGCGTGAGTGCCGTTGCGGTCGGCGAACAGTCATCGATATCCAGTCCTTGACCGTATTCAATCCGCACATGCGCCAAATCGGAAGCATCGGCACCCAGTCCCAGATAGAGACCCGACCAGTCGCCGGGCTTAGGTTCCGCTGCGGACGAGGTCATCACGATCGGACGGAAGACCGTACCGAGCGCGGTGAGGGTGCCCTGAACCGAAAGTCCGGTTCCGTTGTGGAAGCGCAGCGTAACACCAGGTTCAATGGTGAGCGTCGCGCCGCCGGAAACGGTCATGTTGTTATAGATGTCATAGACGGCGAAGTCCGCGCCGTCGGTTCCGATCGTCAGATTATAATCGATGGTGCCGGAGTAAGGATCCTGCCACAGCACGGTGGAGACGTTCGGATTAAACTCGCCGAGGCGGTTGTAGCCGACTACCGCGAAGTATTGATTCTTCGTCCGGTCAATCCCGCTGATATTGATCATCTTCTGCGCAGCCGAAACCGATGCATACGGCGTGAGGCCGGAAACATTATTAAAGTCCGATTGTGCCCAATAAATATGATAGCCTTCCAGACCGAAGAGTCCGGTGGTGTCGTAGCTGCTCCACGAGAGCCGCGCCCCCGTGGCTCCAACGGTGGTTGATGTGGGCAATACCGGCGTCGGGATCACGCTATTGACACGCGCCTTAATGCTGCTGACCTCCGGATTGCGGTTGCCCGCAATGTCGACTGCGGCCACGGCCACATAGAAGTCCTTATCCAGCTCAATACCGCCGATCACGCCGGTGGTATTCGTTGCGCCCGCAAAGCCGACCGGCGAAAGCCCGGCCACGTTGGTGAAGCTGCTGGTTTCGCGATAGAGACGATAGCCGGAAATATCCGCCGGCGGAACATAGCTGCTCCAACCCACCGTGACCGAGACGGCATTTGAAGCCACCACAGCAAAGGTTGGATTGTCCGGCGGCGTGGCGTTGACCGACACTGTGGCCGCATTGGTCTCTGTCAGCGTCGATCCATAAAGGTCGGTGACCCGCGAAACGACCACGCCGTAATCGCCGTCGTCGCCCGCGCTGAAGCTGATCGGTTTGAGCGTATACGTATCGTTATCCAGATACGTCATGCCCCACGTTCCGTTGGTCGGCACGTCGAAAGAGAGCGCCGGAGCGGTCATGTTGGTGAAGACCACCAGCGGAGGCAGATTGGTCTGCATGGAGCGATCAAAGATCAGCGCCGCCGCGAAGTTCGTCGTGGCTGGAACCGGATCCTTCAGATTGCGTTTAAGCTCCTTCACCTGCGGATCGAGGGGCTGAGCGGTATACTTGGCAACCACGAGCATATTGGACGGCTGCAGCGTGGTAAAGACGTTGAGATATTCATTCGTCGTCGCCAGCAACGATCCGTTCAGGGTCAGCTCTTTAAACATGTAGCGGTTAGGGCCGTTGGTCGTGCTCAGCGGCGCAGAAAAGACCACGCTGTTTCCGTTGGTGTAATAGCCCGCACCGGACACCACGGCCACATCCGCCGGATCCGACGCGGTGGTCACCGTGTGGGTTGGATTGAGTTCACGGAAGTAGGCCGTCATCACGCGGTCGGTGTAGAGCACGTTGGTGATCGTCTGATCAATTCCTCGGTACGTTTCCCCTTCCTGCCAGCGATCAAAGGCATAGCCCGGGTTCGCGAAAGCCTTCAGCACCGTGGTGCTTCCATAATTATAGGCCCCTGCTCCGGTCACCGATCCGCCGGCGGAGGGAACGCGCACGGCATCAATCCTGAGCTGCGGAAGACCAAAGTTAGCCGTCAGATTGACGTTGCGCGTAACCATAAAGGTGTAGTTGGTTGAACCGTTACGAAAACTTCCGTATTCCGACCAGTTCATGAAGGTGTAAGGAAGCACACTTATATCGGCCGCTGCCGAGACCGTAATCACAGTTCCTTGCGGATAATGCCCAGCTCCGCTTATCATACCGCCATCGCTCGGTTTCGAGGTCAGATTGACGTTGTAGTAGCGGTAAATCGGTTTCGTTACGCTCGCGCTGTTTTGTTCCGCCGAAGCGTGGCTGACCGCATCGTATTCGAAATACTCATTACCGTAATCCGTCGTCACCACAATCTGGTGCTGCACCGCCTGTACCGTCGTGTAGGAAACCGCGTTAGTCGCCGTTGCACCGACCGCCAGCGCGGAGACGGTAACGTCCTGATGGTAGAGCTCTGCGCCGTTGTCCGCCCGCAGAATACGCAGCCGCTCCTGCACATCGCCGGAGGTCGCCAGCGTGCCGCGGTTGGCTGTTGTCCACGTAATTGAAATCGCCTGACCGACTTCGTTACTGCCGCTCACCTGAAGGTTTTCCACCACCAAATCCGGATAATCCGCCAAGGCAACCGCAAAGGTGGAAGCGGAGGCCGAAATGTTATCGCCTTCGAACAGTCGTTCATCCACCAGATCACCGAAGTCGGTGTAGACTACGATGTAGAAGTTGCCCGAAATCCCATCGGGCAGCGTGACTGTGGGCGAAGCCACATAGCTTTCGCCATCGTCCAGATTGCCGATGTGAGAGATGGTGCCCAGCGAATAGTCGTCGGCATCGCCCATGACTTTATTCGAGGAGAGTACAATACGGTCGAACCACGTTCCCTCTTCCGTCGGAGCCGAACCGGTGTTCTCCACCTGATACGTCAAACTGATCTCGTCTCCGCTTTGAATTTCCCCTTCCGACGGCAGTGTAATCTGCGTTACGTTTAGGTTAGGAATAACGACCGCCGAAGTCGGAAGTACCTCAACATCCAAAATATAATCTTTACCCAGACCGCCCGTATTTTCGCCGGAGCGGATGACCACATAATAGGTATCGCTCGTGTCAATGCGAACTTCCGCCGAGCCATCGCCCGTCGTTCCAATTTCGTCCTGATAAGATTCCTCCGAATTGTATACACTCACCACCGGAACCAGCCCGGAATCGGACGACGTCCGAACGCCGACCAGAATCGTTTGATCGTTGGTCACAGTGCCGATTTCAAAATAGTCCCTATCCGTATTGGAGGAGACATAGCCAGCTATGCTGCCGACCGCATTTGTCGGACTCGTCACCATCGGCACAGTGTCTGCGGAGTCGATGTTGCCATTGTCTTCGCTTTCCAACGTCAGCGGATCGTCTGCCGCTATGACATGCACCCGATATTCCCCGCGATAATCGTCCACCGCGCTGACGCGCAGATAATAGGTACCGTCTGCAGGAATCGTGTACGGAGCGGTCTGTCCGCGGTTCACAGAAAGCGGCGTTACGAGGTCAGCCAAAACCGCATCGCTGCTGTTTCTCAACTGGAAGCGCAGACGATGATAATAAGCATGGGTTTCAACATCAGCCCCCAGCACAACGGACTGGCCGTTGGTTGCGCTGAAACTAAAATAGTCCACGTCCGCGCTGTTGAACATCGCCCCGCGTCCCGTGCCGGTCCAGAGTCCGTCTGGCCCTTGAACCAGATCAATCGGCATGGCGGACGAAATCTCATCGTTATAGCGACTTTCCGAACTACCGACGCCGCCGTCTGTAATCGTAAAGGTACGCACATAGGGGGAAGCCAGACGATTGCCCAACAGATCCTTCAGCGCCGTAGAAACCGTCAACCGCGTCAAACCGGGTTGCAGCGGCGGCTGATCAATTCCCATTGAAACACTTGTGACGCCCGCGTTCATCGTCGCCTGTAGCGGATAAATTTCATCGTCGGCCGTATCCAGCACGCCATCGACCCCTGCCCCAACCAGTTGATAATTTGCGCTGTTTGTTACAGTGGCCGCGTCCATCGATTCTGAGAATTCGACGGCAAAGGTGGAGATAATGTCTTCCACCACCGCGCCTTCCGCCGGAAGCGTCACCTCGACAATTTCCGGTGCCGTGGAATCGGACAGCGACAACCGGAGCTCATACTGTGCATCAAACCCGCGCGTTGTGGCAGCGTCATAAATGCGTGCATAATACATGCCGTTCGTGACGGTGTTAAAGACGAGATTCGTTGCGGGCGAGAGCGCTGCCACTTCGCCGGCCGGACCATAAATGAAGAGCGCCGCAGAGAGCGTACTATCCGCCGGCCATTCAATGCCCAGACTAATCGTGGTGCCTATGCCGAGGTTGCCCAGTTCAACATAATCGCCGGACGTATCATTGCCGTGAATCAGGCCGAGCATGCGCGCTGAGCGCGTGCCGGTCTGAAGCGTATATAGCGGTTGATCAGCGGTGCCGGTACTGTTGTTTGCCTCCGACTCGATCGTCACCGGATCGGAAGCGGTCATCACGCGGAAACGATATTCATCGCGGTAATCATAATTATAGCTGACCATCAGCAGATAGTCGCCGCTCATCGGCAGGACGACCGGAGCACTCTGGCCGTAGCCGTATGCATCATTATAATAGCTGAATAACTGAACACCGTCCGGTCGATAAACGCGCCAATGTAAACCAGCGCCGTATGTACTGTGTCCATTCGGAAAATCGACCGCCAGCGACAACTGATCGCCCGCCTGTCCATCAAAGGTCCAATAGTCCACATCCGACGTATCGCTCAGACTTCCGCGACCGTACTGGGCTTTAACCAGACCATCGTCGGATATATTGTTCATATGGGCTGTGGTATTCGGCGTAAGAATCATCAGCGTATTGTCATTTCTATTCACCACAGCCAGCTCCAAGCCAGCCTGCCCATTAAAATCACCAGCAATCACGCGCACCGGGCCATTGCCCGCACGGGAAACCACCGGCGCAGTGAAGCGACCAAAACCGTCGCCAAAGAGAATGCTCACCGAATCGCCATATTCATTGGCAGTTAGCAGATCTGGAACGGAATCAGCGTTGAGATCCTGTACCGTCAAATAAGGTCCATCGCCCACCCAGACAGTACGCACCGCACCGAACTGTCCGGCTCCAGCAGAGAGAAAAACGCTCACGTTGTCGGAACCAAAGTTTCCACAGGCCAAATCTACTTGACCGTCGAGATTAAAATCTGCCGCCGCAATCGACCGCGGATAGTCGCCCACCGCTAAATACGTTACATTCGAAAACGAGCCGTCGCCCAGACCACGCAGGACCGAAACGCTGTCCACATAACTATTGGCGACCGCCAGATCATTCGTGCCGTCCGCATCAACGTCGGCCAGCGCCAAATCGTATGCCCCGTCACCCGCAGCGGTATAGCTGACGGCCCCAAAGGTTCCATCGCCATTGCCGAGCAGAACGCCGATGTTGTCGCTATATTCATTCGCCGTCGCAAGGTCCGCAATGCCGTCGTTATTCAGATCGCCGATCACCACATTGCGCGGATAAGAACCGGTCGTGTACCAAGCCGTATTCGTAAAGGCTCCGGTTCCGTCGCCTAGGATTACCGCCACAGAATTGTTATAGAGACAAGAAATCGCCAAATCCGGGATCGTGTCATCGTTAATCAGCCCCACTTTAACGGAAGTCGGGCCATCGCTTACCGTCATGTTGGTTGCAACCGAGAACGTATGGTCGCCGTTGCCCAAGAGAACAGTCACGATGTCGGCATTCATATCCACCACGGCCAGATCGAGATTCGTATCCGCATTGAAATAGCCTGAGGCCATTCCGACCGGATTTCCGGCCAGCGAAATCGACGGCCCCACACTGAAGGTGCCGTCCAGCAGGTTGGTGGTAAACCCGTTCAGAGTGCCTGCCGCATCCGCCGTGTTGTTGTTTTGCGATTCAAAAACATACCGCTCCGGATTCGTGATGCGGAATGTGTTGGTGTAGGCCACCAGCGATGTTCCCGTACGGTCAAGCACGTTAGTACTTGCCGTGAACCGCGTCGGTCCCGGCTGCAACGGGCCATCGGCTATGCTGAATGTTGCCGTCAAACCGCTGCTGTAATTAATGGAATACGTATACGGAACATCGTCCGCCGTATCCAACAAATCATCTGCACCCGCTGCCGTCAGATCAAAGTTGGCACTATTTGTTACTGTCTCCACGCCCATTTCTTCGGAAAAACGTACGGTAAACGTATTAATCATCGCCGGACTGGAGCTGTCATTCGCCGGGAGCGATTCATCCGTAATCATCGGAATGGTGGAGTCATACATGGAAAGATGCAGCACATACTGATCGGCCACCGAACCGTTTCCTTTTTCGACGCGCACATAATAGATCCCGCTGCCTTCGGTAACATACGTAACATTTGTAACCGGCGTATAAGGTTTCATTCCGAAATCGTCGAGCGAAGCATTTCCCATCAGATCGCCGTCGTTGCCGGTTCCGGACAGATCGGAACTGTCGTCATCAAAATTCCAATATCCCACCAAACCGTTTTCATTGCCTATCAGCGTTTGCTGAGCGACAGAAATAACCTCTTCCACTGTTAATGCACGATCCCAGACCCGCAGTTCATCCATCCAGCCGTTCAGCCAGCGACCATGACCGAGCCCGAAGCAGGCAAAGGGATCCATTACATCCTGCAAAGTCGCATTGGTTCGTGAAGCAATCAGCCTTGCGTTTACATACACCTTCATCGTGGTGCCTTCCCACGTAAACGCTAGGTGGGTCCATTCATACGACGGAACATAGGTTTGTGTGTTGAACGTGACGTCAGAACCAGTAGTAGATCCATCTCCCGTGCGGAAATAGAAGGTGTAATAATCATATGAGAACATGGCCAGCCAGTCCGCCCAGTTTTGCGAAGTACTATCGTGCGTCTGCCAGAAGCCCCAATCATACGCTTCGCGAGGGAAAACCCAGCCTTCCACCGTACCGGTAAGGGAACTAAAGTTGGTCGTTGTGGTCCGCAGATAATCGCCGGAACCGTCCAGATTCAAAACGCCGTTACTGCTGACCTCATTACTTTGGAACGGAAGAAACGTACCGCCCGAATTCATGAGCTGAAGCTCTGGATGTTCACTGCTGAACGACGGGAAATCAATGGAAGCGTGAATGACCGTACCGGAAGCCAGGTTGCCGAGGTTGTAATAGTCGTATCCCGTATTAAAGAGCGCAAAGCCGGCCATATTGGCTTCCTGCCGACCGTTTCGCAATCTAAAGGTTGGCACCGTTGCATTTCCAGTGCTGTCATTATTTTCCGACTCCAACTGCATCGGCGGATGCACACACTGTACCGCAAGGTGATATTCACCCCAATATTGATTGTTATACGAAACCCGCACGGTATAGCGCCCGGTCGTCGGCAGCGTCAGCACTGGACTCTGCGCGGAGCCGCCCGTACTATTTCCGGAATACGAACCAAATGACGACCCATCAGGACGATACACCTCAAAACGCAGGCCGCTGCTGTTCGGATATCCGGGAATACTCAGTGCTACAACCGCCTTATCGCCCGCTTCGCCACTGAAGCTCCAATAGTCATAATCGCTCGAGTTCGCAATATTACCGCGTCCGCGCCCCGTAAACACATCGCTTCCATCCACGATTTCCGGGAACATCTGTCGTTGGGATCCGAGCAGAATAGTCACATTAGGTGAGTAATAATTGGCCGTCAAAATGTCCAACAACCCATCCTCATCAACATCACCCACTGCCGTATCAATCGGATAGGACGCATTCACCGGAAAACTATTCACAGAATTAAAGGTACCATCCGCCGCCTGCGACATAATCGCAACACGATTGCCATAATGGAGCGCCATGGCCAGATCCATGCGTCCGTCGCCCGTGAAATCCTGCACCAAAATATCTCCCCAAGGCGCATCTCCAATTGTCACGCTTGTAACATTCGTCAATGCCCCACCGCCAATGCCACGGAAAATAGTCACATTGTCGCTGCTAAAATTAGCGACCACCACATCCGCCAGGGAATCGTCATTCAGATCCGCAATCACCACGCCGCGCGGTTCGTCTCCGGCTGCATACCTGACCACGGACTGCAATGTTCCGTCGCCGTTACCGAACAGTACACCCAGATCGTCCGAATTATTATTCGACGTCGCCACATCGTTTGTTCCATCGCCATTCAGATCGCCGACGCTGAGGACGTAGGGAGCATCACCGCAATACTGAAGCGTCACTGCGCCAAATTTGCCGTCGCCGCTGCCTAGGAGGATACCGGCATCATCGTCATATAGACAAGAGACGACCAAATCGTTTTTGCCGTCGTTGTTCATATCCGCAATGATGATATCGCTCGGTCCGTCACCCGCATACAGATTGGTGAACACCGAGAAGCCGCCATGGCCATCGCCCAACAGAACTGTGGCGGTATCTGAATAAATATTGACCACCGCCAAATCCAAGTGCGCATCCTCATTAATCAGTCCAGCGTCTATACTCATCGGGGCATCACCGACAACGATATTGGTGGAGAGCAGGAAGGACCCATCGCCCGCGCCCAACATCACGGTGACTTGATCGACGCCGTAATCGGCCGTCGCAAAATCCAGATGTCCGTCGGCATCAAAATCAGCCGAAACGATCGCATAGGGATAGTTGTCCGCGCCGTATTGATTCCCAAGAAGAAACGACCCATCGGCTTTCCCGGGGACATAAGTGCCCAACGGAGTCGCTGTTGCAGAGCTTCCATTATTTCGGTTTTCCATGGCGTAGCCGGACAATTCGGTCAGCGTAAAGCGCTGCACAAATTCACGGATCGGATTTCCAGTGCGGTCTTTCAACCCGGTTTCCGCCGTAAACCGCACGGCACCGGATTGGATCGGTCCATCGCTGATCACTATCGAAACCTGCAGCCCGGATGAATAGCTGGGAACCAGTGTATAAACGGCATCATCAGCCGTATCCAGCTCGCCGTCCGGTCCGGCCGAACGCAGCTCATAGTTAGCCGAATTGGTTGCCGTATCCACCGCCATCTCTTCTGAAAAATCGACGGTAAAGCGATCAATCACTGTAGAAGAAATGCTGCCTTCTGCCGGCAGGCTGGAAGAGACAACGTACGGAATAACGGTGTCTTGCATGGAAATGTGTACCAGATACTGATTCAGTATTCCCCCTGCGCTCAAAGCATCCCGCACCCGCACATAATAAATGCCGTTGCTGATTACAGCATATTCAAAGGTTGTGGGATACGAAGACTGACTACTCGGATCGGAAGCCCGATCAGACGTCTGAACCGAACAGTTTCCGAAGAGCGCAATATCGTTGCTCAAATCCGTCAAATCATTCGCCGTTCCATCTTCAAAATTCCAATAGCCGACGAGCCCGGACTCCGAACCCGACAGGCCGGAAGCCAAATCGGACTGAATCTGAGCCGGTGTGCGCACCGTGTTCCAGAGCGCAAGGTTGTCCAGTTCTCCCAGATAGGCTTGCGAAGTTTCAAAGCTACCGCCAAGGGAATCCTGTTCCTGCCCCAGCAGAAACACGCCGTCCTGAATCATACTGTACGCCGTACGGAAGTTCGAGTTCGTGTGAACTGGAGTGCCGTTTTTGTACATAATGCTGGTTCCGGTCACGCTGTCCCAGCTCCAGGCAATATGCACCCAGCGACCACTGTTGCCGGCGACACCGGAGTCGTACGAAGAACCGCCCATATGCGGATCGAAACTGCGGTGATCATAGAGCATCATTTCATTAATTTGTCCCTCACGGGCATAGGAAATGGGGGTGCCGTTTTTAGACGTATCCGAGCTCCGCATCCAGAATTCAGCTGTAAAGGTTGTGGTTGGAAAGTTGCTGAAGGTGTTGACAATACCATAGTCCGCGCTCGTTCCGCCTAACCACAAAGCTTTGTTGCCCGAAAACGCAATCTCGCGGCCATCCGGTCCCACTAGATAGGTTTCCGCCAGCAGATCGCTGGAGGAAGGCATCAGAACCGAAGCATTTATCACCATTCCTGAAGTCAGATTACCCAGACTGAAATAATCGCCCAACGTGTCGGTCGAACTGATGTATCCGCCAATCACAGCTTCCAAACCGTTGGTCCCAACCGTGAATTCAACCAAATCTGCTTCGCCGGTATTGTTATTGTTCTCGCTCTCCATTTGAGCCGAAGCCGTTTTGGTGACGCGTACCCGATATTCAGACCAGTACGAATAGTTGTAAGAGACCGCAACCGCATAACGACCGTCCGACGGCAAGGTAATCACAGACGACTGACCCCGCCCGTAAGAATCGGCCGAAAAAGAGGTCAGCTGAGCCCCGTCCGGTCCAAATAAGCGATAGGACAAACCGCTGCTGTTCGGATTTCCGGGCGTTTCAAACGCCACAACCACCCGATCTCCTGCATTTCCACTGAAGGTCCAATAATCCTGATCGCTGGAGCTGCTTAATTGCCCGCGCCCGGCACCCGACCAAAAATCGCTGTCGACCGGATTTTCGCTGAGAGAAATTCGGGCATTGGCCAGATAGATATAAAGCTGGTCATAATTACTGTTAGCCACGGCTAGATCATCCAACCCGTTCCCATCAAAATCGCCCAACGCAATGGCACTTGGATAATAATAGATGTTCTGATACAGCCCGGAGAGAACAAAGGTTCCATCCCCTTGATTAATTAAAAAGTTAAGGCGATTCCCAGAATAAGAAGCTACAGCAATATCCAGAAACCCATCAGCGTCTATATCTTCCAGAATCAGATCATAGGCCCCGTCCGTTCTCCCATAATTCGCTGCGGCGTAAAATGTTCCATCGCCTTGTCCAAGCAGCACACTCACGTTGTCGGAAGTATAGTTGGCAACCACCAGATCAAGAAGGCCATCTCCATTCACATCGCCTGCAACCACCGCTTGCGGACCATCTCCAACGGCATAATTCACCGCATCGGCAAACGTCCCGTCACCGTTATTGATCAACACGCTGACGGTGTCCGCATCATAGTTTGCAACGACTAGATCAAGATCTGTACCTCCATCGAGGTTGGCGACAATAACGGAGCGTGGACCGCCCGCCGTGGCGAAGGACTGAGAGTTCCTTTGCTGGTCAGTGAAAGGTGAAAATACGATGTCGGCGGCATTGTTCATAGACCCGCTCTCGCTTCTGGAACTGGTCTGATAGGCTACCCCGTCGCCGGCCCCGATACCGATGAACCCTCCGTTTACATTACCCTCCCCGTAGGCGAGACGAATCACACCGTTGGAGTAGAGTGTAGCGGAGCAATTTACTGTCCCGCCTCCGCTATAGTAGGTACCCGCCCATCGGATGGTGATATGGTCGCTCTGTGAATCCACATAGATATTATTGGTTTCGACTCCGTCCGTCCTAAGATCCCTCCACAGAACACCGATCACGCTTCGTGTTTTCAACGACGAGAGATCTCCACCTGTGTTGCTGTTGCCATAGTCAAACTTTATGTTTCCGTTGCTGTCCACATAGCAATTCGTGTACGTATTGCCGTAGAAAGGAAATTCAAACTGAAAATCTTTAACATCCGTCCATACATCGTCGCCACGCAATCCCTGAGCGGTCCCGACGGGAGAATAACTGTTTTCCTCTTCCGTTTCTGCATAATATTGGGAGGCTAGCAGCGAAAAACCACCGATTCCGTCTCCATAAAGAACCGTAACATTCCCGCCGTTTTTGTTGGCGGTGACCAAATCGGTATGGCCGTCGCCATCTAAATCCGCGCTGGAGATCGAATACGGTCCATCTCCTGTAGCAAATGCCGTTGCCGGCGGGAACTGCCCGCCGCCCGAACCAAGCAGGACACTAATATTATCTGAATACTCGTTGGCCACCGCCAGATCGAGATAACTATCGCCGTTAAAGTGCCCCACAGCCACCGCCCTCGGCCCATCCCCCACGACCAGATTCGTTGAGAAAGTAAATGTATTGTCTCCGTTTCCAAAGAGAATACTGATGGTGTCCGAAGAATTATTGACCGTGACAAGATCCAGATTCAAATCCCCGTCCAAATCGCCGGTGACGATATTGACAGGATTGTCTCCGACGCCCAGCGTCTGGGTCTGGACATAAGAACCATCACCCACATTGGTCACTGTACCGAGCGGCGTTCCATTCGCAATCGAACCGTTATTCCGATTTTCAAACACATACTCAGCAATATTTTCAATCCGGAACTCACGAACATAAGCGCTGCTCGTCGGATTGTCCACCCGGTCCTCGAGGTTTGTCGTCGCGGTCAGCCGCACATTCTGTCCGGGCTGAATCGGTCCATCGGTAATCGAGAGTGTAGTCGAAAGCGTGTTGGCTGAATAAGATGGCGCCAGCGTATAGGTTTCGTCGTTTCCATTGCCCCAAATATTGTCGCCGCCATCCGTGACCAGCACCCAAGACGCCGGATTGGTTACACTATAAACATCCATATATTCGGAAAAATTGACCGTAAAGCTGCTGATAATGGTCGTGTTGGTTGAACCTTCTGTAGGCAAGGTATCCGCTGTGATCGACGGCGCCCCTGTATCTAGCACTGTAAGATCCATAACATATTGAGCCAGCAAGTCGGGGCTAGATGAACTGATCTTTAAATAGTGTACCGCATTACTTACTATATCATAAGCAAACTGCGCATTGGTCGTAGAATAAAGAACGGTGCCGCCAGGAGCCTGA
Organism: Lentisphaerota bacterium; assembly: GCA_012729265.1. Taxonomy (GTDB): domain Bacteria; phylum Verrucomicrobiota; class Kiritimatiellia; order Kiritimatiellales; family Pontiellaceae; genus Pontiella. The sequence goes on along the minus strand of JAAYDL010000057.1, from coordinate 9,768 downwards.
ATTTCAAAAGACAGCTCCGAGGAATCCAATGCACTTTCATCTGGAAACCGCAGGTTGACCGACATTGCGTTCCCGCTGTTGATATGACCCAGAATCAGATAATCGGCGTTCTGATACAATGCACCGGAAAACCGCGCTTTAAGCGAAATTCCATCCGCATTCCAAGTCACCACGTCAGCTTGTCCTTGGCTGTTATTATCTTCCGACTCCAATTGACGATCCCTACCCACATCTAAGCGCAGTGTGTAACCAACCTCGCTTCCCGGTGTATAATAAGGATAGGTTCTGAGATAGTACGTACCCGGCGATGGAATGACGTAGTTCTGGAATGCCTGCATTGAAGCGTTCCAATATTGCTCATATTTCAACACACTCCCAGAAGCATTTTGCAATTGTAGGCGCGGATACGTTCCAGCGGCATCCATTTCGATCCAAGCAGAAATCTCATCGCCTGTCTCAGCATCAAAACCCCAATAATCATTATCGGTTGTTCCCGCAGTAAAACTGCCAGACATCGTAGCGGTGAGGAATCCGCTGTTGGCGGGCGTTTCAAGAAGGTTAAAACTATTCGCCGTTGCAATGCTGCCATTGTCTTCACTTTCATCAACACCGTATACCGATGAAACAATCAGGCACATGGCTGCACAAACTCGAAACAGGGATCTTATAAGACGCGAATTCATATTCATTTCCTCCTCAAAAAAGAATAATCGAAAAAAGATGTTTTACTTGTACAGCAGAATTTACCGCACTCCGTATATACCCCGCCGAAAGTACCGCCGTAGCTGATAAAAAAAACCAACAATTGAGTCAAGTTAAACCTTGCAGAAAAACTCAATAAACGCACACTGAACAATTGCCGTCTCTTATAATCTATGGTCCAATGAATGAGCAATCCCGATCTCCAAAAACCAGTCTAAAAAAGACCACCAAATGAAGATACTCCCATTACCCATTTTTTTATCAGTAGCATTTCCTTTAGCAGGGCTCTGTGCAAATGAACTGACTATTCTTCCGGAAAGTACGCTGGAGCTAGGTGAATTCCCCGCTGAAACCGAACAAATCGGCACCTTTACCCTTACCAACACCACCGACCGCACGATTCGTCTCAAAGAAATTACTTCCTGCTGCGCCTTTATCTCGCCCATCCTGTATGAAAAGCAAATTGCACCAGGCCGCAGCACCCCGCTGGATGTGCTTATCGATGCCCGCCTTCTTGAGGGCCCGTTTACGAAATATCTCACATTGACCACCGACGACCCCGACAATCCGGAAACTAGACTGTGGATTAACGGGACAGCAGTCGCCGCCCTGAGAACACCGAACCCTCACCTCTTTGCCGGATGGATTCCAAAAAATGAAGATTGGAGCACCAACCTGACCATTCACGTCCGATCAGATATTACCAACCAGCTGCGCGTTTCCTCTATCCATGGATTTGATCTCGAGCCCCATCTCGAGAAACAGGAAAACAACTATAGTCTGCACCTGCGTATGCCCCCGCAGAAGCTGGCCGTACACTGGGAAACAAGCTTACAGATTCAGGGGGGAACCGCTACTCCTCCGCTCAACATCAGTATAGAAGGTCATGTCGGGACACAACTGCTCCCACAGACTGCCGTCCTCGGCGTATCTGAGAAAACAGTATCCTTCGACCTCGTGCGCAAAGCGGCTGATCTAAAAAACATTTCCACCGCTCCGATAAAAACCAGCATTTCCGGAATCAATATTGAAGAACGGAAATCGTCTGCTTTAGACAGAAGTACAATCAACCTCCGCCTGAGCGATTCCCTGTTCCAAGAGCTGAGAGAAAAACGGCGCATCCCCCTCGAACTCACGGCTGAAGACTGTATCCCAGCTGTTATCATTCTTGAGTATCAACCGGAATAACCATCCGCACCGTGCTTTTATTCCTGACGATGCGCGTATCAAAGGCAGACCCAGAGTGGATGGGTAAAAGGAAGGCAGCGGTCATCAGGATGACCCATAGGCCGCGCTTTATCACAGCCTTCGTTCGTTAGCTGCGGTGACGGAAGGAGATACGTCCTTTGGTCAGATCGTATGGAGAAATTTCAACCGTCACCCGATCTCCGACGGCGATACGAATAAAATGCTTACGCATTTTTCCAGAAATATGAGCCAGAACTTCATGCCCGTTTTCCAACTCCACGCGATACATGGTGGCGGGCAACACCTTTTTAACTACGCCCTCTGCTTCGATTACATCGTCTTTTGCCATAAAACAGCTCCTTCCAAAATTTAAGAAGGGCGCATGCTTACACGCTTCAGGCGGCTTTGCAATCCTAACCACAGGGCTTTTCCGGCGATTTCCGCATGCCATTGCGGATTGATTCGTTATGAATGTTCCAGCCGCGACAGCAGCTAAACCTACTCTCCGCGCGGTGCACTATTGCGTTTATACAGATTCATATAGTTCTGAATACGAATGATAAGGTCTCGATCCCGATTGATTTTCGCCACCTTCAGCGCCTTGTGTGCCCAACCCATTGCATCTGGAAAATTCTGAAGTTCGGCACACGCGGTACTGATCAACGCCAGCGAGAGCGCATCCTCATGCCCCGTCACTTCCATAAGTTTTCGGGCATATTTCATTGCTTCTTTTCCGTTGCGCTCCTGAGGATCTTCATCCGTTGCCAAAATAACGACCATTTCGCGCAGAACCGCAGCATCGTTCGGATTTACGTTAAGACGCTCGGCCAGAATCTTAGCCTTGGAGACCCGATTTTCCTTTTCATCAAAAACGGAACTCAGATCATTCAGCATGGTATGCGCCAGATTCAGATCAATACCTGCTTCGGAAAACCGACTTTGAAGGTGAACCTTATCAATGGCGTTGGCGTATGCCTCTTCGGCTGTAATCATCCTCTTTTTCACCATGTCGAGAAGAGTATCTGAGAAAGTGCTCATCCCAACCTTTTTACCCGTCTGCATTGAGGTTAAAATCTGGTGCGTTTTGCCTTCACGAATATTCGCCGCAACCGCCGGCGTTACCACCAGCACCTCCACCGCAGCAATTCGACCGCCGCCGATCCGCTTGCACAACGTTTGCGCAACAACTGCTTTGAGCGAGTCTGCGAGCATCGTTCTAACTTGGTTCTGTCGATTGGCTGGAAATTTATCGATAATACGATCAACCGTTGCAGCGGCCGTATTGGTGTGCAACGTCCCAAAAACCAAGTGGCCGGTTTCAGCCGTTTCGATGGCAATTTCCATCGTTTCCAAGTCGCGCATTTCACCGACCATAACGATATCCGGATCTTCGCGCAGAGCGGCCCGTAGTGCATTTGCAAAACTCTGCGTGTTCACATACACTTCGCGCTGATTGACTAGGCAGCCTCGAGAGAGGTGTCGAAACTCGACCGGATCCTCAATCGTAATCAAATGCTCACGGCGCGTTCGATTAATCAGATCCACCATGGCCGCCAAGGTCGTGGATTTTCCGCTCCCGGTCGGCCCGGTAACAATCACCAACCCCTTCTTTAAAAAGCAGAATGTCCGCAGAACCTCTGGAAGATTCAGCTCCTCAAACGTCGGAATCCGGGCAGGAATTTGACGCAAAACGCAACCGATTCCTCCGAAATCATAAAAGACATTTACACGAAAACGCGATTTCCCCGGCAGTTCATAGGCAAAGTCGGTATCCCAGCGTTCCTCCAGCTCCTTAATATTCCGCTGCGGAGCAAATTCATAAATCATCTCTTTGAGCTCTTCCTTCGTCACCAGTTCCGCCCCGGATTTAAAACGCATTTCGCCATCAACCCGAAAACACGGACGATGGTTTGTTGAAAGATGAATGTCGCTCGCTCCTATTTCGAGCAGCTCCTGCAAAAGCTCATCAATTTTTCTCATAAGAACCCCGTTAATTGCCCTCAAAGACAGGCAAAAAAAATACCTTCTGTTTTAAAAGTTTTCGGCAGAGCCCGGACCCGATCAAAGTTACGCAGTTCCGTTCTGCAATGCCTTGTTCAACATTCTCCAGTCGATCGGCTTGGTCATATAAAGCGTACCTTCCAAATCCATCAGACCAGCCCCTTCGACCTTTTCCATATAGCCGCTGCAAAGAATAATCGGAATATCATCCCGCAAATTCTTTACACTTTTAATAAGCTCATAGCCATTCATCTTCGGCATCCTGTAATCGGTGATCAGCGCGTCAAAGTTTTCTGGAGATTTGCGGAATATATTCCACGCCTGCTTTCCGTTGGTGGCCGTCGTTACATGATGTCCATACGACTCCAGAATTTCCCGCCCGAGCGTAAGAATGGTCGATTCATCATCCACAAACAGCACACGACAGCCGGTCTTCTCGGAAACCGTATTCCGCACTCCTGGTAGGGGTAGTACTCCCTCCCCTTCTTCCAGCAGCGGCAGATAGATCGTAAAGGTCGACCCGACGCCCACTTCACTTTCCACCTGAATGCATCCGCGGTGCCGCTGAACAACACCGTGCACTATTGTGAGCCCAAAACCGCTGCCCTCATCGGGCTTCTTGGTAGAAAAATAGGGTTCAAAAATCCGATCCTGAAGTTCCAGCGACATCCCGCAGCCCGTATCACTTATCGTTATACAGGCATACCGTCCCGAAATCAGATCCATCGCCTGAGCCACCGGATCATCGTGTGCAAACATCACCGATCGAAGCCCGACCTTAATGGTTCCCTTTTTATTTTCCCCAATCGCATGAACCGCGTTCGAACAGAGATTTATGATTACCTGTTGCAGCTGGGTGGTATCACCCAGAATTGCGCCGCAGTTGGGATCAATATCCCTCTTCAGTTCAATGCCTTCCATATTGCTTTCAACCAAACTGAGCGAATCCTCAATTACTTCCTGAAGTTCCAGTGAATGGAATTGAGGCTCCTCCTGTCGACTAAAGGCCAGAATTTGACGAACAAGCTTGGCCGCCCGTTCTCCTGCTTTAAGGATTTCAGTAAGATATTTATGCTCATTACTGCCTTCCTTCACGCAGCTCAGCCCCAAGGCAACATAACCGAGAATAGAAGTAATAATTTTGTTGAAGTCGTGCGAAACCCCGCTGGCCAGTTCACCGACGGCATTCATCTTCTGCTGCTGCCGCAAGTGTTTCTCAATGGCCGCTTCATGCGTAACATCTCGACCGATGGATACAAAGTTAACCAAGGTTCCTTGTGTATCACGAATGGGAAAAATCATGGCTTCCACCCCAAATAGGTGTCCATCTTTATGGCGGTTCACGAGCCGTCCGTCCCACGTATCACCGACGGTAATGGTCTCCCACAGTTTGGCCATAAACGCAGCATCGTGTTTCCCGCTCTTCAACAGCGCTGGAGTCTGACCGATCGCCTCCCGCGAGGAGTATCCCGTGGTGTGCTCAAAAGCAGTATTCACATATTGAATTTTACCCTTCACGTCCGTGATCATGATCGACTCTGCCGACTGTTCCACGGCAACGGCTAAACGCCGCATCTCCTGCTGCAGCTCCATTCGACGGGTCAGATCGCGGAAGATACCAATCATCCCCGAAGCACCAACAGCCGAGGCGAGATAAGGAATCCTCACCGCTTCATGAAAAACCTGTTTTCCATTTGCGGCCTGCACCCAACCTTCATCCTTACGCGGTGAACCCTTCTCCACCACTTCCAAATCGTCCTGATGAATCCTCGTCCCCTTCTCCCCGGGAATAATCTCCCACGAAGAATGGCCACGGATCTTATTTGGGGGCACTCCGACATATTCCGCATACGCCTTGTTACAACGGAGATAGAGTCCGCGATGGTCCTTTACATAAACCGGATCAGGAAGTGAATCAATGAGACCATGCAGCAGTGCCTGCTGCTCCACCAAACGCATTCCAACCTTAATACGGGCAATCAGTTCCCCTCCATCAAAGGGCTTTTTGATAAAATCGTCTGCCCCGGCGGAAAAGCCTTCCAGCACATCTTCTTTATTCGACTTCGCCGTCAGCAGAATAATATAGACTGGCAGCGCACTGTTATCCATCTCGCGCACCTTTCGGCACAACCCAACGCCGCTCAGCCCGGGCATCATCCAGTCAACCAGCGCCAGTTTGGGCGGATCTTCTCCCTGTAAAATCTCCCACGCAGCTTCGCCGCTTTCTGCAACAACCGGATCATAACCGGCCTTTAAAATAGTCTTCTTCAACAGCGCCAGAGAAAAGGCATTGTCTTCGACAATAAGGATTTTCATCTAATATCTCCACAAACCGTAATCGGCCAAACACTCGCCTTGGAACAGGATGGTCCCAAAACATAGACACGTATTCAAGAACTTCGACAAACAAGTCTGCAAAAAAAAACCGTATTGAGTAATCCTGCCGATACCCCCTCGTCTGAATTAAAACAGACAGAGCCCTATCCAGCCATATGATCAGTATCATCTACCACGCCTTTAATATCAGATATGCGATCTTTCAAAAGCGTTTCAATCCCGTTTCTCATCGTCATCCGAGCACCGGGACATCCTCTGCATCCGCCCTGCAATTCAACAAAAACGACTCCGTTTTCCACTTTCGTCACACTCGCTCCGCCGCCATGCGATGCCAGTGCGGGCTTTACTTCCTCGTCCATAACCACGTTTACTGCATCCAAAATTTCCTGGTCCGTCATACTTCCCACCTTTTGATTTATGCCTATTGACTTCGTATGCGGTTGTCTCTACCGTTTTTGGGGAGCTTTAACAAGAAAGATAGCTAGCCATGTTTAGCATTGCCACGGATATTGCAAAAGGAGCCCTCATCGGCGCAGCCAACGTTGTTCCCGGTGTTTCCGGCGGAACCATGGCGTTGATTACCGGAATCTTCGAACGGCTCATCAACGCAATCAAGTCGTTTGATCTCAAAGCCCTTCGGCTGCTCGCCAGGTTCAAGTTCAGGGCGTTTTTTGAACATATGGATGGACGCTTTCTGCTGTGCGTTGGAATCGGCGTTGCCGCCAGCATCCTTTCCGTTGCCAAGCTGCTGGAGTTTCTTTTCGAAAACCACGGCATCCATGTCTGGTCCTACTTCTTTGGGCTGATCCTCGCGTCGGTCTATTTCGTTGGAAAAAGAATCCAAAGAAGCAGTATTCCCGTTATTGCCTTGTTCATCCTCGGCGCGGCAATCGCCGGCAGCATGGCCCTGCTGGAACCGGCAAACGAAAACACCTCCTTTCCCTATCTCCTCCTCTGCGGAGCGGTTGCCATGTGCTCCATGATTCTTCCGGGGCTTTCGGGATCGTACGTCCTGCTGCTCATGGGCAACTATCAACTCGTTATGATCAAAGCCGTTTCGGGATTCGACCTCGGGATCTTGGCCCCCGTTGGCGTAGGTGCCGTTGTTGGACTCGTCTTGTTTGCGCACCTGCTGTCGTGGATATTCAAGAGGTTCCACGACCAGACCATCGCCCTGCTTACCGGATTCATCTTTGGTTCCTTAGGCATCATTTGGCCTTGGAAGAATGATGTCGTCCAAACGTTCCAGAACGAAGACACCATCAAGGAAAAAATCGTGGGCTACGATTATTACCTGCCAAATATCGCGAATGCAGAATTTTGGATCGCGCTCGCCCTGGTTCTTGCCGGCATCATCACAATCGTCGCCACCGAGATCCTCGCCAAGAAAACGAAAACTACGCCGTAAGCATGTTGTCCGCCCGATAGGACGACCGGACCAGCGGTCCCGAGGCCACGGCGGAAAACCCGATCCGACGGGCTTCGTTCTCGAAATCCACGAATTCCTTCGGCGTCACAAACCGCTTGGTATGCACATGCTCGCGCGTCGGCGCCATATACTGCCCGATCGTCAGCAGCCTAACGCCGTTATCGAACAAATCCTGCATGGTCTCCAACACCTCTTCGTTGGTTTCGCCCAGCCCCACCATAATACCCGACTTTACCTTCATCAAGCCGTCGCCATACTCCGACGCATAGTGCAAAATCTGCATCGACCGTTCATAGGTCGCCGCCGACCGAACCGCACGCTGCAACCGCTTCACCGTTTCAATATTATGATTAAACACCACCGGTCCCGCATCAAGCACCGTATAGAGACACTCTTTGCGCCCCAGAAAATCCGGCGTCAGCACCTCTACAGTCGTCCCCGGAACCCGCGCCTTGATCGCGGAAATCGTCTCCGCAAAAATCTGCGCGCCGCCGTCTGGAAGATCATCCCTTGTCACGCTCGTAATCACCACATGCCGCAGATTCATCTTCTCAACCGCTTCCGCCACACGGCGTGGTTCGTCGAGATCCACCCCAACCGGCTTCCCGGTTGCCACCGAGCAAAAGCGGCAATCGCGCGTGCAGACGTTTCCGAGAATCATAATGGTGGCGGTGCCGTGGTTCCAGCATTCGTGGCGGTTCGGGCATTTAGCATCCTCACAAACCGTATGCAGCCCATTTTTTTTCAACAGGTTGCGAACCTCTGTATATTCCCGATCAGTCTGGATCGGACGCCGCATCCACTCGGGAATCCGCTCCGGTCTGCCTAGATTCTCTCTACCCATCCTCTTTCTCCGTTACTCAAACACGTACGGTCCATCCGCCACCGGAACACCAAAGTTCGGCGTTGCATCTTCATTCCACGTTATCACCTGCGCACGCGTTGCTCGATCAGGATTGTTCAAAGCTTCGCCCTGTATCCTTTCATAGTTGCGGGAATGATAGACCAGAATATCGGTTTTTCCATCGGACGACTTCACGAAACAGTTGTGCCCCGGACCATACTGGCTCGTCTTCGAATTGCTCTTCAGCACCGGCTCCTTTGACTTCGTCCACGACTTCACATCCAGCAGATCCGCATCTTCGTCGGCGCTCAGCATGCCCAGACAATAATTTGCATCGGTCGCGCTGGCCGAATAGGTCATAAATACCTTGCCGTGGCTGATCAGCACCGCAGGCGCCTCGTTCACCCGATAGCCGCGCGTTTCCCATTCAAAATCCGGATAGGTCAGCATCACCGGCGTTCCGGTAATCGACGTTGGCGAATCCATTTCAGCGATATAAATATTGGTTCCGTCATACGGTGCGTCTCCGCGCTGCGTCCAAACGTAGTAGCGTTTTCCCTTGTGCTCAAACGTTGTGGCATCGAGCGAGAACGATTCCCAGGCCAACTTAACCTGACCCTCTTCCTTCCACTCGCCCTCCAACGGATTTTCATCAGCGCACGAAAGCACCCACGGACGAATATCCCAAATGGACTCTGCGGGAGCCGACGTGAAATAGATATACCACTTCCCGTCAATAAAATGAATTTCCGGCGCCCAGATATGCGCGCCCATCACCCCGCGCTCATGCTTTTTCCAGACCGTTTTAACCTCCGCCGTCGAAAGCCCCGCCACTGTTTTTGCACGACGCAGCTCAATGCGGTCATACTCCGGCACCGTCGCCGCCAGATAATAATAGCCGTCCGTATGTAAGAAAACATGCGGATCCGCACGCTGCTTCACAATCGGATTTGTCCACTCCAAACTTTCGCGCACCCCATTGCAAGAGACCAGCGCCAACAGCACCGCAACCGAAAATACTCTCATCAAGCCCCATTTTAACCCCTTCATTCAACCCTCTCCTTTTTCAAACGCACAGCGAAGCACAACGCAGATAATTTCCCGAAATAGCGCCGAAGGCGCGGTTCATCGGCCCGAAGCGCAGCGCAGATAATTTCCCGACAGGGAAATAGCGCGAAGGCGCGGTTCATCGGCAATCGGCAATCGGCAATCGGCAATCGGCAATCGGCAATCGGCAATCGGCAATCGGCAATCGGCAATCGGCAAT
>JAAYDL010000056.1 GCA_012729265.1 Lentisphaerota bacterium | reverse complement strand
CCACTCCGGGGTTTTCAATGAGCTTGAGCTTAAACTCATTCGGGATAAACGGCAGGGGGCCAATGCTCCATTTTTTCAGTGCCGGGTCATATTCGCCGGGGTCAAGCAGCGTGACCAAGTGGCCGAAGGCCCACGTGATCGCGCAGCCGCGCCCTTCAATATAGCCTTTTTTCTTTTCCTGAATCTTGAGAACAACGGCAATGTCGCGTGCCACCGACGGCTTTTCTGTGATGATCACTTTCATGCAATTCCGAACGAAGAGAACATGTCTATTCCATTTGTATTAAAACAAGATCTCTTCAGCTCATTATTTGAGCGACTCTATCTGTAGAATAAATTCGTCGGCAATTTCGATCACTGCTTCTGCCTGTTCTTCTAATAGAGCAGATTGCCAGGTTGTTTGTTCGGCCTGAGTTTTTACAGCGAGAATCTTATCAGAAAAGAACCGCGACACAATCCGCGAAATTCGTTCGGCATCGACTTCTGTTTCGGTTTTTGAGCGTGTAGTGAATCCCCGATCCTGAGAACTGCTGCTGATTTGGGCGATAAGGGGTTTAGAAGAGTTGGTGATTTCGGTGATAACGTGTTTAAAGGAGCGAACCAGCTGTCGGAATAGTTTTTCCATCTCTTCAAGTTTGAAGTCTATGACCGGTTTTCCTGTGTTCGTTGGTTTTTCGTAATAGGCAATGATGCTCTGGGCCGGCGCGACGGACTTTTTGTCTCCTAAAGCATATGTAAACAGGGTGTAGCTTGCCATCAAGTAAGACTGCATATCCATCAATTGATAGGTCTGACTCAGGAACGAAGGGAGGTTCCCCTTGACCCATCCTTCTTCCGGGATACGGATACCATAGCGTCTTACCTTTGAAAAGCGGGTACCTTTGAAGAGTTTTTCGTAAGGGCTTCCCTTTTCAAACTCGGGCCCCGACGTTGCGTACGAGGCTACTCCGATGACCTCGCCTTCGCGGTTCAATATAGGACTTCCGCTGTTCCCCGGAACAAATTTTGCGTTAACTTCAATGCTGGTAGGGCCGACACCGATAATTTCCCCATCCAGTTCCGTTGCCACATCACCACCCGCACTGTTTCCGTAGACAAAAATGCGATCATCTGTGCTGGGGGTCTTTTCTGAAAGGGTCAAAACCGTCAGGTCTTCGAGACTATCCTCACTTAACTTCATTCGGATGAGATCCAGATTTTTGTGATATTCAAATTCTTTCGGCTTCAGGGTTTTCCCATCCATGGTATTAAGTTCCAGTGACTCAGCTCCAAAGAGGTTATGCTGATTGCTGATGAAATATACCGTGTCGTCCATTTTTGCGATAAATCCGCTGCCCCGGCCATCGCCGCTTTCGACGAATACAAGGGCGTGGCTGATATCAGAGAAAGAGAAGAGGGGATCTTTATCGCGTTTGGAGCTTTTGGTAGAGGTCGGTTCTTCAGGTTCGGGATGATTCTTCGGTACAAGATTTTCATCCATAATCACAACACCCTTTTCCTGGAAATCTGCGCCGCCTCCCATCGCCTCGGCCACGGTCTGGATTGCTTTGAGCATATTCATGCCGGTAAAATCGATGGAGAGTTCGGTGTTTTCTGATCCCTCTAACTCATTTTTGATCGAGAAAGAAATAAGCTCGGACGTTCCGCTGCTGCGGGCGCTTTTTTCCAAAGCCGTAAGAACATAGCTTGCGGGAATGCGAATATATTCCTGCTGCGGCGGTGATACCTGTTCGAGCAGATCCATCAGCGCCTGATCCGCTTGGGCCAATCCAACGGTGGTTGCCATTGCCAGTATAATTCCGATTCGCTGTTTTTTCATGGTGGTGCCCCTTTTGATGTAAACTTATCAATACAGCTTGCCAGCTTAGTTTGCGCCAGCCATTAAAACAAGCGAAGTTCTCAGGTTAAATCGAAACCCTCAATCTGACCGTTCCCCCTCAGCTTTATTTTCACCACCCGCTGCGCTGGAGAACACCGAGTCACAGAGAAGATAATTTACAAAATAATTTAGGACAGAATAATTATGCCCGTTTGTTGTATTTCATATATTCGTTGTAAATAAAAACCGTGTCAATCGTATTCGTCCGTGGTTCCTTCCCCGATGTACCCTCGGCATTATTCTGTCCTAAATCATTTTGTCGAAAATCCGTGCACTCAAGCTTTGCGTCTTTGCGTCGTCGCGGTCAATAACATCCTTGTCCGCAGAGTATTAAGCATGGTCATTTTTGAAACGAAAAATGGATAGAAGTTGGGGTGTAAGGAACTAATCGATGCTCTGTTTGGGCCACGCTGAAGCGTGAACTACAAACGTCAAGCCGTGCGCTGGCATCAACGCGCCTCTGCCGCTTGAGGGCCACGCTGAAGCGTGAACTACAAACGTCAAGGGTCACGCCTTCAGCGGAGGCATGTGGCCTATATACCGAAGTCGTCGGCCATGATCATTTCGGGATCAACGCCGATGTCGTAGGTCATCTCTTTAACGCATTTGAGCATGATGGGCGGGCCGCAGAGATAAAACTCGATTTCGGTTGGGTCGGGGTGCTGGTCGAGATATTCGTCGAGCACGACCTGATGAATGAATCCGACGGGGCCAGTCCAATTGTCTTCGGGCAGCGGATCGCTGAGCGCAATGTGGAAGCTAAAGTTGGGGAACTCGCGCGCGAGCTGCTCAAATTCCTCAACGTAGAAGAGTTCGCGGACGGAGCGTCCGCCGTACCAGAAGGTGATTTTACGGTTGGTGCCGATGCGCTTGAGCTGGTCATAGATATGCGACCGCATGGGCGCCATGCCGGCTCCGCCGCCAATGAAGCACATTTCACGGTTGGTCTCTTTGGCGAAAAATTCTCCGTACGGTCCGGAGATGGTGATTTTGTCGCCCGGCTTGAGATTGAAGAGATAGCTGGAGCAGACGCCGGGCGGATAGTGGGTGCCGGGCGGCGGCGAAGCGATGCGGACGTTAAGCATGATGATCTCTTCAAGCGGATAGTTGGCCATGGAGTAGGCGCGGAAGCAGGGCTCCGGGTTGTTGGCGACATGATCCCACTGATTCAATTGATCCCAGTCGCCGCGATAGGCTTCGGCAATGTCGAACGATTTGTAGGAGAGGTTTTTGTAGGCCGGGACATCGATCTGGATGTAGCCGCCGGCGCGGAAGTCGAGCTTCACGCCTTCAGGGAGTTCCACGACCAGTTCTTTGATGAAGGTGGCGACGTTGTCGTTGGAACGCACGGTGCACGCATATTTTTTAATCTCGAGGATCTCCTGCGGAATCTCGAGTTTGAGGTCTTCTTTCACCTTCAGCTGACAGGCGAGGCGCAGTCCTTCTTTAGCTTCGGCTTTGGTGATTTGTCCCGCTTCGGTCGGCAGGAGTGCGCCGCCGCCTTCAACGACTTTACATTTGCACATGGCGCAGGTGCCCTTGCCGCCGCAGGCGGAGGGAAGAAAAATTTTCTGTTCGGAGAGCGCACTGAGCAGCGAGGCGCCGGGCTTTACTTCGACCTCGCGGTCGCCGTTGTTAATGCTGAGTTTGGCGAGCCGCTGCGGAACAAGCTTTTTGGCCGCGATCATCAGCAGGACGACCAACAGCATGATGATAAAGGTGAAAACGGCCACACTCGCGATAATGTAAATCAGATTGTCCATGGTGGAATTCAGTTATCCTCTGGGTTCCGTTGATCGTCGATGGGCTGCACAGCGGGCGGGGAGATGTTCTCTTTTTTCTTTTCGAGGCTGATTCCGGCAAAGCACATGAAGGCCATTGCCATTAGGCCGGTGGTGATCATGGTAATGCCGAGGCCTTTGAGTCCGCTGGGGAGATCGGAGTAGCGGAGCTTCTTGCGGATGGCCGCCATCGAAGCAATCGCCAGCAGCCAGCCCACGCCGGAGCTGAATCCGTATACGGTCGCTTCGCCGAGCGCCATTTGGTCTTTCGCCATAAAGAGCGAGGCTCCGAGAATCGCGCAGTTTACGGTGATCAGCGGCAGGAAAATGCCGAGCGCGTGGTAGAGGCGCGGAAAAAATTTATCGAGCACCATTTCCACCAGCTGCACCATGGAGGCGATCGTCGCGATAAAGCAGATGAAGGTGAGGAAGCTCAGATCGAGATCGTTGAATGACGGGCTGAGCCATTTCAGGGCCCCCGGCTCCAGCAGGAAGTGGCTGATGAGCCAGTTGACCGGAACCGTGATGGTTAAAACGAAGACGACGGCAAATCCGAGGCCGACGGCCGTATCCACCTTTTTGGAGCAGGCCAGAAAGGAGCACATGCCCAGAAAGTAGGCCAGCAGAATGTTTTTTACAAAGATGGCCTCCACGGCGATGCTGATATATTCCATGACGAATTAGTCCTCCACTCGCTTGGTGATGGTGCGCTGCAGCCAGATTAGGAGGCCGAGAATGATGAATGCGCCCGGGGCCAGCAGCGCCAGCCCGTTGGGAACATAGCTTTCGGGGAGCAGCCGAATCCCGAACCAAGAACCGAAACCCAGAATCTCGCGGATCGATGCGACGGAAATCAGCACGATGCCGTAGCCGATGCCGTTGCCCAGTCCGTCGAGCGCCGATGCACCCGGCGGATTCTGCAGCGCGAAGGCCTCGGCGCGACCCATGACGATGCAGTTGGTAATGATGAGGCCGACGAATACGCTCAGCTGCTTGCTGATGTCGAAGAGGAACGCTTTGAGAATCTGGTCGGCCACGATCACCAGCGAAGAAATAACGGCCATTTCAACGATCATACGGATGCCGCTGGGGATGGTATTACGCATCAGTGAAATCACGAAGTTGGAGAGCGTTACGACGGCGGTCAGCGCCAGCGCCATCACGAGCGCGGTTTCCACTTTAACGGTAACCGCCAGCGCGGAGCAGATGCCGAGCACCTGAACGGTGATCGGGTTGTTATCCGAAAACGGATCCATTAAGAGTTTCTTTGCGGAAGCCATGGTTAGTTCTCCCTCCGTATTTTGAAAGAATCGGCGTACGCAGCGGAATCCTTGCGGAGCAGATTCTGAACGCCTTGGCTGGTCAGCGTTGCGCCGGAGATGCCATCGACCTCAATATCGCCCTTCGCCATGCCGGGCTTCGTGATGGTAAATGGGGTGGGGAGGCCGGCTTCGTAGAGTTTTTTCCCGACAAACTGATCCTGGAAGTAGGCCTTCTCAATCTCGGCACCCAGACCGGCCGTTTCCTCGTGTTTATAAAAGGTGATACCCGCAATGGTTTCAAGATCGGCTTCCACCGCGACATAGCCGTAAAGGTTGCCCCACAGGCCTTTCCCGGAAATCGGGAATGCATACTTCGATGGTTTTGTCGCGCCGTCGTCGCTCCAGGTGTAGAGCGGGAGTCCGTTGTCGGTTTTGATTTCAGCCACATTGTCCTCAAACGCAGCTTCAATTTTTTCGCGCGGCCACGCAGTTTTGTCGGTCATTTTGATGCCGAAGGCCTTCAGAATATTGCGCTGCTCGTCATATTTCTGATTGGCCTCAATGCGGGTTTTGAGCACGGCTGCTGTGCCCGAAAGGAGCAGGCTGCACGCAACGCAGATTACGGCAGCGAAGGTGAGCGTTTTTGTCTCTTCACGCATGGTTCAGGCTCCTTGCATAGGCGCTTCTCTTTTTGATGTGGGCTTGCACGACAAAGTGATCAATCAGCGGCGCCATGACGTTCATGAACAGGATCGCCAGCATCACGCCTTCGGGAAAGGCCGGATTGGTTACGCGGATCAGCACCGTCAGCACACCGATCAGAAACCCGTAAATCCATTTCCCGACGTTGGTCGCTGCGCCGGAGACCGGGTCGGTCGCCATAAAGACGATGCCGAAGAGAAAGCCGCCCATAACCAGATGATAGTAGAAGGGAAGGGCGGTGTAGGGGTTGTCGATCGGGAGCAGGTTAAAGAGCGCGCCCATGGCCGCGCAACCGATGATTCCGCTCACCATGATTTGCCACGAGGCAATGCCGCATAGAAGAAGGATGATCATGCCCAGCAGAATGGCAATCACCGATGTAGAACCGATACAGCCGGGGATTGTGCCGAGCGTCATGTCCCATAAGCTGTAGCCCGCCTCATTCAGAGCGGCTGCGGCGTTCGTTCCCCTTTCTGCGGCGGAGGCCACCGCGAGCGGCGTGGCCTGCGTCACGACATCAGCCGTATGGCTTGCTGTGCCGAGAAGCTTATCGACCAGTGGGTTTGCATTCAGCGAGCCGACCCAGACCGTATCGCCGGAGATCCATTTGGGATATGCAAAAAAGAGGAACGCGCGGGCGGTGAGCGCCGGGTTGAGAATATTATAGCCCACACCGCCGAAAATCTCTTTCCCGATCACGATGCCGAACGAGATACCGACGGCCACCTGCCAGAGCGGAATCGTCGGCGGGAGCACCAGCGGGAAGAGCATCCCGGTAACGAGAAATCCTTCGTTGATTTCGTGGCGCCGCACGACGGCAAAGAGCACCTCCCAGAGGCCGCCTACCAGATAGGAGACCAATAGGATCGGCAGCACCATCGCTGAGCCGCGCAGTAGATCGGCCTTCAGCGTGGCGTCAATGCCGTTGGCCAGATTAAACTGATGCCCCGCGTTCCAGATGCCGAAGAAGAGGCAGGGCATCAGGGCATAAATAACAAGGATCATCAGGCGTTTTTGGTCGATGGCATCGCGCACGTGCGGCGCGCTCTGCGTCACCTCTGCAGGTGTTCGTGCAAAGGTGTCGCCGGCTTCGTAGAGCGGATAGAGCCGCGCTAATTTGCCGCCGTTTTTAAAGTGAGGCGCCAGCTTCTTTTCCATGAGATCAGAAATCGGAAATTTCATCAGATACCTTCCTGTTCAATCTCTTCGAGGCCGCGTTTGATGATGCCGCAGACGTCGGTTTTATGCGGGTCGGTAAAGGCCGCGAGGGCGAAGTCTTCGGGGTCGGTTTCGAGGATGCCGAGCTGAATCATCTCCTCCGTGTCGTGCGCGAGCGCTGCGCGGACGAGGTAGTCGGTCATAATATTGAGCGGCTGATAGCGGTCCATCCAGCCGGTTACGACCATTGCGCGTTTGCTGCCGTGCAGGTTGGTGCCGAGCTTCCACTCCTTTTTGCGACTCAGCAGCGTGGAGAGGGCAACGCGGTGTGCGCTGTATTGAAACAGCCCCGGCGTGGTCCAGCCGAAAAGAATGCGCGAGCGGTCCTCTTCGAGGGCAAAGAATTCAGCGCCGTAATAGTGCACGGCGGACTCCGCCGTCACCTGATCGCCCCAGAGTACATTGCCGGAAATAATGCGAACTTCGTCGCCCTCCAGCGCCTGTTCAAAGAGCGGTTTGAGGTTGGCGCCAAGGGAGACGCGATAGTGCTTGCGGTATTCTTCCTTCACCGCCGGTCCGCCCAAGGCAATCACTTTGGTCTGTGGAAGCTCACCGGTTTGCAGCAGCTTGCCGATCAGAATCACATCTTGGGCGTGGATGGTGTAAACCGCATCGCCCGGAAGGATCGGAGATATGCGGTTGATATGTACGCTGGTGTTGCCCGCCGGATGCTTGCCGGAAAACGTATGATTTTCCACCTGCTCAAAGCGGGGAATTTCGGCCTCCACCATTTTGCAGAGATGAACTTTTCCCGTCGTCAATTTGACCATCGCGTCGAGTCCGAGCTGGAAGGCTTCTTCATCGTCCCGAAGAATGAGGCTGAAGTCGGCCTGAAAGGGCGCGGTTCCGGCGGCGTTTACAAAAACGGCTTTCGGTGCGGCTTCGGGGTCGGCGATTTTAGAAAACGGGCGTTGTTTGATCAGCGGCCATAATCCGCAGTTGAGCAGATGATCGACTAGTTCCTCGCGGGAGAGCGCCTTCAGTGAGTCGCGGTTGTAGGATTCGAATGTGACGCTCTCGTCCTGCGCTGCGCGCTCGATAACGATTTCAGCCGGAAACCGGCGCGCCCCTAAATGGATCGCCTTAATGGTTCCTGCGCAGGGCGACCGAAAGCACATACGCTCGTCCTTCTTATCTTCAAAAAGAAGGCCTCCACGCTTAAGCGTGTCGCCCGCTTCAATTTTTAAACGCGGTTTGACGCCTTCGAATTCGGTGGGGTAGACCGAAAAGGTTTGCGGTTTCGCATACGCTTCTATTTCGGCTTTCGGCTTTCCTGATATTCGAACATTGAAGCCTTTTCTTATTTTAAACTCGGCCACGACGGGCTCCTTGTATGGGTTGTGCGTTACGCGAAAATCAGATGCTTCTTGAGAATGGGTTTTATAGCGGATTCGATGAACGCATACCATGTTATTTGCAGTTCAGGCCACGTATTAAGCTGTTGAGCCGAAGCCTCCAGCAGCGCGTAAATATAGGCAGTCGGATCCGGCGGAGCATCTTTTTTGGCCGTGATGGCCGTGGTCTTTCCTCGTTGATCATCGGTTCCCAGCGTTTTGCCGGAAGCGGCCTCATTGCCGAAGGCGTCGAGTATATCGTCGGCCAACTGGTAGACGGTGCCGAGCAGGTAACCGGCCTCGCGCAGAGCGGCGGTTTGTTCTACTGATCCATCGCTGCTTGCCATGGCTGAAAAGGCAAAAAGCGAGCCGGTCTTTGCGCGGGCAATCTGTTCGCACTCCGCCCAGCTTCCCGGCGATCCGCGCAGCAGCAGTTCCTGCTCCACTTCGGCGGCACAAACCTGCGATGACATTTGAATCAGTTCCTGCAGAAGATCAGGGCGGTTGATTTCGGTCAGGAGATTCAGCCCTTTAACCACAAGCAGGTCGCCGAAGAGAATGGCTCCGTTGATTCCATGCTTCTTCCAAAATGTCGGTGCACCGCGACGCAGGGTGCCGCCGTCAATGACATCATCGTGCAGCAGGCTGGCCGTGTGAATAATCTCCACTGCAGCTGCCGCATGAATCAGCATCTGTTCGTCGAGCCCGTTGGCTTGGCCGACCGTAAGCAACAGGCGGGAACGCAGCATTTTTCCGCAGGCCGGCAGGTTGTTGTTGGCAGGAAGGAGTTGAGCCAGATGGGTGTCGTTCAGACAGTCCAGCATAACAGCGCGAACGTTCGCTAATTGCTCTTCGATGCGATTGGAATCCGTAAACATCCGTCTATTAATGCCGAGGGGTTGGGTCATGTCAATCTTGTGCGCCTCTAAGAAGCCTCCAGATATTCCGACTCTGCTCCAAATGGTCAGGTTGTGAAACGACCATCTCCTATTATTCCCTCCGCGCCGCAGTTTATTGAGTGTGTTTCGTAGACACGACGTCCTCGTCTAAACCATCTTTTGCTGTTTGCGGTGTTTGTTCAATTGGTGCTCAAGGGTCTGCGTTACATTTCCTCAGCCTTCGAGCTAAGGGCGGGTTGGTAGAGAGCGGTAGGCCAGCCGCCAAAGGTGTCGCCCCAACCAGTGGTGCCATCCAAATAATAGACCGTCCCTTTTTTTCCAGAAAACACTCTATCTGTGACCTTGGGCGCATTCCCTCGGAAATAGACCTCCGTCAGACCGGTGCATTCGTAGAACGCCCGATCGCCAATGCTGATGACGCTGTTGGGGATCACCACCTCCGTCAGGCCGGTGCAGCCGCCGAACGCCCAACGATCAATGCCGATGACGCTGTTAGGAATCAACACCTCCATCACAGGCTGGTGCATTCGTTGAACGCCCCTTCGCTAATCGTGGTGACGCTGCTGCCAATCACTACATTTGTCAGGCTGGTACATCCCTGCAAAATCCTATCGCCAATGCTGGTGACGCCGCTACCTATCACTACATTCCCCAGGCCCTCGCATCCGTTAAACGCCCTGCGGCCAATGCTGTTGACGCTGTCGGGGATCACCACATTCGCCAGACCGGTGCATCCGTAGAACGCCTCCTCGCCAATGCTGATGACGCTGTCGGGGATTACCACATTCGTCAGACCAGAGCATTCGTAGAATGCCCCCTCGCCAATGGTGGTGACGCTGTCGGGGATCACCATCTCCATCAGGCCGGTACATTCGTAGAACGCTCCCTCGCCAATGGTGGTGACGTCGCTGCCAATCACCACCTCCGTCAGGCCGGTGCAGCCGCCGAACGCAGCTTCGCCAATGGTGACGACGCTGTCGGGAATCACCACCTCCGTCAGGCCGGTGCATTCGTCAAACGCAGCGACGCCTATGTAGGTGACGCTGTTGGAGATTGCATGGGGACCAACCAAACCTCCTGGAAACTGAACCAGCGTGGAGAGTTCCTTATTAAACAGCACCCCGTCTAGGCTGGCATAGCTCGGGTTGTCAGCAGCCACGACAATATTCGTCAGACTGGGACAGACGCTGAAAGGACCGTCGCCAATGTTGCTGACGCTGTCGGGGATCGCCACCTCCGTCAGGCCAGTGCATACCCAGAACGCCCCCTTAGCAATGCGGGTAACGCTGTCGGGGATTGCATAGGAACCGGCCAAACCTCCGGGAAACTGAACCAGCGTGGTGAGTGCCTTGTTAAACAGCACCCCGCCTAAGCTGGCATAGCTCGGGTTTGCAGCAGCCACGGCAATGTTCGTCAGACCAGTGCATTCTACGAACGCCCCCTCGCCAATGTTGGTGACGCTGTTGGGGATCAATACCTCCGTCAAACCGTAGCATCCGTCGAACGCCCAATTGTCAATGGTGGTGACGTTGTCGGGGATCACCACCTCCGTCAGGCCGGAACAACCATCGAACGCATAGCTACGAATGGTGGTGACGCCGCTTCCAATTACCACATTTGTCAGATTGGTGCATTCTTCGAACGCCCAATTGTCAATGGTGGTCACCGGATAGCCGTCGATGGTGCCGGGAATCACCACATCTCCACCGGAACCGATATAGCGGTTGATGGTGATGGCGGCGCTGTTGGTGGTGTAGGTGAATGGCACTTCATCGGACAAGGCCGATGAAGCCCATATAATTGGCAGGATAAGCATAAGCAGCGCGGCCAGATCGTTGGGTTTCATCTCATTCTCCTGTATAAAATAGGTCGTTCATTCCTCGTTTTGTGGTTCAGTCCGTAATGCAACCTTTTGAGAACATAATGCGGAAAAAAGATCGAAGAATCAAATCCTGTTGCCGCAAATGTTGCATAAGCCTCAATCTTGCCGTTTCCCTTCGCGGTCGGATTATGATTTATGGAACCTTTGAGCCGATGGTGATTTGCCTTTATCGCTGGGGGAGGGTGTGCATAATTAAAGCATGAAAAAGATTGGATTAGCGCTGGGCGGTGGTGGAGCAAAGGGATTTGCGCACCTTCCCATATTAGAGGTTTTTGATGAGCTGGGGATTAAGCCCGACTGTATTACCGGAACGAGTATCGGCGGGATTCTCGGGGCGCTCTATGCGTCGGGGCAGTCGGCGCGCGATATTGTGGAAATGTTTCAGAAGCTGATTACACCGCCCGATGCCCGGTTTCGGGATATGATCCGCAGTAAGGATATGCTGCAGATTGTTAAGCTTATCGATCCGCATATCAGTCTGAAGCCCAACGGTCTACTCAAGGGGGAAAAGCTGCTTTACTACCTCTACGACCAGATGCAGGTTTCAACCTTTGAGGAGCTGTCGATTCCGCTGAAAGTGGTGGCTACCGATTTTTGGCGGAAGGAGCAGGTGGTTTTTGATTCCGGGGCGCTGCTGCGGGCGGTGCGTGCGAGTATGGCGCTGCCTTATATCTTTGCTCCGGTGGTGGACGAAGACCGCGTGTTGGTGGACGGCGGGCTGGTGAATAATGTGCCGCACGATCTGCTCGATCCGGATTGCGATCTGCGCATTGCCGTCGACCTTTCGGGGCAAAAGAGCAAGCCGGTCACCAAGATTCCTTCACCGCGCGATGCCATTATGCATACCTATCAAGTGATGATGGATACCATCGCTGCCGAACGCCTGAAAAACCATCCGGTCGATATTTATATTTGTCCGCCGCTGCTGGATGTGGAAATTCTCGATTTTCATAAACCGTGGGAGATTTATCAGCAGGCACTTCCCGCGAAGGATCCGTTTAAGCGACAGTTGGAGCAGGCGTTCACGGAAGGGCCCAAACGTAGAAAGTGGACGTGGAAGCGGAAATGAAACCGGACTTACTTATCATCGATGGCTATAACCTGCTTCATCAGGATCCAAAACTGGCCGCATTACTGCGCAGCGATTTGATGGCGGCGCGCCAGCGGCTGGTTCGGAAGGTCGAAAATACAGCGCATCGAATGGCACCGAAAACCATCATCGTTTTTGACGGCCAAGAGGCCGGGATAGACGATTCGCTGACGGTGCGGCATATAGAGGTTTGCTTTTCTCCGTCCAACTGCTCTGCGGACACCATTATTGAGCGCCTTGTTTGCCGCTATGCAGCTCCGGAAAAAATTCTGGTCATTACCTCAGACCATGCTGAACATGAGACCGTATCCAGCGCCGGTGCGCAGGTGATGTCGGTGCAGGAGTTTTTGGCACAGTGCGAGCGTGATTCACGAAGAAGCATTCCGAGCGCCATGCGTCCCGGTGAGCGCCCAACCCTCGGCGATCTGTTTCCAAAAGATTTCTGCGGATGAGGCTCGGTTTTAGGGAATGCGCATCAGATTTTTTGAATGACTAGGCCAATCGTATGCGCTATAGATTGGCTCCATGTGTGCAAAACCCCGAATCGCATTCCTACATCGCTACGGCCTCGAAGGCTGGATCTGCTGCGGCGGCCATGCTATTCCGGGCATGGTGGAACGCCTTTCGCAAACCTACGAACTTCATTTTTATGGACCCAAAACCACGGAACCTGGCAATCCCGAATTGCGTTCGAATCTTCACCTGCATGAACTGCCCTATACTTGGGACCGCGCGAATCCCAGGGATAAGATCACCAAGACGTTGCTTTGGTACTGCTGGCTTCCCATCATTGGAATCCGCTGCAGGTTTAATGGAACGAAACTGGTTTGGAACGATGAAACGGTTCCACTGACCGCACCCGTGCTGCGCCTGTTTTTCGGGAAAAACGTGGCTATAACCGTCATGGATTTTTTTGCGCGCATCTACACGGAAAAACATCCCCGCATGCGATGGCTATGCAACCTCGTGGAACGCATCGATCTCGCGGCTTGGAAAAAACTGCCCCTGATCTTCACCAAGGTTCTCTACACGCAGGAGTTTCTTGCCGGCCATGGAGTGCCGCGCGAAACCATGCACCTATACCGCAATCCGGTCGACCATTCCAAGTTCCATCCGGTTGACGAGGCAACCCGCCGGACAACGCGCGCAGGATTCGGCTTTACGGATGACGACATCGTTGTGAGCCACCATGGCATTCTGCATCCCAACAAAGGCAACGACTGGATTCTGCAGCGCTTGGCTGAGCTTAAAGAAGAGCTTCCAAACTTGAAGTTCCTGCTCATCGGCAACGGCCCCGAAATGGACAACCTCAAAAAGCTGGCGAACCATCTCGGCATCGCCGACCGCGTGGTATTCACCGGATGGCTCCCCTCCGAAACCGACCTCAACAACGCGCTCGCCTCCGCCGACATCGGCCTGGTCATGCGCATCGGACAGGAAACCGACCACTTCCATATGACCGATACCCTTGCCCATGAAATGGCGTGCGGGAAACCCATCCTCGCCGTCAACCTCAAGGGCATCGCCGAAGTCATCCGCGACGGCGAAAACGGCTTCCTCTTTTCGCCCGACAGCCCCGGCACGTTTCGCGAGCGGATGATGGAACTGGCCGCCGATCCGGCACTGCGCAACCGGTTCCGTTCGGAGGCACTGGCGCTCAGCCAAACGATCAGCTCGATCGGACCGTGCGCCGCTGCTGTTGCCAACATTATTCTTAAACAAGGGCAAGAAGCATGAATACCCCGCTGAAAACCCCGGTTGCCTTCATCATCTTCAACCGACCAAAATGTACAAGGCGCGTCTTTGAACGAATCCGCGACGCCCGCCCCGAAAAGCTCTACCTCATTGCCGACGCCCCCCGCAGCCACAAGCCCGGCGAAGCTGCAACATGCGCCGAAACCCGCCGCATCGTGGAAAAGATGATCGACTGGCCCTGCGAAGTACACAAAAACTATGCGGACAAAAACATGGGGTGCCGATGGCGGGTCGCATCTGGAATCAACTGGGTCTTTGACCATGAGGAGATGGCCATTATCCTTGAAGACGACTGCCTTCCAGATCCATCGTTTTTTCCCTTCTGCCAGGAAATGCTGAGTAGATACAAAGACAATCCGACAATTATGCAGATTTGTGGAACGAATAACATCAATTACACTCCGGAATCCAGCTCCAGCTATTTTTTCTCCCGATTCACTCCAATATGGGGATGGGCGACATGGCGAAGAGCATGGGACAAATACGACCAGCAACTTGAAAAATGGCCAGCATATAAACGTTGTAGACTTCTCTATGAAATCTGCCTTTCGGATCACGAGGCCAGTGTTCGAGAAAACACCCTTGACCGCATCTACCGCAACGAACTCGATACATGGGATTATGGATGGGTTCTGTCAATCATGGTCCAGCAGGCGCTTGGCATCATCCCTAGAAAGAACCTCATAAAGAATATTGGATTCGGCGATGGTGCAACCCACACCCATAATCCGTTCAATCCCATGCGACTGCTTTCTGCAAAATCACTCGAATTCCCATTACGACATCCTGAAAAAATTAGCGCAGACCAGCGGCACGAGTACTTGTACCACAGGCGTCATTACGATAAATCGAGACACATCGAATGGATCAAATCGTTGTTAACATGTAACAAAGGCAACTCGTGAAACTAAAACTGAACATAGGCTGCGGAACAGATTACAGGGAGAATTATGTCAACATTGATGGAAGCAACACGTTACACCGTGTTGACAAAGTAATCGATATCGGCAAGGAAAGCCTGCTGGAGTATTTTGAACCAAATTCCATCGAGTTCATTTTAGCGAATGATATCGTCGAACACCTTTTTCACTGGGAAGCCATCGAGCTGATGAAAGAATTTCACAAGATGCTAATTCCCTCTGGAATAGCAGAAATCCGCGTCCCCGACACGGCCCGTATCATGAATAGCTGGTTTCTGCCGATTAAAACGAAAATCACAATGATGTACGGTGGACAAGATATCGCGCAGGGGAACGACCCAGAAATGGATGCATCACGACAGAAAAACCCTCAATACTTCTGTCACAAATATGGCTGGACACGTCGTTCGATGAAAGATGCGCTGCTAGCGGTCGGCTTCTCCAAAGTCACCTGCAAACACGCAGGACCGAATTTCATCGCTCGTGCAGAGAAATAGCCCCTAACGCAGCGAAGTTTTGAGTATCTCGACATACTCCATCAGCGTTTCGGACTGAAGCTTTTCAAGACGACTCTTTTCTGCATCGCGCACCGAAAGCATATGCTCCACATTGTCAGCAAGATCCTGCGCATCAGCATCTTTTACATAAACCGTCTTCAATCCGATCTCCTGCACCATCATCATCCGTGAATCAACGCCAACCCCGACGGACGGAATCCCCAGCCCGGCAAAACCGACACAGGCATGCATCCGATTGAAAACACCGCACTTGGCGCTTGATGCAATGACAAAGTAGTCCTGTATGGAAGCAGGAAGGAAAACGGGGACATCCAACTCCAATGATTGCGCCAGCTTTTTTTCCGCATCGTTATGGCACATAAAGGCGACCCTGTGGTCCCGCTTCAGCTTCTGAACCAATTCTACAATGGTCGATTCCCACTTCTCATGATCGATATTCAACCCATAGTCGTAGTGACCGGCACCCGACATGTAATTAATCATGATATACTTTTCTTCATCTCTCAAATCGTTCGGCGGCGGGTAAGCCAAGGGAGCGAGAAACGCCGAACATGGGATCCGCTTTAAGGCGGCAGTGGCGGCCAGCGGCGCAACAACCTTTTCGGCCAATTGATCTCGAAGTGTGGTCATTGTGCAGTACCCCAGAATATCCCTGATGAACCGTTGTTCCCGCGAATCAATCACCCGGTCGGGCAACTGTTCCCAAGGATAACACGAGCCAGCGGCAAGATTCAAAACCGTGGTTTTTTTGGCAAGCCGACCGACAACATGCCGCCATATCGGATTGGACCATTCGGTGAACCAGCATTTGTAGAAGAAAACAGGGGCCCCGCATTGCACAATCAAATCACAATCTTCAAACCGGCTTCCACGCAAGCGATAGAACAAGCGCGAAAGAACCTCCGTCGCCACAGAACGCGCAAAATGCGTCGGAAAAATGCGAGCCCATCCAATCGGATGATTCTTGGGATAGAGGGTGGAAGGCTCGTGCTTGTTGACAAGAACGAGCTCAAACTGCTGTTCAGGGAATGCCTGTTTCAGCGCATAAATGATCCCTTCCCGGATAAAATCATCGCCGAGGTTTGTGCTTAGTGTGGTAATCAATCCGACTTTCATAGCGACTCCATCCAAGAGAGTTGATTGGCGTTGAATTGCTCAAGATAACTAAGTCGTGCGGTTTCTCCGCCGATGGTATCCACCGGCGACTGCCGATCATTGTACAGAGCAACCACTGGCTTGCCGAGGAGCTGCCCCAGAACATGTGCCGACGTGCTGATGCCATAGACGATGCCGCAGGAAGCAATCAAGCGCTGGTATTCGTTGAGAGATCCACGCCATGTTTCATATTCCGGATGATCGGGCTGGTTCCCGTATGCGACAACCACTGGTTTATATCCCGTTCTCGCGGCAAGCGTCTTGAGGTTCCCATCAATCCAACGCTGGTAAGCATCCCCTTTTGTAAAACTGATCGACTGGCTTTCCAGAAATACAAGAATGGTCTTTTCGTTGCTTACCGTAAGCGTAGTCGTTGCCCGCCGAAAATTGATCTGCGGATTCTTATGGTACCAGTATTCAACATATGGCCGCCCTTTGCAGTGAGCCTGTAGCCATCGGAAGGGGAATATTTCATTCCAGACAACCTTCTTACCTTCAGCCTTCAACCTATGCAACCAACCTAGCTGCCAAACCACCTCGTTGAACAAATGTCCCCAACGAATGTTTTTTTCGCAATACCTCGGCAGGTTGACCGGACGAGGCTCAACATAGGGGAAAAAGGAGAACGGATTACCGAAGCATTTGTCGTAGACCACTTCAACCGTATGGCCTTGCTGATGCAACCAATGGGCCAAGGGAGTGGTGTACCACAAATCCCCGAGACGCCCGGTTTGCAAAATGGAAACAGTCCTGCTCATGCGATCGCTACTCTAAATCGGCCTCTATACGCTCGCAGATCACATGGTATATTGCCATACCCACCACCTGTATGTGCGGAGTAAAGGACGATGGAATCGCAATCAAGACATCGGCAAAATCGGAGCACTCGCCCCCTCCAAGGCCAGTGATCGCAATGGTTTTCATCCCCTTTTCCTTTGCCCTTCGCAATGCGTTCACCACATTGGGAGAATTTCCCGAAGTGGACAATCCCCATGCGACATCGCCCTCGACTCCGTTGGCGTCCAATTGTCGAACAAAGATTTGCGCATATCCATAGTCATTCCCAATGGAAGTCATGGTGGCAGTATCGCTGACCAAAGACTGTGCTTTGAGTGGACGGCGTTCCTTCAAGAAGCGGCCATTCAGTTCAGCCACAATATGTTGTGCATCAGAGGCGGATCCTCCATTCCCAAACACAAACACACCGCAACCGTTTCCATATGCTCCGTTGATCACATCCACAGCTGCAGTGATCGAAGAAGAACACTCAGCCATTGCCGACTCAAGCAACACGGCCAACTCGGAAAACCTCCTGCGTATTAGCTCATCCATAACCGCTCCATCATCGCATTTCTTTTTTTAACTCTTCTGCTGATATTATGGCAGTGCCAATCTTTTGAACGGCGATCGATGCAGCCCGGTTGGCCATTTCCGCCGACTGCTCCAAGGAGAGTCCAGAGGTAAATGCCAGCGCCAACACTGCCCGTACCGTGTCACCACATCCGACAGGGTCCACGACATTGACCTTCCGCGCCGGATATCTAAAAAAAACGTTGCCATCGTACCCGCAAATCCCTTCTCCACCAAGCGTCACGACCAGATTCATTGCAGACAAAGAGGCATAAAGCGAATTGCATGATTCACTCAGGTTTTCCAGTTTAAAGTCCGGCATGATGTTTCGCGCTTCCACTAAATTGGGTACAATAATCGATGCCCCCCGGAAGTAGTTACGGTTTTCCGGTTTAAAATCCACCACCACTGGAACCGACTTCTTCCGGCACATCGAGATGATGGCCTGCGTCCCAGACTCCGTAAAAATGCCTTTATTGTAATCGCTTAGAATGACCACATCGCATGTTGGCAACAGGGACTCCACTGAGGACAGTATCATTCCCTCAATTACATCATCCACCTTTTCAGTGCTCTCGTCATCGCGGCGTAGAATGTATTCTTCATCAATATAAAGCCTCGTTTTCACGGTCGTTGGCCGTCTTTCATCTCGAAACATAACATGACGAATCCCCATCTCACTCGACTTTCCTTCAATCTCAAAGGAATATGCATCTTGCCCACAAATCCCGATCATCGTTGTCTGAGCACTCAATGCAACACAGTTGGCGGCCACGTTTCCCGCTCCTCCCAAAGCTTTCAATTGTCGTTCAGCCCGATAAACCCGGGCATCTTTTTTCTCGGGCGACGGCCGACTCTGTCCAGTGTGGCAAAAGTCATATATATCCATCATGACGTCGCCAATTACCAACACGTGCTTATTCGAAAAATTGCTGATTATTGCATGCATAACATTCTTTCGTCGAAAACAGACAGGGTCACGAGTCTCTCATTAAATAGTTTTTAACATAATCATGGACGCCGTATTCTATGGACTTGTATGGTTTATCATAGCCTGCCGATCTCAATTTTGAGAGATCCGCTTGCGTATGATACTGATACTTTCCTTTCAAATGGTTCGGCAAATCAACAAAATCAATATTAGGTTCCAGCCCCATCGCCCGAAACACGGAGGAAACCAGATCCAACCAAGTACGTGGAGTTCCGGTGCCACAGTTGAAAAGCCCGGACACCTCTGGATGATCTCCCAGCCAAAGGGTCTGGTCCACTGCATCAAATACATAAACAAAATCACGCACTTGTTCACCATCTTTATACTCTGGCCTACAGGACTTGAACAACTTGACAGAACCACTTTCGACAATCTGGCAGTAGGATTTATGCACAACTGAACGCATATCTGCCTTGTGTGCTTCACCCGGTCCATAGACATTAAAGTATTTTATACCGGCCACGCGGTCTAAATGGCCATGCTTGAGCGCCCAAAGATCCATCATGTGCTTGGATAATCCATACATATTGAGAGGCCGATACTGCAGCAAATCAGCGTCCAAATCGGAATATCCCAATTCCCCATTTCCGTATGTGGCGGCACTGGAGGCATAGACAAACCGTACGCCATGCCTGAGGCAGGCTTCACACAGGTGGCGTGAAAACCGATAGTTATTTTCGACAAGATAACCGGCGTCCTTTTCCGTGGTGGCGCTACAGGCTCCAAGATGATAGACAACCGCGACATTCTTGAGAATACCCTTTTCGATCAGAGGAAGAAAATCCGACTTGTCGATGTAGTCCTCAAAACGTAGTCCCACTAGGTTTTTCCACTTTTCTCCCAATCCTAAATGATCGACGACAAGTATGTCTGTTTCCCCTCGCGCGTTGAGCGCTCGCACAATGTTGCTACCGATAAAACCAGCACCACCCGTGACAATATACTTAATATTCATTGATATCCTATATCCCTAAAACATCCGCCAATGTTGCCGGCAAGCAGCCGATCCGCTCTATACAAACGTTGGCACGATCATCGGTCTGGGGATTGACCAATACAGTTCGACACCCAGCAGCCATGCCGGCCTCCACATCTCGGACACTATCGCCAACCATCCATGATGAAGCAAGATCGATTTGCCACTCGTCAGCAGCCCGGAGAAGCAAACCCGGCTTGGGCTTTCTACAGTCGCATCGCTCTTCGGCCAAATGTGGACAGTAATAAACAGCAAGAATCTTCAAACCCGATGATTCCACAACGTTCAACAGCTTATTATGAATTTCCCCCAGTGTCTTTTCAGAATATAGTGATTTTCCAACGCCCTGCTGGTTGGTTACCACGATAGCATCATATCCGTGTTTCACTACAACGCGCAACGCATCCAGAAATGCAGGTTCAACCACCAAATCATCAGGTCGCTCAACATAACCTCCCTCTTTCGGCGGCGTATTCACGATGCCATCCCGATCAAAAAAAACGCATCGTCTCACTGCTGTTCCTTCCCGCTGTAGACAGCCATGATGCGTTCAATTGTTCCTGTTGTTGATTTCCCTTTCTCCAGCTTGGCAAGAACGACCTTTCCTCCATGGGATTCGACAACATCCCGTCCACTTACATAATGTGCCCAGTCCTCACCTTTAACCAAAACATCGGGAATAATAGATTCTATCAACAGACGTGGCTCATCTTCGCCAAACAGCACAACATAATCCACACACTCCAGAGCAGCCAGCAACCTTGCCCGTTCATATTCGGAATTGACCGGTCGAAGCGGTCCTTTGTTGCGCCGAACCGAGGCGTCTGAATTTAACCCGACACATAAATAGTCGGCCTGAGCCTTGGCAAATTCCAAATAGGTCACATGGCCCAAATGCAAGATATCGAAACATCCATTGGTAAAGGACAGCGTCATTCCCGAACGCCTCATCTTTTCCCGAACATCAATCATCGCTTCTTTGGTCAATATTTTCTCTTCGGTACTGCGCATCGGACGTTTCTCCTGTTCCAACATTCCCATTCGATTCAAACAAGTGCCGCATATTGAATGAATGCCATAAAAAAGTACATCTTTACCCCGCAGGGATAGAAGTTATTTATATGGATTTTCCGGCAGCTTTTCCACGGAAAACCCGGATTGTTTCATTTCGCGAAGTAGGGGTTCCGAAGGCATGTGCTTAAAGCAAACCAAGGTAACCAGCCCCGGGTTTAACAGTCGAAATGCACAAAGAATGTCTTGGAGAAAGATGGCTAATCTCGTCATCAAATGACCGGCCGTCCCCCCGGACTTGGACTTCCCAAACTGCGGAAGATAGATGTCATTGAAGGTTTTGTAGGCCACGGCGGCATAGCCCAAGGCGGCGAGTTTTTTGCCCATCTCCTTCGGGTTGACCCGATAGATATAGTTCCCGCTCGGCTCGAAATGGATGGTCTGGGTCTTCCCCCACAGCAGCTTTTTCATCGGTTCCTTGACGAGCTCCATCAATCGCTTCGGTCCGTCGTAGGGCTCGATCAAAACCACGGCCTCCTTGGCGACGCGCAGCATTTCGTAGAACGCGATGGCCGGGCGCGGGAAGTGGTGGTACGCCTCCTTGCACAAAACATAGTCGAACGAGTCGTCTGCAAAGGGAATCTCTTCCGCATTCACGGCTGCAAATTTGTTCAGGAAGCCTTTTTCGTGCGCGATCCTGAGGCTGGCATCGGTCAGGCTGGTCGCCAACACATCTGCCCCCTGCTGCTGAAGAAAGTAGGCATCCGAACCAAAACTACCATCGCCAACGGTCATCCACATAGCTTGGGGATCGGCCTCGATCAGCGGCAGCAGCATTTCGTGCATGCGCCGGTGCCGCCAGGCATCGACGGTGTCCGGCGCGGTAAAACATGCGGGCATACGGGATGCGTTGGCTTGATCCGCCTCGAGACTCGAATGCCGCTGATAGCTGAGTTCCTGACTCATTATACCGACCTTCCGAATAGCTGATAAGACGGCCCCGTCTTTAAACGATCCTGCACCACCGCAAGATCCCGGACATAGATCACATTGCCGGATC
The DNA here is from genome assembly GCA_012729265.1 of Lentisphaerota bacterium. Taxonomy (GTDB): domain Bacteria; phylum Verrucomicrobiota; class Kiritimatiellia; order Kiritimatiellales; family Pontiellaceae; genus Pontiella. The sequence goes on along the minus strand of JAAYDL010000056.1, from coordinate 5,938 downwards.
TTTTTTCAGCAAACGGATCAAGCGGTGCCAGTGTGCGATTACCGGGATCATACGCCATGGCATCAAATCCATTCTCCTTCAGCAACCGGTGAATTTGATCATCGCCAACGCCATAGCGACTGAGTCCGGTGTTGTTGAATTCAATGATAATGGCCTTCAGGGAGTCTTTGCCGAGTACGTTCAATCCCCCTTGCAACACAAACCACTCATACCCTTCGACATCGATCTTGATCAAAAAAGGCACACGATCTCCAGCCAGGTCGTCCAGTTTCTGAACCGGAACAGTAACGGTCTTTCCCGTAGTCTCCTTTTCTGAAACGACGTGATTAATGCAGTCAACAGCGTCGGAGGTAAAAACCAAGGTGCCAGCCTTTTCCCCAAGGCCGATATTGAAACATTCCACCCGACCAGCCATGGCATTGAGGTTTACATTCGCCAAAAGATTTAAAAACACATCCGGCACCGGTTCTGCGGCAATAACCTTCGCACCGACCGCTGCACCCGCCAGAACGGTGTACGAGCCGCGATTCGCGCCAATATCAAAAAACCAATCATCGGGTCGCAACGCATGCAGAAGAAAGGACATGTCGGCATATTCCAGCAAACCGCAATACACATTGGCGGAAAAACCGAAATGCCAAGGTCGCGCCAAAAACTTAGTTCCGTTGACCCATTCAACTGCAATATCACCCGGAGCCAAACGTCCGGCAATATGCCATTTGACGAAACGGTACAGCATATTCGAATGGCGTTTCATGCACAACGGATGTTTCCACACCGATCGCAACGCTCTATAGGCTTGAATGATCATGCGTCCTCTTTCTGTTCCTTTCGGGTGAATATTCCAACGGTTGTCGCGAGCAATGCCACGCCATTCGCAATCCCTGCCAACAGCACAATGTCATACGCCGACTCGTGAAACAGATATGCTCCGACCAAGTAGAACAAAGCGCAGCCAACCACAACGGATAGCAACCGGAAGCGCCGCTGTGCCATCAGCAGGGACACATTGATATTCAGCAAAGTGGGCGCGGCCATGACGAGAGCCATCCATCGGGTATAGCTCAGAATCTCTCCGCTGGGTTGCGCGACGTCAAGAATATGCCGAAGCATCGGCGCCGGAAACAGGATGCACAGTGCCAAGGATGCCCCGATCAGGAGCGTCGTGTAGAGTTGGGAATGCAGATAGATCCTGCGGTGTTCGTTGGATAATCTACCGTCTGCCGAAGACACCTTCGGGAACATGGCCATCGCGACCGCCGCCGCCATAAAGGCCACCATGCGACTCAGGGTGGCCGCCTTGGCGAATGTCTCTGCCACATCCAACGGGAGGAAGTAATTCACCAACACCACATCGATGGTCATCAGCACGGCGAGGCTGATTTGGACAAAGACGCACTGGAACAGATACAGACGCATGCTCGGAACAGGGCCACCATCGGTTTCGCGGTTTTTGAACAACGGCAAGAGCGCCACCAGCGAAACCAGCAACGCCAGATACATGCCTCCAACATGGCCAGCCAATGCCCAGCCACAGGTGGGAAACAACAGGAATACCAGCAGCCCGGCGAATACGACCCGGCCAAGCGCGTTGGAAATGCTTGAAACCGACGACCAAACAAACCGTTGCAATCCTTGCAGCGTCCCGCCAAGAACGGGTGTAATGAAAATTGCCGGCAACGCTACAGCAGAAACAAACACCGGCGCCACTCGTTCCAGTTGGAAAAACGCGGCAATGCGATATGCAAACATCATGCACAACAACGACAGCACAATGGAGGCACATCCCGTCAGCAACGACCACTTCATCAATAATCTTGGAACCACGCTTTGACGGCCCGCCTGGACAAGAACCCTCGTATAATAGTTGATCCCGGTGGACAAGGAGCCCAGTGGACGGGCAATGATGGCAAAAACTGCAAGAAATGCCGTCAATCTGGCAAATTCCTCATCAGACAATGCAACGGCAACCACCTTTTGAAATCCCACATTGCCGAAGGCCGCGATAATGGATGCAAAGAACAGGAGCGAGGCGTGGCGGAAAAGATCGTCGCGCAGGAAAAACTCGACCGTCCGGGAAAGGGTTCGATCATACCACCCGACAAATGGCTTGGCAGGGGAGTGGACCAGCCGCATCCGCATCACCGCGCAAAACATGTCAAAGGAGGAATTGAAGAACCTGATTTTCGAACCCGCAATATCCTTCCAGACTGTGGGCTCCTCCTTAATCTCAAACCCATGCAGCTTGAGCTGGAACAGGAGATCAACATCGAAGGCAAAGCGCGTCACACCGATATCCGGAAGAATGGCGGCCCAGGCCTGCGAAGTGAGGATTTTCGCGCCGCATTGGGTATCCTTGTATTTCAATCCCAGCAGCAACCGGATTAATCCGTTGAAAAGCCGCGAAGAAATCAGTCGCATCGCCTTCTGCGACACCTGAACGCTGGAACCTTCCATCCATCGGGACCCAACGACCCCATCGGTTCCTTGGGCCACGGCATACAAGCGGTAAAACTCCTCGGGCGAAGTTGCTCCATCGGCATCGACAAACCCCTTCCACTCGCCAATGGCCTGCTTGATGCCGACAATAACCGCGCCGCCCTTCCCGATTCTGGACGGCTCGTCGATGACTTTGATGGAAGGATAATCGCGGGCAATCGCTAAGGATACCTCCGCCGTTCGATCGTTGGATCCGTTGACCACGACAATGATCTCGGCCTCGTCGCCCATTTTTTTGCTGAAAAAACGCGCATAGGATTCTAAGACCGGAGGGAGCCGTTGCTCTTCGTTATAGGCGGGAATGACGATCGATAGCTTCACTCGGCATCCTTCCGAACAGAACGCAATAGCAATAACGTAGCCGCAATGGCCGACACAACGAATACCCCGAGGGCAAACGCAGCCTGCCGGACGCCACTTGCGCACCGAAATTCCACGACATGCTCGCCGGGCGGCACCGACACCCCCATGCAGAGATAATCCACCCGCAACAGTTCAGCCGGTTCCCCATCCACATACACCGTCCACTCCGGCTGGAAATATTGTGAAAACCGAACAATGGATTGGACGTCGCACTCAACCGACACCGTGGCCGAACACTTCGTTACATCGGCCTTAAGGAAGAGAAAGTCCGTTGCTCCGGATTGATGTCCGAGATTGGCAGCCGGATCCAGCAACACAGTTGAGTGCACATTGTAGGAGGGCGATGCCAGTGTCTGGCATTGCTCAGCCAACGGAACCGATTTCCAACCTTGGAAAAGCGCAAAACGGGGAATCGCGCTATTGAACTCCAACAGGACATCCTGTCGCATGCCCTGAGCGGTCGGAACCTGGTAATTCAAAACAGGCTCAAACCGCTTTCCAAGCTCTGGATTTTGAGAGAGTTGCTGTAGGATGGAGGCCGGAGCCGCAACATACTTGATCGATGCAAGCTCCCATAGCCGGATCTGGTTCCGCTCAACCGTTCCCAAAAATTCGGTGTAGTCTGCCGGCATGCGCGACATTTGCCAGATATTAAATAGGTTGAGCCCTCGATAGGGACCATCCGATGCCAGCCATTGGGTGTAGATGCCCCCCGTATCAATAAAGTATGTCCGCTCATCCCCTTGATTATCCCTGATGTAATCGACGACTACATTGCCTTTATCCAAGGCCGAAATATCGGAGGCGCGGAAATAGTGGGACGTTAGTATAAGGCTATCAATCGCCAAAACCAGCGAGAATATGGCTGCCACCCACTTAGTTTGCCGCCACCCCTTCCAAACGAGATACACCAGTGCAGCAAGAATCAGGGCAAGCAAACCGCCATGAATCCACGCAAGGGACATGTTCTTGAGCATCGTTTCTGTAAACGGCTCATAACCCAAGCGGGAAAACTCGGTCGTCCATGCATCTGGAAACGCAAGGACTTTAAGGCCTGCGAGCAGCATCAACCCGCCAATTGCGGAACCTGCAATCCAAAATATTTTCGTTGATCTCTTCTTTCTCTCATCTGTGAGCAATCGATCCAGCCCATAGGCGGATACAATGCCGAGACAAATCTGAAAGTTGTCAAGCAGCTTGATAGGAGCCCGAATGTTTCCGACCAAAGGCAGGTGGTAGAAGAGCTTATAGAGTATGGAATATTTTCCAAACGCCAACCCAATCCCAACTAAACCCGCAATGCTCCAGAATAAATGAAGCTTCCCCTCGGCATTTTTACGGTTGCGAATGGCCATCATGAGGCCAAATCCACCGAGCAAAAACGGGATGATGCCGATATAGTTTCCAGCAATTCTGAAGTTTTGAAATCCCTGACCGGTTTTACTCCACTCTGCGGATTGTCCCAATTTTCCCCAATAGGGGCCTTGGGGATCGTTGCTGGCCCATCCAGCCCATCCGGAAGCCACCAGGTCCGGCCATTCTGCTGGTACCAGGCTCCACTGCGTGATAAAATTCCAGTGCTCTTCTCCGTTATCCTGAGTGGTTGTGGCCTCGGAAATATTATGTTCATACGATTTCGCTATCGTGCTGCCGGAAAGCAGCAGCGCAACCACTCCCACAGGCAGCAATACCGTCAACCAGGAAAGAACAGCTCGCCCATGCACTTGAACCAAACGAAAGACAGCGTAGGAACCAATAAACAACCCGGCAAGCAACGCAACATCCTGTTGTTCGATCATCATGATCCCAACGGAAAGGCCAGCTAAAATCGCAAATCCAAGCGATTTGCGGATCGACTCTGCCCTCACAGCCTTTTCAATCAAACCCAGCGCCAGCACCGACAGGGCCAAAACCTCCATCTTATACGCATGCCCTGCGGCAGGCAGCATGACCGAGTTGACCCAGAATGCGATCAGAGCACCAACCACCGAAGCCAGCCAGCTGCGGTTCCACATCCTCAAATACCAAACCATCGACAGCGAACCCGCCACCAATACCATCCCATAAAATGAGTTTGCAAAAAACATCAGTGGCTGGACAGCCAGCAAAACATTGAACAACGAAAATCCAGCACCAGTTGAACCAAACAACTGATTACCTGTAAAATACCCGATGAACGATTCCGGTAAATGCCGTTTGATGAACGCCAAACGCCCTATGTTCAGATCCGAGGCTGAAAAAACGTATCCCTGCTCCCATGTGCAGCGAAACGCAACTGCCGCAAGAATGGAAAAGAACAGCAGACACAGCCAAAATTTCAACTTATCGTTATTCATTGTTCATCCTATAGATTATCAGCTCGTATGCGCCTGGCCCAAATGGGTGAAGGTTTTGATCACGGAATACCGCGCGTCGAGTCGCTTGCTGAAAAGATTCAAATTGTTTTCCTCGACCCCGGCAAAGGCAAACCCCTTTTCTGGCCACCCGCAGCGAAAAGAGAATGTTTGCTGCCCTGAAAACCTGATTCCACTGTGACCCATTAAGCCTGATTCCATTAAAATTGAACGCATTGAAGCGATTGAAAACAAAACAACCTGACACTTTCGGTGAAGGTAGAACGGAAAAAGAGGACATGCAAGCCAAGGATTATCCCATCATGGCCTTTTTATTTGAATTCATAATCTCTCATCACCAACGCGGGGGTTGCTTTTGAGATCGTTTCCCATCGAGCGCTCGCGGGGTAGGCCATTGACCTGATTCCTTCCCATTAGTGCATCAATGGCCGCGAATCGCTTTTAGAGTTTAATCAACAAAAAACCCTGAAAACATAGTGTTTTCAGGGTGTAGGGTGGTGGAGGATAACGGGATCGAACCGTCGACCTCTTGAATGCCATTCAAGCGCTCTCCCAGCTGAGCTAATCCCCCGAGAAAGGCCGCGTTTATACGCGGTCGGTTTTGGGGAGTCAATCCGGTTTGTTGAGTTTTTGATGATTCCGCAGGGCCTTTTTATCTGCAACACAACCGCCCTTTATTCATGGGCACATAGAATAATCGCTGGACAATTTTCCATCCTGAT
>JAAYDL010000055.1 GCA_012729265.1 Lentisphaerota bacterium | reverse complement strand
TGACCTACCCAACCAGCAGCTTCACGGACACGGAGCATGGAGACGATAGCTCCGGATACTACATTATCGCTGTCGATTTAGAGTAGGAAGTTTCTAGCCCCCGCTCTGGGGTGGTTTTCGATATGTTCCCGATTACGGGCACCGGACAGGTGCCCTAATCGGAACACCTTCTGCTGAAGGTTCTAATCCCATATTCCGGGAATCGGTGTTTTGCAGCCGGGGCATTTCCCCAGATCAATACGGTTTTGCACCACGCGATATCCTCTTCGTTCGATCAGGAGCTTTCCGCACGTTGGACACCGGGTATTTTCCCCTTCCCTGCTTTGCAGATTACCGACGTAAACAAATTTGAGGCCCGCATTAAACGCGATCTCTCGAGCGTACAGCAGCGTTTCTTCTGGAGTCGGCGGAAGATGCTGCAGCTGATGTTGAGGGAAAAAGCGCGAAAAATGAAGCGGCGTTTCATTGTCCAGATTTTCGATCACCCAATTACAGAGTTGTTTGGTCTCTTCCGCTGAATCGTTCAGCGTTGGAATAAGCAGATTGGTAATCTCTAAAAAAACGCCGCCGGCCTTCATTCCCTTCAGCGCATGAAGTACGGGTTGAAGGCGTGCTCCGCAAATGTTTCGGTAAAAGTCGTCGGAGAAAGATTTAAGATCAACGTTCGCCGCATCAACATACGGGCAAAGCGCCCGCAGCGGATCCGGGTTAATATAGGCCGCAGTAACCAGCACATTTTTGATTCCGGCCTCCGCTGAGGCCTTGCAGCAATCGTACGTATATTCATAAGAAACCAGCGGTTCGGTATACGTGTAGGCAATAGAAGGAACCCCTTTTTCTTTAGCAATTGCCACAACATCGTTCGGCAGCAGCTTGGATCCGCCGGATGTATAAGCTTCCCCCTTCTGAGATATCGAATGATTTTGGCACTGCTTGCAGTGCAGGTTGCAGCCGGCGGTTGCAATCGAAAGAATCGGCGATCCGGGGAGAACATGAAAAAGGGGCTTTTTTTCGATCGGATCCATATTCAGCCCGCAGGGATGCGCGTAGGTTGTACAGCAGATCGTTCCGTCAATGTTGGTACGCACCCGGCAGTCTCCAAATTCGCCGGGAGCAAGCTCACACCCCTTGGGGCAGATCGTGCATTTAAGCGTTGTTTTCATCGCCCTTCTGATCGCCAAACAGCGCGTCCAACCCTTCAAACGCGGAAAATCCGCCCCGTTTAACGCTTCGGTCGTCCGAGCTGCCGAAGCCCTTCATCTTATGTTTTTCGTGCTCGTGGTCATGACAATAGACGCACAAAAGCTCCCAGTTGCTTCCGTCCGGCGGATTATTTTGATGATTATGATCCTTATGATGAACCGTCAGCTCCTTTAATTTTGCGCCGGAAAATTCCCGCCCGCAGCTGCCGCATACGTGCGGAAAAAGTTTAAGTGCCCGGGCCCGATAGCCTTTTTCACGCTCCGCCATCTCCTGACGGATTTTCTCCATCGCGTCATTACTCTTCATGCCAAAATACTCGGTAAAGCCTCTTCCATAAAAATCCAGATACCTGCCGCCGATACCGACGGCAGGCTCTGGACCGTTCGCGATTTCCTGTGGCAGGGGAAACCGGTATCGCTCGTGAAACGATCGACCGAACGTAAGTATACAATCACTCGGATCCATTGAGGTTCCGATTCACCGGATACTCTCCGGTGAGTACTTAAACATTCGAAACAACGACCGGATTAATGCAGGCTCCCTATTACCAAACCCGCTTATCAAACCATTGTCTCTATCGCCTACACCCGTAGTCGACTGATTTTATATAGTAGAGATCAGCTCACAATGTAAAGACCGAGCCTTGTGGAGAATTCCCCCACAAATGGATTTCCCGCCAAATCGCTGAGCAAAAAGAGTCGAATTCATCACAGATCCGGCCTATTGTGCTCTACCTCTGGACGTGTTGCGGGAAGCAATGCATGAACATTCCAAATATCTTTCCGAGGAAACGCTGGGAACCTCCGGCGGGAAACGCTAAAACGCTCCAAACCGAGAGGCAACGATGAAGATTCTGAAACACCTGTTCGACAACAACCGCGAGTGGGCCCGCCGCATCGAACGCGAACAACCGGGCTTTTTCGAGACTCTTTCGAAACAGCAAAACCCGAAATATCTCTGGATCGGCTGCGCCGACAGCCGCGTGCCCGCCAACGAAATCATCAACCTGCCGCCCGGCGAGGTTTTCGTGCACCGCAACATTGCAAACGTGGTGGTCCATACCGATCTCAACTGCCTCTCTGTCATCCAATACGCCGTGGAAATCCTGAGCGTGAAGCACATCATCGTCTGCGGCCACTATGGCTGCGGCGGCATACGCTCCGCCATGGAAACCAGCAGCCATGGCCTGATCGACAACTGGCTGCGCCACATTCGCGACGTCTACCGCTTCCACCGCGAGCAACTCGACGCCATTCAGGATCCCCGCGAACAACGCGACAAGCTGTGCGAACTCAACGTGGTGGAACAGGTCCAGAACGTCTGCAATACCACGGTGGTGCGCAACGCCTGGGCGTCCGGCCAGCAACTGGCCGTCCATGGATGGATCTACCGGCTGGAAGACGGCCTTCTGCGCGATCTGGGCATCACCGCGACCGGCAACGGCTGAACTTCGCGATTGAGTCAAATCGGATGGAGCAAGGCGGTCTTGATTGGGGGTTCCGGGCGTGATGGGCCTGCTGGCGGGCGGACTGGCAAGCGGTTTTGTGCTGGCCACCCTGCTCAACATCCTGATCAAGCTGATGACGATCGTTTCACTGGTGTTTGCACCTGTGTTCGTCGCGATCGGAGGCCTTCTGTTCTGATTCTGAACAAATAGTTTTTGAATAACCGGCAGGCGCTTAAGCCTGCCGGTTTTTTCTGTGAAAAAGCAAATTGCAAGGATCGGCTTATTGCCTTATTCCGGTTTTCCTTATTTAGCAATAATGTGTAGATTTTTGCAGGTCACGGTTTATTGCTTTTGTCTGAATATCTCACTTTAGCAATAGAAATTCGATAGACTTGGTGGCTGTCCTTATTGCTCTTTTTTCTTTTCTGCTTATAAG
>JAAYDL010000054.1 GCA_012729265.1 Lentisphaerota bacterium | reverse complement strand
CCATATCCGCCGAAATGATGGTGGCACGCACTTTGTCACGGGAAACTTCAATAAATCCTCCTGAACCATTCGGTATTTTATAGATCACAGTGATCTCGACCAAGCCAGGATTAACTCCCTCTATTAAGAAATATTCCAAGCTTGGATAAGGAGCTGCTGAAAGCGTCCTAGTCCAGCTACTTCCACTCAAAGGACCAATGATAGCATCCCAACCAGGAGTATTAGACCGATCAGGTTGATAGGGGTCTGCTGCGTAACGAAAAATTCTAACTTTCGAACTATCGTTCACGGATAGCTCCACAACACTTCCATTAGGTAACCCGCTTGGCATCAACGACAATTCCATAACTCCACAATCAAGAGTATCTGCGTAGTTTTCGAGCACTTCATTATCACAGTCAGGAAGACTTTGATATCCATTGTCATGATCATCATTTTTGCAGATCAAAAGCCCCAAAGTGCCGCTATCCTCTTCTATTTCATTATCATCGCTCCAAATATACCCATCGTTATTCGAGTCCACAGCTAAGTCTACATCAACAACAGTAACGACCACTGTGTCGCGATGGATTTCCCACCAAGAATTGGCATCATGCTTAATTTCATAGGCAAGATGTAGCTCAACCCGCCCGGGTGAAACTCCTTCCATTGAAAAATTTGGGGGTCCTGATGTTCCACTCCAGGAGGTATTACCCGAAGAAGGACCAATTATCTCCGTCCATCCGTCGTATATACTTATCCTAGACCCCGGGTAAGCCCATAACTTGACCCTTGAATTGGTCGGGAAGTAAGTGGGAGCTAGCCGAAGATTAAGCGATCCAGAATCACCTATTCCTAACACTTTTCCGAGGCTGTTGGGACCAAGGGGTCAGTCCCGTAATCTAGTAATTTCACGCAAATACCCCCTTTTTTTGTCCGCTCGCCCGGGCGGACGATCCGTCGAACGCCTTTTTGGAGACATAGAAACGAAAACAGGGAGATGAGTCAAAACATTTCCAAGCCATGTTGCATAATCTTCAATCTTAATACCGCGACGGGGATGTCGAGACGATCATGAATTGGCTCGCAGAGCCAACGCTACAACTGTGAAAAAAGATAGGCAGGCTGGCGCAAAGCCCTTCTTGAGTTTGCGACAGAGATCCCTGCGGTACGGGGGGTGCAAGGCAGGCAGGGATGCCTGCGGTACGGGGCATGAGAGCAAGGCAGGCAGGGATGCCCGCGGTACGGACGAAGCAGGCAGGGAAGCCTACCCCGCGACGATGCAACTTTTCTCCTCTGTCACACTCAATCGGAGAAGTCAGAGGCCTCCGTCAATTCCGTCAATTCAAATGGTAACATTGGGATTAAAGGATGAAAAATGTAGTTCGGGTTGCAATTATCCGAAGGCGCTGTAGGTTTGTCTGCCTATCGGGTGATTTTTCAGGCAGGGAATGAGATGAGAAAACCATTTTTGTATATTGTGTTTTGCGTCGGATGGCTTGGTGCAGCGGAGATCCGGGCCGAAACAAGGAGCTTTAAGACGGTTTCCTTTAAAACGGGCAACGAATATGATGCATCACAGCAGTCGAACGCGGTGGATAAGAGTGCCGGATTTGATGCGGCCAATTCGACGGGTGTGGGTCGGAATAAAGAGTTAGTTTTCGGGGTAAACGATTTTTCGGAGCTGTTTTCCCGTGCGGCGGCCAACGGCTTCGGCGGCGTTGTGGATTTTGACGGCGATGTGATTCTGACAGAATCCGGTTCAACCTCATTTGTGGCCAACATGGGACGCAAAACGCTTCGAATCACAACTTCGAAGCCGGTCTGTACGGATTTGGATGTTGATTCCACTCCCATTTCCGGGCCCGGTAGATTGGGCGGAGTAGGGTTCCTTTCGCGTGCTTTTTTGGAAGACGGGACACCGCCTGAATCGGCAGATCTGGAATTTACTTGGAAAGAATCCGGGTTTGCCTCGGGCGAGCATGTGCGGGCGGTGGCTGGTTCCATTCTGGGGATAAGCTTCGGTAGTCAGCCGGAGGATAAATGGATTATGAAAGCGTTGCTGGATAATGGGGATGTGATTGCTGCAACCGCTCCGGTGAATGCAAAAAACGGCAATGGATTGGACGATACCTTTTTCGGAGTATATGCGCCGCAGGGTCGGTATATTGTCGGCGTTTCCTGGATGAATAATCATGCGCCTTCGATCATAAACCATGTTTCCTGCGGACTGGATGATTTAGCCTTCCTTACCAGCAATAAAAGCTTTGTGATTCCAAAGAATGATCTGCTCTATGGGGATGACCTTGTCGAAACCAACGAATTGGTTTCTGCAATCCATACGGTTGATTCTGTGGAGGTCGAGCCGGACTCGCTCGGCGGAGATCCCTCTATTCTCTTTGGTTTTGATAAACCGAATCAGGGCGGTTCTTCCACCAATGCGCTTTCTGATCGATCTCCGGCGGATGAAACCGACTATTCTGCACTGTTTGGATCGGATAGACCGCGCGGCAGAAGATCGTCTTTATCGACGAACCGCAACGATTCGTCGGCAGGAGCTGTCGAGAGCGATAGCACTACAAACTGAAGAGAATAGTTCGGGTTCTGATTATTCCGCTCTGTTTGGTTCAGACCGATCGAGACACTGATTTTTTCACGATCTTTCTGATTTATTTTAATGCGAGTGGTAGAGTAAAACATCCGTGAGTTTGGCAGTGAACTGTCCGCAAAATGAATTGGCTCACAGAGCCAACGCTACAACGATGGAATTGGCTCGCAGAGCCAACACTACAACGATGGTGGATTGTGCAACGTGTAGGGTCGGCTCTGCGAGTCGATGTGTTGGTGTAGAGTCGGCTCTGTGAGCCGAAAATAAAGTTGAGCAGAAGCAACAGGAGATCAAACTATGCCGCGTAGAATCAAAGGAACTCCGCCGCGTCTTGATCAGGTTTTTCAGAAGTATGATCCGCCGCTCTATTTCGTGACGTTCAATACGCTGCATCGGCGGCCGTTGTTGGCGCGGCGGGAGGTTTTTGACGCTTTTCTTGCTTATGCTCAAAAGAATGCCGATCAAGGTCGGGCGACAGGTCGATTTGTAATCATGCCGGATCACATTCATCTTTTTGTCCGTATCGGACATGAGGCGCGGCTGAATGATTTTATCCGTCTGCTCAAACAGTCGCTGACGAAATGCCTCCGGCCGCTGGATGTGGACGGGGAAATTTGGCAACCCGGTTTTTTTGATCGCCTGCTGCGTCATTCCGAGAGTTATTTTGAGAAGTGGAATTATGTTCGGGAAAATCCGGTGCGTGCGGGGTTGGTTGAGCATGCTGATGATTGGTTGTGGCAGGGTGAGGTGGTTCGGATTGATCGAGTGTGATACGGAGCGGGATGATTGGCTCGCAGAGCCAACGCTACAACGATGGTGGATTGTGCAACGTGTAGGGTCGGCTCTATGAGCCGATGTGTTGGTGTAGGGTCGGCTCTGTGAGCCGATGTTTTGGTGTAGGGTCGGCTCTGCGAGCCGAAACCGTTTCAAAGCAGGAACCGAAACTGCGTCTACTTTACAACAAAGGAGTGCTTCCCGGAGCCGACGTTGTCGATGTAGAGCGTACTGTTTTCTTCCTGCGGCGTGACAGGCTCCCCATCAAATAAAACCACCGCGTTGCGGTTTGGAAATCCCGGAAGTCCGACTTTTGCGGTCATGTTGGCGGGGAGTTCCACATCCATAAAGTAGCGCTGGCCCTGATTCTCGATCTTAACCTCAATCGGACCCCTAATCGTGGGTACTCTGCCCTGAATCTTTCTGAGCGAAGCGGTTTGAGGTTGAATTAACGCCTTTCCAAAACCCGGTTCAAGCGGGCGGACACCGAGCAGATAGCGGGAAATGATATTGGCCGGTGCGGCACCCCAGGCGTGGTTCCAATCCTGATTAGGTTTATATTCGTTGTCCCACGCCTCCATCGTGATCGTTGAGCCTTCGCGGAGCATGTTCACCCAGCTGCGTTTCCCGGTGGAGGTCATCAGGTTGAGCGCGGCTTGGGCTTCGCCGGCGTTATACAAACCTTCGAGCAGATATTGTGCGCCGTAGACACTGCAGGCCATGCCGCGCGAAATGACAAAGTCTACCACCGATTTTTTGTATTCTTCGGGGACGAGGCCGACGGCGAGCGGGAGCATGTTGGCATGCAGCGCAGAGTGGGAGGAGCCTTCGCCGTCGATGTAGATTCCTCTTTGTCGGTTAAGCAGGACTTCGTTGAAGCGCTGCTTGAGTCGGGCGGCTTTGGCTTTGTATTCCTCTGACTCATCCGTTTTGCCCAGCGCTGAGGCCATGTCGGCCATTTGACAGAGGTTGAGGTAGTAAAAGGCGTTGATAACAGTATTGATTTCGCGGCGGTCGTATCCGTCGCGCTCGCTTTCCGGCCAGTCAACAATGTCGTTGCGGGTTTCCGGGCCGTCGGTTTTGAGCAGGCCATCTCCGCGCGCGCGCCACTCCAGCGTCTTTTGCTGTTTAAGGATTTCGTAGTTTTTCTCCAGCGATTCCGTGTTGCCTGTATACATCCAGTCAGCCCAAGCCATCATGACGGAGTGTTGTTTCCATTCGGTCGGCCAAGTGGAGTGGGTAAGCAGATATTCGTGGCTGTAGCGCGCCAGAGAAAATTCACGGTCGGCGGCGTAGTGCGAGAGTTGATTAATGTAGGCATCGGCCTCGTAGGGGATGCGTTCGCGGTCGCCATCTACATAAACACCGGAGAAGCTGGTGGCTTTCATACTGTATTTGCACAGGTTCCAAACCTGATTGAGAATATTGTTGTCGGACTCAAAATAGGCGGCCTGGTGGTCGAACGGATAATGAACGACGACGCGTTTGAACATATCGGTTTTAATCTGCGGCGGGCAGTTTTCGATAAAGACATAGCGGAAGGGAGCGATCACGCCGATCTCTTCCGGAAGTTTGATCGCATCCGGTCCGGTATTTTGTTCATCCATCGGCGGATGAATGTCGATCTGATTTTCGCCTTGTTTCAGCGTGGTTTCGACGCGGTAGTAGCGGATGGTTCCGCCGGGTTCGGTATCGATGCCGTCTTCCGATCCTTTTTCCGCAAAGTGAATGGTGATGTTGCGATCGCCTTCAGGACTCGGGAGGTTGAGGCGCAGGAAGCCGAAAGCGTCCTGTCCAAAGTCGAGCAGACAATTGGCGTTGTGCTGTCGAATCAGTACCGGAGCCTGCTCGGTCTGGCAGAGGGCATAGCGCGAGGTCGTGGTCTCATCCGAGGGATCGCCCATGACGAAAACCTGCGTTGCCGACCAATCGCTGAGTTCGCCGTGGTTGGTCCGTGTTCTGACTTTCCAAAAGACGATCTGGCCGGGAACCAGCGGTTGGCCGCCGTAGGGCACATTAATCGACTGGTTCGACGGAACCTCTCCGCTGTCCCATAAATCGGCTTTACCGGGCGCGAGCAAACGCGAGCGTCCAGCGACAAGCAGATGATAGCTTGTTTGGAAAGCATTCGGTTTTTCAGAGGGCACGATCCAACTGAACTCGGGGGTGAAGTCAACGACATTGGCGATGCTGGTCCCCTGAAGGAATTCCACCATCATGCCTCCCGGCGGAGTTTTTCCCGTGCTGCACGATTGAGCGCTCAAGAAGAGTCCGAGAGCAAAGCCGGACGATAAAACAATCTGAAATGTTCTCATGCTGAGATCCTTATTTAATTGAAACTGCAAAACCAGTCGTGATTTATAGCAGCGATTGCGCCGCAGCGGAAGTTTGTTTTCGTCTGGATTACGCCATTGCATCGCTTGGGCGATCTCAGTATAAAACCCGCTTGTTTTGCCAAAATATATAGTCCCACCTTACAGTCGGAAAAAGGAAGTTTCATTATGACATCGAAAGAGATCCGCCAGTCGTTTCTGGATTTTTTTGAATCGAAGCAGCACACGGTCGTGAAGTCGGCCAGCCTGATGCCCGATGCGCCCAATCTGCTCTTTACCAACGCGGGCATGAATCAGTTTGTTCCGATCTTTTTGGGGCAGGCCAACTGTCCTTACACGCCGGGTCGAGCGGCGGACACGCAGAAATGCATCCGCGCGGGCGGAAAGCATAACGATCTTGAGGATGTCGGAGCCGATACCTACCACCACACCTTCTTTGAGATGCTCGGCAACTGGTCGTTCGGCGACTACTTCAAGCAGGAGGCCATCGATTGGGCGTGGGAACTGCTCGTCAAGGTCTGGGGGTTCCCGGTGGATCGGCTCTACGCCACCTACTTCGGCGGCGACGATAAATCTGCGGCTGACCTCGAAGCAAAGAAACTCTGGCTCCGCTATCTGCCTGAAGAGCGCGTAGTGCCCGGTAACCGCAAAGATAATTTCTGGATGATGGGCGATACCGGCCCCTGCGGTCCCTGTTCAGAAATACACGTCGATTTGACGCCTAACGGCGACGGCGGAGCGGCGCTCGTGAATGCCGGAACCGCACAGTGCATGGAAATCTGGAACCTTGTGTTTATCCAGTTTAACGCCAATCCCGATGGTTCGTACACGCCGCTGCCTGCCGCGCATGTTGATACCGGCATGGGTTTCGAGCGCGCCTGCTCGGTCATTCAGTGCACCCATAACTTTAGCGATTTCTCGGGCGTTATTTCCAATTATGAAACCGACGTCTTTACACCGATCTTCCGCAAGCTGGAGGAGTTGAGCGGAAAAAAATACGGCAGCACGATGACCGATCCGGTGGATGTGGCGTTCCGCGTGATTGCCGACCATATCCGCTGCCTTTCTTTCGCGATTGCTGACGGCATTATTCCTTCGAATGAAGGCCGCGGCTATGTGCTGCGCCGTATTCTGCGCCGCGCCGTGCGTGTGGGCCGTAATCTGGGATTCCGCGAGCCCTTCTTCTTTAAGCTCGCAGAAACTGTGGCCGAAAACTTTGGCGAAGCATTTCCTGAGCTGCGCAAAAATTTAGGCCGCGTAACAAAAACGCTAAAGGCGGAAGAAGAGTCCTTTAACCGTACGCTCGATCGCGGCATTGAACTATTTATTGAGGAGATTCAGGCGAGTAAAGGATGGGAAAGAAAAGTCTTCCCTGGACAGACGGCATTTGTCCTATACGACACATACGGCTTCCCGCTGGATCTGACGATTGTCATGGCCAAAGAACATGGCATGACCGTTGATGTAGAGTTGTTTGAAAGCTTGATGAAGGATCAGCGCGAGCGGGCTCGTGCGGACTATAAGAGCAAGAAGTCGGTCGTTATGGCCGAAGGCGGCGCCATTGATGCGGAGCCGACCGTATTCCTCGGCTATGAAACGACTACGTGTGAAACCGAGGTGGTCGATGTGCTGGAGGGGACCGTGATCCTGAAGGAGTCGCCGTTCTATCCCGAGTCCGGCGGGCAAGAGGGCGATTACGGAACAATCAAGACCGATGGCGTGGAATTCAGGGTGACCGATACACAGAAGTCGCCCGACGGCATTATCCTTCATTCCGGCGAGTGGATTTCCGGAACGCTGCAGAAGGGCGACCGCGTGACGGCAAGCGTATGCCAAGGCCGCCGTGATAAGATTAGACGGAACCATACCTCCACGCATCTGCTTAATCAGGCGCTGCGCGACGTGGTCGATTCAACGATCAAACAGGCCGGCTCGCTCGTTTCGCCCGGTTACCTGCGTTTTGACTTTAATTATTTTGAAGCGGTTAAGCCTGCTCAGCTGCGGGAAATTGAGCGCGTGGTGAATGCACAGATTCTAAAAAACGCGCGGGTCGGTATTCAGGAAATGGCACTGGCCGACGTGCAGAAGGCCGCCGATATTCAGGCGGTGTTCGACGATAAATACGGCGAAACCGTCCGTGTGGTTTCGGTCGGCGACTTCAGCAAAGAGCTGTGCGGCGGAACGCATGTTTGTGCAACCGGCGAGATCGGTCAGTTTCGTATTGTCTCCGAATCGTCCGTCGCGGCGGGTATTCGCCGTATTGAAGCGGTCACCGGAATGGAAGCGCTGGAGTGGAGCGCGGAAGAGCATGAACTGCTCAGCGGATTGAGCCAAAGCCTCAGCGTGAAGCCGAGCGACCTGCCGGAGCGCATTAAGGCGTTGGCCGATCAGGTGAAAGCCGCTGAAAAGCAGCTGAAAGAAGCACGCATGAAGGCCGCAGTCCACGGCATCGAAGCGCTCCTCTCAAAAGTTGAACACATTACGCTCACGGACAAGGTTGACAATATGCCGCTGCTCGCGGCCACCGCCGGAGAAGTGCCAATGGATGCGCTGCGCGAGCTGATGGACCGTCTGCGCCAGAAGCTTGAAAGCGGCGTGATCATTCTCGGCAGCCACGCTGACGGAAAGGCCTGCTTTATGTGTTCCGTCAGCGACGACCTGGTGAAGGAGGGCATCCACGCTGGTAAGCTGATCGGCGAGGTCGCCAAACTCGCGGACGGCGGGGGCGGCGGAAAGCCCGACAAGGCCCAAGCCGGCGGTAAAGATGGCTCCAAGGTCGCGGATGCGATCAAGGCCGTCCGACAACTGCTGAGGGAAATGCACAGCTGATCCTTTTTGTCGCTTTGAATTATTTTAATGAATGAAAAAGCTGCCGTTTTGCGGTGGGTATTTTTTCATTTTTTTTCAAATGCGAAGATTCCGGAGGACGTATCCATAGTGAAAATGGCGTAGGGTATACGCCGGAGTTCCAAAACTAAACCGGGATTGAGCTATGAAAAAGAGATATGGAAAAAGAACGAGCAAGGTAAACAAGGGTGCGCCCAGCGGATTTATCATTAGTCTGCTTTTCCACGCTGCTGTGATTGCGGTAGCTGTTACTTTTGTGGTTATTGAGATTATGATTCCGGAGAAGAATATATTTGTGGAAGCGCCGACGATGCCACGACCGACTATGATTCGTAAAAGGCTGAATGTTAAGATCAATAGAAGTTCCTCGCCCGCGTCGGCATCGCACATTGTGGCTAAGGTTCCAGATCCCAAAATGGCCGAAATTTCCATTCCTGATCTGACAGGAAACGGAGATAGTCTGATGGACGGAATCGGCGGAATCGAAAGCCGTGGGTTTGTGATGCCCGATCCCAACAGAGTACCTAACCTGATTGGCGATCCCATAACGACCGGAAATGATTTAGAGGTTACCTTCTATAGTTTAGGCCGAACCCGTAGTGGGGCTAAACGCCAAATAGCTGAAACGGAATATTTTAATATTATTCGTGAATTTGTGGAAACGGGTTGGGACACCTCCACGTTGAAGAGATATTACCGTTCTGCCGGAAAGCTTTATGCTCAATGTATCGCCATTCCGAAAGTTATGTCCATTGTGGGTCCCCTCTCTTTCGGAGAGGCTGATTATATGGCAAACGCCAGCCGCTGGGCGGCGCATTATCGCGGAAAAATTACGCATAAGGACGGTATTACGTTCCGTCTTTGGGGCGCGAGCGATGACGTGCTGACGGTGGCGATTAATAAGGAGGTGGTGCTGGCGGCCAACTTGGCGTGGGATGGTATGTCCGCTTATAAAATCTGTGAGAATTTTCAGGGCGGTGCCCCCGGGAGCAGTACAACTCAGAAGGCTAAAGATGGGATGTATTGGATTTGCGACACGGATGCCAATAGGTTGATGGGCAGCGATTGGATTACGCTGGAACCGGGGAAAGTATATGATTTTGATGCCGTCGCCGGAGAAGGACCAGGAGGCGAATTTTATTCGGTTTTGATGGTGGAGGTTCAGGGCGAAAAGTACGAGAAAAATGACCGGGGAATGCCGATATGGCCGCTGTTTGCGACGGCCCCGCTTTCGCGGGAAGCTCAAGATAGTATCCTAATCAATATGATTAAAGATGATTATAATGTTAAGAATATAACCACTTATTTTATTCAGGAATAGTGTCGTTCAAATGTCAACCTTGTTCATTGTAAACTGTTTTTAGGAATTAATGATGAAAAAGAATCTATTCATAGTTGTTTTGTTAATGGGGGTCGCGGTCGGCGGGAATGTTCGGAGTATGGCCCAGAGTGAATCCAAAGGTGCGCCCCAAAAAGAGATTCGGATTTGGACGGCGGTAAACGGCGGGAAAACAATCGAAGGGGAATATGCGAGGGTATCTGGTGATTCGGTAGTGATTCGTGCGGCGAATGGTCAGATCATTACGGTTCCATTAAACCAATTGTCTGATGAGGATCAGATCTATGTGGAGTACAAGAATCCGCCGAAGCTGAAGATCGAATATCGAAATTCACTT
>JAAYDL010000053.1 GCA_012729265.1 Lentisphaerota bacterium | reverse complement strand
TACATTCTTGTTCCATTACCGTCTTCGGTCCGTCTTCGGTACCGTCTTCGGTACTGTTTGCCTGGTACTTGTCATAATTTAGTATGTAAATTAAGCTACTTACGCTTGTATTCTTCAGTACCGTTTTTTCGGATATTGAACGAGTGATCCGGGAAAGACTAATTAGTTCAGCAAGAAACCTACGAACCTTCCCTTTTGACCATTTCCATCTTTTTGCCAGCGTGTCTTCGGAGCATCCAACTTGCCCCCGCTCGACAGCCACCAGAATGCCTCGTTTTCGGATATGTCCGGTTTTGTGGTTGGCCAACAAGAGAAGGTCTACCCATGCCATCGCCCGCGTGAAGGGTTCGGAAAGCCAAAATTCAGTGTCAGCGATTGCCCGATATAGCTTGATCCAGCCCTTATTTTCCATGGCTCAAAACCTCATCGTTCCTATCAAACATCCTGAGCAACAATGCTTTGAATTCCCCTGGCGGTATGGTGCTAATCGGGAAATCATCTCGGAGGAGGATATAGTTTTTGGAAACCCCGATCTGGAAATATCGCTCCAGACTTTCAAGCGATATGTCGGATTTCTTATCCCGGCGGGTCCTCATGTTCGGCACCCCCCTAAACGTTTGCCGCACGAGGGGCAATATCGGGCCTCAATGCCGTAAGGTAGCGTGAAAGACCCATCGGGATTCTTGCGTCGGTGTAGCAGGGTAGGGACAGCCTCAAGGTCTGCACAGGTTGGGCAGGGTTTTTGACTTGTCCGGCGGGCTTGGTGCCAGAGTGCACGGTCAGGGAAAAATGCAGTCATGGTTACCGCCTATCCGTCGAAACCCGGTGTGCCAGCATGAAGATGTTCACGTCCTCAATGGCGTACCGAACCGCCCGGCCCACTTTTACATAGGGAATGCCCCTTCGTTGGCATCGATCATTCCGAAGTGTTGATAAAGAGAGCTTGGTTAATTTTGAAACTTCCTTTTCCGTTAAGTGCTGCATGGTATAACCTCCTGCACATATTGGTAAAACCGCGTAACAGCGTAGATACATTTTTACATATGAGCAGGTAGCGGTATAGCGAAGAATTGTTTTATTTTACGGGTATTCTTGTCGGTAAATTATGAGATAATTATTGAAAAGTCGGCTGCCCAGGATTTCCGAATCATGGTGAAAAGCGGGTCTGTCTGCGGCGAGGCGAGAGCTTCCCATATCGGCAAAGAGTATGTTACCGTGACGAGCGGTTCTCCATCGACAATCAAGGTTTTTGTTGACTGGCTTGCCTCTCTGAGACAATTGTGAACGAAAATCCGGTGCGAGAGAGATTTTATCACATTATCGTAGCGACGGCGGATTTCCTCATAACTGCTGTCCGGCAGCACATCCGTCGCTTGAAGCACATCGCTTATTTCCGAGAAACACTGCCTGTCTCTGTAATATTCGGCATACGAGACGAGTCCGTAAATTAAGGTCTTTTGGGCTATATCCCCCTCTTGCGTCCAATTCAAAATAGTGCGGCCTCTGGCTTTTCCCGTTTTGCCCCTAAGGGCCTTTTCCAGTGCTTGCCCTGTCTCCATCCGCTGATAAGCCGCCTTATTCTCGATTTTGTTGCGGAGATACACGTGGCATTCAAGCGCTTCCTCGATGGTCAGCCATCCCCGCTCCGTGCTCGCCAAGGTGCGGAGTAGCCCTTCCAGCTCTTGCAGGGTTTTTTGCAAAAATCTCTCATTTTCACGGTTTGCCTGGCTGACCTTTAGCTCTTTCTCCATGTTGCCGATGGTCCGATAGGTATCAAAAAGAAATTGGATTTTCTCCGTGGGGCAGCCCAGGAAATCCGCAAAGACCGAAACTGCGTTTTGTTTGGTGTCACTCATCCCCAATCGCCTCGTCAAAAATGCTGGCGGCCACCTCTGAAGCTTTCCGCAAAGCCGCGTCCCTAATGTGCGAATACCTCGCCGTCATTTGTTGACTTTTGTGGGTCAATAACCGTTGCAAAGTGTATAAATCCACTTGTCCGGAGCTTGCCAGTACCGATGCGTAAACGTGTCGCAACCCATGCAAGGGCCGAAAGCCTTTCGGTAGACCCGCTGCTTTCCTTATCACGTCCACGCGCTTTCGGATGTCCCGGAATGGCTCCCTTTTGTGATTGCAAAAAACTTGATCCGCTGTCCGGGGAAGGTCTTTTAAAATCCTGCGGGCCGCATTGTTTATGGGTATTCTTGCCGTCCTGCCCCCCTTTGGTGCCCGGATCGTAATGAAACCGTTCTCTAAATCGACATCGCCCCAGCAAAGTCTTAATAACTCACCTTTACGCATCCCGGTTAAGAGCGCCAAGAGCATGAGGTGCGAGATTTGGATATCATCGCTTTTCTGCAACACTTTCAAGAGACGTGACAACTCCTGCTTGGTCAACATTTCGACGACTTCGTTATCAACCTTCGGCATTTCAAGAGTGAAAGTAAGCCCTTGGGAAAGCTGTTTTCTGACTCCATAGCGCACGATTCTCCGGAGCAATGCCAGTACATGCTTCACGG
Source organism: Lentisphaerota bacterium (assembly GCA_012729265.1). Lineage (GTDB taxonomy): Bacteria > Verrucomicrobiota > Kiritimatiellia > Kiritimatiellales > Pontiellaceae > Pontiella. The sequence goes on along the minus strand of JAAYDL010000053.1, from coordinate 586 downwards.
TCTGATCCGACTTACCAGAAAGAGCTTTCCGCCTCAGCCTGTCAATATCCAGGGGCACGATTTCGTGAGGCTCCTTAGTACCAAAAAAAGGTTGAAGGTAGCTCGTAAATCGTGACTTGTCCGCTGCCTGAGACTTCAGGCCCTCAAGGTTTTTTTGGTAAAGTCCCCACAATCGATTTATTGACCACTTTCCGGCTTCCGCTTCCTTAGCTATTTTCTCTTCTCCGCGCCGGGTAACGTTGCTTGGTTCGGCCCCTTCAATTCGTTTTGCCCTGATCCCTGCCGCTCTTGCGGGTGTCATGTCGTCTTGAAACTGTCGTCCCGCCTTTTCCTCGATCTTCTTCCCGCTGCGGCGGTAGGAAATATAATAAATTCTTTCTTCTCCACGGGCACCGTGTCCGATAATATAATAAATTCCTGGATACGATGTTTTGATCCGCTTCTGTTTTGGCATTTCCTGCTCTCCTTAATGTGCTGTGCGAAGCCAATGTTTTTTATCCCCACCAGCATCCCCACCACATGAGCTAATAATACATGGAAATGGATATAACAGCAAGTAAAATAGACATGACATGATATCAAGCAG
>JAAYDL010000052.1 GCA_012729265.1 Lentisphaerota bacterium | reverse complement strand
GATAGCCCTCAATCTCCGCCACGATCTCCTTCTGTACCTCCAGCGGCGGCAGGGGGATTTGGATTCTCTCCAGATTTCCCTTGGTAATATGAACAAGTCCGACTCCGCCGTGCAGGTTCTCTTCAACTTCGACGACCGCTTTGTTCAGTGCATGGAGCAAATACATCTTGATCGCTCGGGATTCATCGAAGCCAACCTTGAAGATGTGCTGGTTGAGAACTGCTTTTTGTCCCTTCCAGATGTGCGCTCCAAAGGAAGTGCCGCGTGAGCCGGACCACGAGAACAGTAGTTCGCCGTTGTTGATCGTGTTCCTCTCGCTGACTTCACCCGTGTAGTAATTGAATGAGCTGTCGGCGTTGTTCAGGTTTTGAATCCTGACGATTGGGATTCCGCCGCTATCCGCATTCTCCCAATCCTCGGGCTTGAACGCGCGCCCGTTGAATAGCTCACAGATGTCGCCGATCGGAACCGTCGGATAGTTCGATGTGCGCGCGGTGCCCTCCCGATAGCGTTCGCCGGAGAGGTTGTAGTCGCCGTTGGCGGCGATTTTGGTTTTGGGGACGATGAGGGCATTCGGGATTTCCGATTTGTGATTTCCGATTTCCGATTGGGGATTGGCGAGCCATTGTTTCAGGAATTCGGCGGCGGCGGGGAGGTCGTTTTTCTCGATGGCGCGGCGCTGGGCGCCGAGACCGTAGCCGTCGTTTTCGACCTTGAAGAAGGCGATGGTGTCGCTCTGCTTTGCACGGGATTTGTCGAGAATGAGGATGGAGGTCTTCACGCCGGCATAGGGATTGAAACAGCCCGCCGGAAGGGAGACGACGGCGACAAGGGCGTTTTCGACGAGCATTTTGCGGAGCTGTTTGTAGGCGGTCTGGCTCTGGAAGATGATCCCTTCCGGCACAATAATAGCGGCGCGGCCGTTGGGCGTGAGGTGCTCGGCCATGTAGTCGACGAAGAGGACTTCGCTGCGCTTGGCCTGGATGGAGAAGCGCTTGTGGGGCTTGATGCCGCCCTTCGGCGACATGAAGGGCGGGTTGGCGAGGATGACGTCGGCATATTCGTTCCAGCGCTCTTCGGAGGTGAGGGTGTCGTATTCGTAGATGTGCGGGTCGGTGAAGCCGTGGAGGTAGAGGTTGACGAGCGAGAGGCGGACCATGTCGGGCGAGATGTCGTAGCCCTTGAAGTTTCTGGCGAGGCGTCCCTTTTCGTCGGGCGTCAGCGGCTTGACAGACGGATTTGACTGATTGGAGGGATCGGATGGATCGTTTTTTCTGAGGATGTGCTTGTAGGCGGAAATCAAAAACCCAGCGGTTCCGCAGGCGGGGTCGAGGATGGTCTCGTTTTTTTGCGGGGCGATAACTTCGACCATGAAGTCGATGATGTGGCGCGGGGTGCGGAACTGTCCGGCGTCGCCCTGCGAGCCGAGGACGGAGAGCAGATATTCGAAGGCGTCGCCGAGTTTTTCGCTATGGTCGTAGGTGAATTCGTCGATGATCTTGAGGAAGGCCTTGAGCGTCTCGGGGTCGCGATACGGGAGGTAGGCGTTCTTGAAGATGTCGCGGAAGAGAATCGGCAGGCCGGGGTTTTCGGTCATCTTGGTAATGCCTTCGCCGTAGAGGGCGAGGGTCTCGTGTCCGCCGAGTCCGGAGCGCATGAGCTTGGCCCAGCCATAGCGGGCGAAATCGCCGACGAAGAACTTGCGCTTGCCGCCGAGCTCCTCGGACTCGGCGTCCATGTCGTCCATGAACTTGTAGATGAGGGCGATGGTGATCTGTTCGACCTGGGATTTGGGATCGGGGACTTTGCCGACGAGAATGTCGCGGGCGGTGTCGATGCGGCGCTTGGTTTCTGAATCGAGCATGGGTGTTCTTTCTTTTGAATTGGCGGATCTGACGGATCGTGCGGATTGGTTTAGACGGGGACGGTGCCTTTGCATTCGGGATAGCCGGTGCAGCCCCAGAATTGTTTTCCTTCGTTTTTTCCGCTTTTGGCGGTGCGCAGGACGGTGGGCTTTCCACATTGCGGGCAGGCCGGAATGTGATCGGGCGGATTGGACGGATTGGCCTGGTTCTGTTTTCTTTTTTGCAGGCGGGCGGAGGCGAGCAGCTCGCTGTAGCCGCCGCCTTCGATGAACTGCGCTTCGAGCGCGACAATCTGCTGGTCGAGCAGATAGTTGGCCTGGTTGATCAGGCAGATCAAGGCATTGGCCCGCACGGCGGGGTCGGCGTGATCGAGCCAACGGGCATAGAGCGCCCAGCGTTCCTGATCGGTCAGATCGGTGAGATTGGACCGATCAGGTGGATTGGACGGATCGGTTTTAAAGTTGTGGGGAACATTGCGGACGGCCATGGCGTCGGGGCCATCGGGGGCCCATTGTGCGAGGCGGCGGTGGCGGAGATAGTCTTCGTAGTCGAGCAGCAGCTCTTCGAGGCTGGCGCGGGCAACGTTGATGAGCCGGAGCTCGGTCTGGGACGAGGTGGCGGCGGCGCGACTGCCCTCGGCAATGTTCTGCCGTCCGGAACGGGCGGCCTGCACCATCTGGTCGACCGTGCGCGACCGCGGGTCGAGGAATTTTTCGCAGAACCAGACGGTGGCATCATAGATGAGGGTTGCCGTCTGGAAACTGCACGTGTCGCGATAGCCGCCGCTGGGTCTTATTTTTGCCATGTCTGATGCTCCTTTATGCCGCGAACTGGTTTAGCGAAACGTAGTCCTTGATGTATTCGGGGATGAGCGTGCGGTATTTCGCGGGGACGGCCTTGAAGTCCTTGGTCGAAAAGACGGGGTTCGTGGCGAGGTCGGTAAAGTGGCCGGATTCGATGATGTGGCGGATCAGGTCGCTGGTGACGTAGGCCTTGAAGTAGGTCTTGATGGCGGGAATGGCTTCGGCCTCCTCCGGTTTGTAGTCGGCAACAAACTTGGAAAACTCCTCTTCCAGCAGCTCGTCCTTGGATTTAAAGCGCGGGATGAGGCCAAATATTTTTTCGAGGATTTCGCGCAGGGTCAGGCGACGGTCCACCCCGGCGGCTTTGCGGAGCTTGTCGAGGTTGTAGAATTCGTCGGGCTTATCGAAAACCTCCTTGTTCACATAGTCGATGACGCGATCCCACTGCCCGGCCTCGACGCTGGTGGCGATGAAATCGTTTTCGCGCACGACGTGCTCGAACTTGGCGTAGAACTCGCGGTCGATCCGCATGCCCTCGAATCCGACGGTCTGCTCCTTGATCGTGAAGAGAATGTCGTCGCCGAGGTGGTTGTAGGTGAGGGAATTGGACGGAGTAGGCGGATCGGACGGATCGCGTCCATTGCGTTTCGGAACGGGCAGCTTGAGCACCTCGTCATAGCTGAACTTTTCCTCGAAATATTCGCAGTTGGCGAAAAAGTCGAAGAGCTTGAAGGTGGCCTTGTCCGGGTTTTTAACAAGCCCCTTGGCTTCGTCGTTGTGCAGTTGTTCAAGGAAGTTGTGCCTGCGGGTGCCGCGACCCTTGATCTGGATGAAGTCGGTTGGCGAAAAGATGGGGCGGAGGAGGCCGAGGTTGAGCACGTCGGGACAGTCGTAGCCAGTGGTCATCATGCCGACGGTAACGCAGATGCGGGCCTTGCTGGTTTTATAGGCCGGCAGAAAGTTGGCGGAGCCGAGCAGGTTGTTGTTGGTGAAGTTGATGGTCATCTGCTGCGCGCCGTCGATCTGGGAGGTCACCTGCACGGCAAAATCGGACTGGTATTTTCCGGGAAACATGCGGTCGGCCATTTCGTTGAAAACCTGCGCCAGCGTTGCCGCATGGTTTTGGCTGACGGCAAAGACGATGGACTTGCCGATCTCGCCGCTGACCGGATCGCGCAGCGCGTTTTCGAGGAATATCTTGCAGAAGAGCTGGTTGGTGGCGGGCGAGAAGAACCGTTTTTCGAACTCCCGCTGCTTGAAGGATTCCTTCTGGTCTTCCCCGCCGTCATCCTTGAATTCCACGACAAAGCCGCCGTCGGACAGCAGCTGGGTGGTCACATCGCTGCGGGCATCGACAACCGTGGGATTGATGAGATATCCCTCCTTGACCCCGTCGAGGAGCGAGTAGCGGAAGGTCGGGATGCCGTCGGCGCATCCAAAGGTGCGGTAGGTGTCAAGCAGCAGGCGGCGCTCGAACTCGCGCGGGTCCTTGGTGGCGGGCTTGTCCTTGTCAAACTTCTTGAGGTAGTCGCGCGGCGTGGCGGTAAGGCCGAGCTTGTAGCCGATGAAGTAGTCGAAGACGGCCCGCGCATTGCCGCCGATGGAGCGGTGCGCTTCATCGGAGATGACGAGATCGAAGTCGGTGGGAGAAAAGAGCTGCCGGTATTTGTTGTTGAAGAGCAGCGATTGAACGGTGGTGACGACAATTTCCGCCTTCCGCCAGTCGTCTCGGTTATCCTTGTAGATGACGGTGCGGTAGTCGTTGGCGAGCACCTTCCTGAAATTTTTCCATGCTTGGTCTTCCAACTCCAAGCGGTCCACGAGGAACAATACGCGCTGCGCATTTCCCGTGCGAAGGAAGAGTTTGATGATGGCGGCGGCGGTGAGCGTCTTGCCGGTACCCGTGGCCATTTCGAGCAGGAAGCGGTCGCTGCCCTTCTTCACCTCCTGCTGGATCGCGAAGATGGCGTTCTTCTGATAGGGACGCAAAAAGCGGAGACCGTTAATCTCGATGAACCGCTGGCGCTCGGACTCGTTCTTCCACGCCGCTTCGGATGCATAGCCGGGGCGTTGCGTCAGCACCACATAGTCGTCTTCAATGATTTCTTCGATTAGACGCTTCGGGTCGGGAACGTTTTTTTGGCAGCCGATTACGGATGCCGGAGACGGAAACGCCGTGACGACATAGGGATTGCCACGTTCGAGATCCCAGAAGTAGTGGAGATTGCCGTTCGAAAGAATGACAAAACGGCAGTTATTCGCCTTGGCATATCTACGGGCCTGCTCCTTGCCCGCGAGCGGATTCTTATCCTCGGCCTTGGCTTCGAGTACGATGAGCGGGAAGCCCTTTTCGTTGAGCAGCAGGAAGTCGATGAATCCATTCTTCGTTTGTTCGAAGTTTTGCCCGAGAGGATCGAGGTCGTTGGCCTTCAGCTTAACATTCGGCTCAAGCTGTATATTCGCCGGCCCATTGGCATCCGCAAAGAACCGCCAGCCCGCTTCCTCGAGCAGCCTGTTGATCTTGATTCTGGCTTTGGCTTCCTTCTCTGACATTTCTTCCCTCGGGTTCTTCATTCAGACGGCATGCAAAACACAGGAAACTGTGTCACTATGCACCGGGTAAATCAAGGAACGGGAACCTCTTTTTCACCCTGTGGTAGACTGTAAATTAAAATGCCCCAATCATTTTGCCTGATAATTTGGCCGCCGCTTCGCCGCACGAATGGCTTGAGCGGATTTGCGTCAGGCTGTATACAGAGCGCTCATTCAATTGAATGTTGTCTGTTGTGGGTTGCCGGTTCTCTTGAGGATTTTCTGAACGCAGGGCTTTTTTTTCGGTAACGAGTAACGGATAACCAGTAATCGGAGCCGCATGCTTGGCGGTTTGGTGGAGAGGATAATATGAAAGTACCGGTCAGTTGGCTGAAGGAATATGTTGATTTTGAGGACAGTATCGAAGGGTTGGCGGATAAGCTGACTTTTGCGGGCTTGGAAGTGGAGGCGATTGAGACGATCGGTTCGGATTTTGCCGGCGTGGTGGTGGGTCAGGTGGTGGAGATGGAGCCGCATCCGGATGCGGATAAGCTGCGCCTCTGCACCGTTAACTATGGCGCGGAAGAAATGATGAAGGTGGTCTGCGGCGCACCGAATGTAGAGGTGGGCGGTAAATATCCTTTTGCGCCGGTCGGCACAACGCTGCCGTGCGGCATTACTCTGAAAAAAGCGAAAATCCGCGGCGTGGAGTCGATGGGTATGCTCTGCGCGAAAGATGAACTCGGTCTGGGCGAAGACCATTCCGGACTGCTGGTGCT
>JAAYDL010000051.1 GCA_012729265.1 Lentisphaerota bacterium | reverse complement strand
TATGTCCAAAGACGCGGGCGGGAATCACCTTGGTATTGTTGAGGACCAGCACGTCGGGCGCGCGGAGATAGTTCACGATGTCGGTGATGGAGCGATGTTCGATGGTGCCGGTTTCGCGGTGGAGCACCATCATGCGGGCCAGTTCACGCCGTACGGGCGGATGCTGGGCAATCAACTCCTGCGGGAGATCATAGTTGAATAGGTCGGTTTTCATTTGCTACTTTTCCGGACCGCAACAAACAAATGGGTCACTGCGGCGAATAGGTGTGGGAATGTGCCGTGTGGGCCGGGGATTTATCAAGGAGCAAGTGAATGAAGATTTTGGTGGTAGGGAACGGCGGTCGCGAACATACGCTGGCGTGGAAACTGGCAAACGACAGCGCGAAACCGGAAATTTTTTGTACGCCCGGCAATGCGGGAACGGCGGAGCTGGGAACCAATCTTTCGTTCGACGCGACCGATCTGGAAGGCATTAAGAGCTGGTGTGTCGAAAACAAACCCGACTTGGTGGTGGTCGGACCGGAGGCCCCGTTATGCGCCGGGTTGACGGATTTGCTGGAGGCGGAAGGCATTCGTGTATTCGGTCCGTGTAAGGCTGCGGCCGAGCTGGAAGGGAGCAAGCAGTTTGCAAAGGAAGTGATGAAGGCGGGCGGCGTGCCGACTTCCGCCTATGAAACATTCACACATTCGGATGAAGCCTGTGCCTATGTGCGCGAACGCGGTGCGCCGATCGTGATTAAAGCCGACGGATTGGCCGCAGGGAAAGGCGTAACGGTTGCCGAAACCGTCGAGCAGGCCGAGGCCGCGATCCGCGATGCGCTCGAAGGGAACGCCTTCGGAGATGCCGGCAGTCGCGTAGTGATTGAAGATTTTTTGATGGGCGAAGAGGCGTCGATCCTTGCACTGATCGATGGCGAGCATGTGGTGATGCTCGCTTCGTCGCAGGACCATAAGCGTATTTTTGAGAAGGATCAGGGGCCGAATACGGGCGGTATGGGTGCCTATTCTCCGGCATCAATTGTGAATGATACGGTTTGGCAGAAGGTGAAGGATGAGGTTTACGGTCGCACTCTGGCCGAACTTAAAAAGCGCGGTATCACCTATAAAGGCGTGCTCTACGCCGGGCTGATGATTCAGGATGATCAGCCGAGCGTGGTGGAGTTTAACTGCCGCTTCGGCGATCCGGAAACACAGGCGGCGCTGTCGCGATGGGACGGCGATATGCTCCCCGCGATCAACGGCGTGATTGACGGAAACCTTTCTGAAGAGATGGTTGCGTGGAAGGATGAGCACAGCGTTTGTGTGGTGATGGTGGCGGGCGGTTATCCCGGTTCCTACGCCAAAGGCGATGTGATTGAAAATCTGGATGTCGCCAACGCCGTGAGCGATACCGTGGTCTTTCACGCCGGAACGGCGCTGAAGGACGATCAGGTGGTCACGGCCGGCGGTCGCGTGCTGGGCATTACTTCGCTGGGCAAGGATCTGCCGGATGCGCTGTCGAAGGCCTACATTGCGGTGGAGTCGATCAGCTTTAAGGATGCATTTTACCGTAACGATATTGCTCACCGCGAAATGAAGCGGCTGGGTTTGGACTTTAATCAGGAATAAGGAGGATCATCAGATGAGTAAACAACCGACCGTTGCCATTGTGATGGGCAGCAAATCCGACTGGCCCGTTTTGGAATACACGTACAACACGCTGAAAGAATTCGGCGTTGAAGCCACCGTAAAAATCCTGTCGGCGCACCGCACACCGCACGAAGCCGCAGCGTTTGCAGAAAACGCTGCCGCAAACGGATATAAGGTCATTATCGGCGCGGCCGGCGGAGCCGCGCATTTGTCCGGCGTACTGGCCGGCCATACCACGCTGCCGGTGATCGGTATTCCGGTGAAGGGCTGGGCGCTCGACGGGATGGACTCGCTGCTCTCTACGTTGCAGATGCCTAAAGGCGTTCCGGTGGCTACGGTTGCGATCGGCAAGGCCGGGGCGATTAATGCGGCCGTGCTGGCGGTTCAGATTATGGCGCTTTCCGATGCCGATCTGGGCGAGAAGATGGTCCAGTACAAAAAGGATATGGCCGCCGATGTGCTTAAGGACGACGCCGAGCTGCAGGCCGAGCTTGGATCATAAATACAATGTTCATTTTGATGCTTTATCACATGATTACACGATAAAGCACGTGAGTTGCGCTGGCCTGTTGCGTCTGCTACTAAATAATAGCATTTACACCGGGCCTTGGCGGACTATTAGTACGCAAATATGAATAAATATAAACGAGGTGGTTGATTTAGTTTGTTGTGGCGTGTATATGCGAACAATGAATTCGCAAAAAACAAGTAAAGTAAACCGGATGCTGCAAAATCTGGTTCCGGGTACCTTGCTAACCCCGGCATGGTTAGCCGATCAGGGCGTATCGAAGGATTTGGCCAGGCGCTATGTCGCTTCGGGCTGGCTGGAGCGGGTCGGGCGCGGCGCCTATATGCGCACGGGGGATTCCGTCGATTGGCAAGGCGCGCTCCATACCCTCCAAAGCCAGCTTGGATTGACTGTCCATGTTGCAGGATTGAGTGCGTTGCAACTCAAAGGTCTGGGCCATTACCTCTCGATGGGAGAGGAGGCTGCCGTCCTGCTGATCAGCGATGGTTCCGAACGGCTTCCTGCCTGGTTTTCCGGCAAGGACTGGGGGGTTGAAATCGTGCATCGCTGCGCCCATCTGTTTGATTTGTCCGGGAGTCTTCCCTTGGCATCGGTTGAGCATAAAGGGTTCCGCGTTATGGTAACTCCGCCGGAGCGGGCTGCTTTCGAGATGCTCTATTGCATCGCCGACAATGCGGCGTTCGACCACGCCCGCACCGTATTTGAAGGACTCGGATTGTTACGCCCGCATGAAGTTCAGAAACTGCTGGAGGCCTGTCGGTCTGTACGGGTCAAGCGGCTGTTTCTTTGGATGGCAAAAGATTGCGCGCATCCCTGGCTTAAATATATTGATCCTGATCCGGTGGATCTGGGCAGCGGAAAGCGCGTGGTTTACGAAGGGGGCGAATTGGATGGCGAACTGCTGATCACCGTACCGCGCCGAAAAGAGGACGCCGATGTTTAACCGGACCTATGTCAAGCAGGTGGAGCTTCTGCTGCAGGTTTTACCGTTGCTTCAAAAGCATGACTGTTTTGCGTTGAAGGGCGGAACCGCCATGAACCTTTTTGTCCAAGATATGCCGCGTCTGTCGGTCGATATCGATTTGGCCTACCTGCCGCTCGTTCCTCGCGAAGATGCGCTGGCTGGTATCTCCGGTGCGTTGGAGCAATTGGCCGTTGAAATCGAGGCGGGGCTTCCGGGAACCACGGTTCAGGGTCAGCCGGTGGCCGGAGTGACGGGGCGGCTGGTTGTAAATGCCGAAAATGCCCAGATCAAGGTTGAACCGAACTTTGTGTTTCGCGGTGCTTTGTTTCCTCCGGAAACGCGTACGCTCTGTGCTTCCGCCCAGATAGAATTCGAGCGGTTTGTAGAGAGCCGCATTCTTTGCGAGGCCGATATATATGGCGGAAAGATCTGTGCGGCCCTCGACCGGCAGCATCCGCGCGATCTCTTCGATGTGCATCTCATGTTTCGTAATCCGGGTTTGACCGATGACATCCGTTCGGCCGCAAGCGCAGGAGGCCCGACGAGCGGGATTACCTGTGCGAGCTCTTCATCCGCATGCTGCTGCACAGCGAGGAGCGCGGCCCGCACGCCTCCGGTCTCGCCTGGCTCAAGACAGACGGCAGCCACCGCATCTTCAAGCGGCCGATGCGGGCGCACGAGCTGGTCTACGAGAAGCCATTCCAGGAGCTGCTCGGACAGGTCGACAACGAGACCACCATCCTCATGGGCCACACCCGCTGGCGCACCCGGGGCAACGAGTTCAACAACCGCAACAACCATCCCATCCGGGCCGGGATCGTCATCGGCAC
>JAAYDL010000050.1 GCA_012729265.1 Lentisphaerota bacterium | reverse complement strand
GGGGCCTTTTCCCCGAAACAGCCCGTTGACCGTTTGTGAAGCCGCACTTTATGTAAACCTGAGTTCGGCGCAAGTTCAGTGCAAAGTATAAAGTATAAAGTATATCGTGAGGCGGGATCCTGCGATGCGGGATCCCGCCTTTTGCGCATTGTAGAGGGAAACTTGAGGTGTATCAAAGGCAGCTGCGCGGCAGGCGTTGAATCGCACTCGGTGCGTCGGCTGTCTCCGCATATCGGACAGCCTTTCCGCGAGGAAAACCCCATGCCGGGAATGTATCATGCACCGCACCGGCTACAGACCGGTCCGTTTTTTTTGTTCTGCCTGCGGGAATGTGTTTTATCGAATTCGATCTCACCACCTGCCTGGAGATAGCAGAAATAACACGAGGTAAAGAATAAATAACAATTGCCGTTTTTTTGAAACGGTCATCATTTAGTGACAGTATTCTGATGTCACATATTTTGTCTTTACTTGCGAAAATGTCTGTTTTATAATCATTATTGTTAATTTGCGGTATTAATGTCATTTTCTGAATGAACTTATTCGTGAAACAGATAGCGGAGGCAAGAGGTAGAGGTATCAAGACTCAAAATGGACGATGTTGATTTTGGGAGAAAAAAGAATGCATGATCCACAGATTGAGGAGCTTTCAAGAGCAGTACGAAATATCGCAGCAAAGGCAAAACGCGATGATACAGACGTATGGCTGCCTTTGTGGATCCATGCCGCGGACACTGCTGAAATCATGTGCAGCCTAATTAAATACTGGCTGCCTCAAGCTTCGGTGAGAGCAATCGGGTTGGAGGAGAGGCAGTTGCTGAGCCTGGCCAGGTTTTTGGGCCTTGTTCACGACCTGGGAAAGATCACACCGGTATTTCAGCGCAGAATTGCCGAGAGTCTTCCTTCACAGATCTCTCGGCTTGAGAGAGCCGGGCTTTCTATTCCCGTAGCGGGCAGAATGGATCCCGCTAAGACCCCCCACGCCCTGGCAGGTGAAGTCGTTCTGCTCAATAATAGCTGCCCGGCTGGTATTGCGGCGGTTGTGGGAGCGCATCACGGGAAGCCTCAAGGCTTTGAGTTGGATCCTGAAACGCAGATTACCGCATTTTTTACCAACTACAATGGAACAAGTCGCGGAGGTGACTGGGAGAGGATTCGTAACGAATGGCTCTCTTTTAGCTTAAAATCCTGTGGATACAACGATGTACAACTGTTGCCGGAATTGAGTATGAAGTCCCAGGTGCTGCTTACCGGACTGCTGATTATGGCTGACTGGATCGCCAGCAATACACATTATTTCCCTCTTATCCCCATCGATAGTGAAAGTGAATTAACCGTTTACCCCGACCGCGCAATAGCAGGATGGGATAGACTCTCACTTCCGCATCCATGGGCACCGACGTGCGCAGGTATGAGTGATGAGCTGTTTAATAATAGATTCGGGTTTTTCCCTAACGAGATCCAGAGGGCAATTATTGAAACGGCAAAAAACGTAGTCAAGCCCGGAATTTTCATTCTTGAGGCGCAGATGGGCGTGGGTAAGACGGAAGCGGCACTGGCTGCGGCAGAGATACTGGCATCTCAGACCGGCAGCGGAGGACTTTTTTTCGGATTGCCCACCCAGGCGACCGCAAACGGCATTTTCAAAAGACTTGAAACCTGGGCTGAACGTCAGTCTGAAGACACAGTTCACGCCATCCGCCTGGCTCACGGTATGGCGGTGATGAATGAAGATTACAATATGTTGTTCGAAACCTCATCCACGGTTGACGCTGATTCGCAATATGGCGGACTTATTGCCCATGCCTGGTTCGGAGGCAGAAAGCAAGCGCTGCTGGCAGACTTTGTGATCGGTACGGTTGATCAGCTTTTATTGGCTGCCCTTAAGCAGAAGCATGTCATGCTTCGCCATCTGGGTCTTGCGGGGAAAGTCGTTATTGTTGACGAGTGCCACGCTTATGACGCATATATGAACCAGTATCTGGATATGGCCCTTTCCTGGTTGGGTGCCTATGGTGTACCGGTTATATTGCTGTCTGCAACTCTTCCGCCGGGGCGAAGGGCTGAACTTGTGGCGGCGTACATGAACAAACGTGCGCTGCCTGCCGATCTATGCGTGAACTGCGGATATCCGCTGCTGACATGGATGGACGGAGCGGATGTTTATCAAAGTACGATCGAATGCCATGATACACCACGCAAGGTATCGATAGACCGCCTGACCGATGATGCAATCCCATGCTTTCTCGATGAGATGCTCTCAGGCGGAGGATGCGCAGGAGTTATTGTCAATACAGTGAGCAGAGCACAAACGATAGCCGGGATGCTCCGGGACCATATAAAAGACACCGAGGTGATGCTTTGCCATGCACAGTTCTTGATTCAGGATAGGGCTGTTTGGGAGAGAAGTCTGTTGGACAGATTGGGGAGAGGAGAGGATGTCACGCGCCCCGAACGGTTCATTGTGGTTGGAACACAGGTGCTGGAGCAGTCCCTCGACATTGACTTCGATATTCTGGTTACCGATCTGTGCCCAATGGACCTGCTTTTACAGCGAGTTGGTCGGCTGCACAGACATTTACGGCAGCGACCTGATAAGCTGTCTGAGGCAAAATGTCTTGTTCTGGGTGCAGGAGATGAAGGATTTGAAGCCGGGGCACGGGCGATATACGGGGACTGGCTGTTGCTGCGCACCCGAGCCCTATTACCTGATACTGTCACCATACCAAACGACATCCCGCAGCTTGTACAGGAAACCTATTATGAGGGTAAGCGTATATGGGAAGAGACAGACACATACATCAAAGCAAAGGAGCAGTTCGACAATGCAAGGAAGAAGCAGATCAGCAGGGCGAAAGAGTATTGCGTGTCCAAGCCGGAAGAAGACAAGAATTTTGCCTCGCTTAACTTGATTTCAGGCTGGCTGGATACCGATATCGGAAAGGGTGACCATCATGCGGAGGCGGCGGTGCGCGATGGGGAACCGTCTGTCGAAGTGCTGCTGCTGATGCGGGATTGTGACGGCCGGATTCGATTCCTTCCATGGCAATACGGAGGGGAAGAGGTTCCGTCTGACCATGTTCCGGACCGGGAAGTATGCAGGCGGATCGCGCGACAGCGCATCAGGCTGCCCGGTATCTTTTGCCGGTTCGGGAATCTTGAACGAACCATTGAAGAATTGGAGAATACATACAGAAGCGTCTTTATTGAATGGGGCCTTTCGACCTGGCTTGGAGAGGAGTTGATACTGCTTCTTGACGAAAATCTATCTGCGATGTTGTGTGGCCGGAAATTGACCTATAGCCGGGTGAGCGGTCTGATAGTTGAAAAGGAGGAGAGCGATGGAAACAACTGAATTCAATTTACTCGATGAGCCGTGGATCCGTATCCTTGATGCCAACAATAATGCAAAGGAGGTCTCCCTGACAACCGCTCTGCTTGAAGCTCACAATATATCCGATCTGGGGGGAGAATTGCCTACACAGGACGTAGCTGTGCTTAGATTCATTCTGGCCGTCCTGCATACTGTCTTCTCCAGAGTGGATGAGAGTGGAGAAGCGTCGCCGATAGACAGTCCCGGGGCAGCCATGGGAAGATGGAAAGCTATCTGGGATCAGAAGCGGTTTCCGCAAGGACCGCTGAAGAAATACCTTGAATCTCAGAAGGACCGTTTCTGGCTGTTTCACCCCGAAAGACCATTCGGGCAAGTACCGGAAGCCCGGATCGGGACCGCTTACACAGCGTCAAAACTGAATGGGGAACTATCTGAGAGCAACAACAAAATCCGTTTATTCCCGCTCAATACCGGAGAGGGAAAAAAGTCCGTTTCGTATTCAGAGGCGGCGCGCTGGCTCCTGCATGTCAACGGGTTCGACGACACCTCAGGCAAAGCAAAGGTAAAAGGCCTGCCCTCACCCGGAGCGGGTTGGTTGGGAAAGCTTGGCCTTATAACCGCAGTGGGCCACAACCTGTTCGAGACCCTGATGCTCAATCTGACCTTGCTGCAGGACGGCTCTAAACCTTGGGGGGAGAACCGACCGGCCTGGGAGCTGGATTATCCACGTTCCGGGGAGCGCACCGAGATCCCGCTTCCGGACAACCCTGCTGAGCTTCTCACTCTTCAGTCAAGACGGCTCCTGCTCAATAGGGAGAACGGTGCAGTTACCGGATACAGGCTTTTGGGGGGCGATTTTTTCCCAAAGGTCAACGCCTTTTCGGAACAGATGACTGTGTGGTCATTGGTTAAGGATAAAGCGGTAAAATCACAGGAATACGTGCCTAGAAGGCATATTTCGGCACGCCAGATGTGGAGGGAGTTTTCCACTCTCTTCCTGGAGCGGGAGGGGTCTCATGTTCCGGGTGTCGTAAAATGGATCTCCCGATTGAAGCAGGATAGGTTGATCGAAAAGACAAGAATGATCAGCTTTCGTATCGCGTCTGTACAATATGGAGACAAGGATTTTTTTGTGACGGATGTATTCAGCGATTCGCTCACGTTCCATGCGGGGCTTCTCTCAGACCTGGGTTCGGCGTGGAGGCTGAGAATCGACGATGAGGTCAGGCGATGCAGCGAACTTGCTGACGCGGTGAGCAGATTGTCAAAGAATATTGATATAGCAGCCGGCGGAAAGGGGACCGCAGATAATGCGGGGGAGCAACTGTATTACCGACTGGACGAACCATTCAGGGAGTGGCTATATACTCTGGACCCGGAAAACGATGGTCTTGATATGGAAGACAAATGCCTCAAATGGAGGAAAGCCGCACAGCAGATTGCCTGGAATCTCGGACAGGAACTGGTGGAAGAGGCCGGCACAAAAGCTTTTGTAGGTCGGGAAGTAACAGAAAAGCGGCAGGGAAAAGAGATAACGGTCCATTACTCGGCGCCGGAGTCCTTTAACTGGTTTTTATACAACATCACAAAAATATATACATAGACAAGGGAGGGATCACAATGGCTGTAAGATCTCAGCATGTGGGGCATCTCGTTGCCGCTAAACTCGGGAGCCTGCTGCATATGCCTGAGGGAGGCCCAAGAAAGGCGATGCTTGCAAACCTCCGCCGCGGCATCGGACTTTCACCCGGGGAATTGCCTGAGATATGGGGGCTGATATTTGCGGATATGCCTGAGGAGATGCTGAGTACGGACGGAACTCCGACAAGGGCAGAATGGGCAGTTTATACGGCCCTAACCTTGTTCGCGCTCCATCAGCAGGGACACGATCCGGAAAAGGAACCTATGACTCGCGCCGGACAGGCCCTTGGCATTGCCGTTCGAGGGCTCGTGCCGATCGGAGACGAGGACGCGCTTAAGCGGATACAGCGCAGATTCAATGCGTTCGCGACTGCCTCAGGTATGGATGAGCTTGTACATCATCTGCGAGGGCTTGTACAACTCCTCAGGGCTGAGGGCATTCCTCTGGACTATCCTGCGCTGGCGGAGGATATCTTCAGGTATCAGTTCCCGGAAATGCAATCCTCAGTCAGACTTAAATGGGGCCAGGATTTTTACAGATTGAACAGAAAAGATCAGAATGACAATGAAGGAAAGGGTGAATAACATGCTGAAGAAGTCACGTATTTATGTGGATATCCACGCGCTCCAGACTGTTCCTCCCAGCTGTGTTAACCGGGACGACACAGGCAGCCCCAAGACGGCCGTTTACGGCGGCGTGACAAGGGCAAGAGTATCATCTCAGGCATGGAAACGTGCAATGCGTCTTATGTTTAAGGACATTTTCGAAAAAGATCAGATTGCCTTACGAACAAAGCGTATTGTAAGCCTGGTGGCTGACGAGATCATAGCTATTGATCCGTCACTTGATGCAACAAAGCTGGCTGAGGAGGCTCTGAAGAGCGCCGGACTAACGATCAAAGATGCTCAAAAAGGGACAGACGCGTTGTTTTTTATGAGTTATGCCCAGGCAAAGGCTTTGGCAAAACTGGCGGCTGACAAGTGTGAAGATAAAAAAGCATATAAAGAAGCCCTCATGTCGGCGCCCTCAGTGGACATGATCCTTTTCGGTCGTATGGTTGCAAGCGATCCGTCTCTGAATTACGATGCGGCCGCGCAAGTGGCTCACAGCATATCTACACATGCCGTGAATAATGAATATGATTACTTTACTGCAGTAGATGACTGCGCGCCGGAGGACAATGCCGGTGCGGGACATCTCGGAACGATCGAATTCAATTCTGCAACGCTCTACCGTTATGCAACGGTGAACGTATGTGAACTGGCTGAACATTTGGGGGAAGTTACACCGGAAGCAGTGCGCGGATTCGTGGAGGCCTTCGTGCTGGCCATGCCCACCGGAAAGCAGAATACATTTGCAAACCGGACTCTCCCGGATGCCGTTTATGTGACCATCCGCCGGGACCAGCCTGTGAACTTGTCCGGTGCCTTTGAAAGACCGGTGGTAAGCCGTAACGGATACGCGGAAGAATCGAAAATCAGGTTGGCCCAATACGCTAAAAAAATGTATGAATCCTTTGTGGATCAGCCTGTTCTGGCTCTGGGTGTAGGTGTCGCAATGAACGGTCTCGCTCAGGTCATGCCGCTTTCACAGCTTCTGGACACTATGAAGAATTGGGTGGCCGAGCATTTATCCGACTGCGAGGTGAGTTGATGGCCACTCTGTTGCTCCGTCTGGCGGCTCCTTTACAGGCCTGGGGAGTAGAATCAAAGTTTGAGATACGTAACACTTGCAGGGAGCCCACCAAGAGCGGTGTGGTAGGCCTGTTGGCTGCGGCCCTTGGCCGCAGGCGGAACGAACCGCTGGATGACCTGAACGCCCTGCGCTTCGGCGTTAGGGTCGACCAACCCGGCAAGCTTCTCAAGGATTTTCATATTGCTCGCAAGGATGATAAAGTCTCTTATGTAACGACTCGTTATTACCTGTCTGACGCGGTTTTTCTTGTGGGGCTGGAGAGCGGGGATGAAGGGTTCCTCAAGTCCCTGGAAACTGCTCTCCGAAATCCCCGTTTCCCGCTTTTTCTTGGCAGGCGTTCGTGCCCGCCGACATTGCCGATATGCCTTGGAATAAGGGATGCGAATCTTATGGAAGCGCTCAGCATTGAGCCATGGCTGGCTCCCGTGTGGAGGCAAAAGAAGCTGAGCCATAGACTATGGCTTTGTGCAGACTGCAGACAGGAGGAGAAGAATGCCGCGCGGCAGAGGGACTTTGCCCTGTCCTTTGACCCGATCCGTCGAAGATACGGCTACCGGAGTCTCTCCTCTTATGGGATTATGGATATAGGGAGTAATTCGTATTCCACCACTCATGACCCCGTATCGGAATTGAGGTGATCAAATGTATCTGACTCGTATGTTGTTGGATCCGGCAAAACGCGATACGCTGCGGGCGCTGAATTCCCCGAATCTGATACATGGTGCAGTGGAACTGGCCTTTCAGGGTGTACGTGATCGGACACTTTGGCGTATCGACCACCTGGCCGGAAGATACTGGCTGCTAATTGTCAGCAGCAGCCGCCCGGATCTCGCTTCTGCTGCGCAGCAGTTCGGCATGGACGGAACGTGGGAAACTCTGGACTACAACCCATTCCTTAACAGGATAAAGGAGGGCAGTGTTTGGCACTTTCGCTTGGTGGCCAATCCGACCAAGAGCTGTCCCGTCAGAGAGGGTCAAGGGATCGGGCAGCGCGGACTAGTTCGAGCCCACAGTTCTGTAAGGTATCAAAAAGCTTGGCTGCTTGACCGCGCGGAAAAACACGGCTTTGCGTTAAATGAGGACAATTTCAACGTTGTACAAACAAAGTGGAATATTTTCAATAAAGGCGGCGCTAACAAAAATCGCATTTCCCTCTTGGGTGTAACCTATGAGGGCGTGCTGACCGTTATTGATACCGGAGTGTTTCTGCAATCGCTCACACAGGGGATCGGTCGGGGTAAAGCTTATGGCCTCGGTATGCTCACAGTGGCGAGGCCAATGGGTGAGATCGATGGCTGATCATACTGGGATGATCCGCCCGGATCTTAAGGCACTGCCGCAGGTTCGGGACAGGATGACATTCTTATATCTGGAACACTGTCAACTGAACCGCAAGGACAGCGCTATCACAGTCACGGATGAGAACGGTGTTATACACGTTCCGGCAGCTGCCATCTCTGTCATTATGCTCGGCCCCGGAACAAGCATCACCCATAGAGCAATGGAGCTGATTGGGGATGCCGGAGTAAGTGTCGTTTGGGTGGGAGAGTATGGAGTGCGATATTACGCCGGTGGGCGCGCCCTTACACATAGGTCCAGATTACTTGTCCGGCAGGCGGATCTGGTTAGTAATCAACGCTCTCATTTGGCTGTGGTGCGAAAAATGTATCAGCTTCGCTTTCCGGAAGAAGATGTGTCTGGGCTGACTCTCCAACAGCTCCGCGGCAGGGAAGGAAGCCGTATCAGAGCGGTCTACCGCAGATTGGCAAATACCTGGAATGTTCCTTGGAACGGCAGAATATATGACCCGTTGAACTTTGAATCCGGGGACTCGGTTAATCAGGCCTTATCCACTGCGCATGCTTGCCTATATGGTCTATCGCATGCAGTTATCGTAGCTCTGGGTTGTTCACCGGGACTCGGTTTTATCCACGTCGGACATGATTGCTCATTTGTTTACGACGTCGCAGATCTGTATAAGGTGGATGTCACAATACCCATAGCTTTTGAGATTGCTGCTGCACAGACGGACGACCTGCCATCTGCTGTCCGACGACGTGTTCGGGACGCAATGGTATCGGGGCGTATCCTGGAGCGTATGGTTCGGGATATACGTTTTTTACTTCTGGACGACGAGTCTGAAGAATCCGCGGAGGGGGAGGTAGTATTTCTTTGGGATAACCGCGTTGGTGCTGTAAGAAATGCCGTCTCATATGGCCTTGCTTATGGAGTGGAGCCATGACGGTCATTTCGCTGACTGATTGCCCGCCAAAATTGCGCGGGGATTTGTCCAAATGGATGTTTGAAGTGAACACCGGTGTATATGTCGGTCATTTCAGCGCCCGAGTACGGGATGAGCTATGGCAGCGCGTATGCGAAAATCTGCGCAATGGAAGGGCGACAATGGTGTTCAGCTCATCCGGGGAGCAGAGCATGGACTTTCGTGTTCACAACACAAGCTGGGAACCTGTAGACTTTGATGGACTAAAGCTGATGCGTAGACCGTCTCCTGCCAGGCTTGCCCAAAAACCCGTCTCTGAAGGGTTGTCCTACTCCAGTAAAGCAGCACGGTTTAATATTCAGAGGCATGTGAACGCGGCAAAGAGAAAACAGGCGTCAGCAGAGGGATATGTGGTGATAGATATTGAGACGACTGGTTTGTCGGCAGCAGAGGATGCAATAATTGAAATGGCTGCGATCAAGGTTGAAGGTGGAAAACCGGTGGCGGAATTTGCTTCTTTAGTCGACCCGGAGAGAGAGATCCCAAGAACGATATCGGATATGACAGGTATCACAGACAACAAGATTGCGGCCGAAGGTCGAAGCCTCGCTGAAGCACTGAACGATTTTCTTGCTTTTGTTGGGACCAATCGTGTCGTGAGCCACAATTACACATACGACTATGCCTTCCTTCGTGCCGCTTGTAGACGCCTAGGTCTGCGTGCGTTTGTGAATCCTTGTACGGATACGCTTGCCCTTGCTCGGAGGAAAGTTAAAGGCGTTGAAAATTTTAAGCTGGTAACACTGGGTAACTATTTTTCACTTGAGACGGACAATGCACACCGTGCCTTGTCAGACTGCTACCTGACTCACTATTTATATGAAAAGTTAAATGAAATCTAGTCTTGGCGCAGATAAAAAGGGCTGATTTTTCTACATTATTTTAGTCTACTCCCCGCGCATGCGGGGGTGATCCTACACAGACCGCACAAAGATGTGTAGCCGCATTCTACTCCCCGCGCATGCGGGGGTGATCCCATAGCCAGATGCCGGCCTATAAGCTCCAGCGCCTACTCCCCGCGCATGCGGGGGTGATCCCCCGGAACTACTCCGTGAACTTTGCGAGATAGCCTACTCCCCGCGCATGCGGGGGTGATCCCCTGATGTCGGTGAATCCCTTGTGGCTCTGGGCCTACTCCCCGCGCATGCGGGGGTGATCCTACATGGGACTGCCCTTTTCGCCTAAGGTGCGGCTACTCCCCGCGCATGCGGGGGTGATCCTGCTTTTGGGGATGCTGCCTTAAAAGCTTCTTTCTACTCCCCGCGCATGCGGGGGTGATCCTGCAGCCGGGCAGACGGTCACAAGCTCC
>JAAYDL010000383.1 GCA_012729265.1 Lentisphaerota bacterium | reverse complement strand
TCCTTCCCCGGCATCGTAGGAATCCAGAATCCTCTGGCGCAGATCCAATGATAATGTGTTCATGTGTAGAACGCTACACAATGAGCACACGAATGGCCATAGAATTATTTAAAATGCTCTAAACATTCGATTAACGTGTCCAGTTGTTTGTCTTTTTCCGTGAACAGCCTGTCATTATTAATCACTACGGTTCCGTCTGGATTAATCTGAACTCTGGCTTCCATGGGGAGGATATTAGTGACATTGTCTTCGAATTCGGGGTGGATGGGGACAGCACATTTTCTTGTAGATTCTGTTGAGCTGGTTTCTTCCAGAAACACATTATAGATCCCAATCGTCTGGCAGGATTTGATGATCGTGTTGTCAACCATGGCTGAAGTTTCGGCATCGGCGCGAATGATCACCGTTTGCTCGGAAGCAGTGTGATTAAGGTTCGTGGAAAGATACGAACTCAGCAGCTCTTCTTCATCTGGTGAAAACTTCATGTCGCCGATGGTGGCAATTCCCTCCAAAGAAACATCAATAATGATCGGCGGAATATTTGTCGTTGACGAGGCGCTCTCCTCTGTCTCCTGAGCTGCCGCACAGTTTATGAATTCGGCCATGCTGAGCAGTATTGCGCCGAAAAGTTGGAGTCGTCCGATGTGCATTTTATATGTAGTCATCAATCTATGTCCGCGTTTTAGATGGACATTATCTTGCCCAAGGAGAGGTGCATTGTGAAGGTCTTTTTGGATAAACATGCGGTCAAATGGAGAGATAGCGAAGAAAAGGCAAAAAACAGCTGGACGGAAGGGTGTTTAATAGATGAAAGAAAGCAAATTGAGATATGGTTCGGGATTAGAGCGTAGAGATTTCGAACGAATGGCGAGGGTTTGATGTACGATATTATCATTATTGGAGCAGGGCCGGGCGGCTATGAAATGGCTGAGCGCGCGGGGCATAAAGGGTTGAAGGTGCTGCTGATTGAAAAGCAGTATCTGGGCGGCGTCTGCCTGAACTGGGGCTGCATCCCGACCAAAACGCTGCTGAATGCGGCGAAGCATTATGTTCAGGCGCAGGAAGCGGAGGACTTCGGCGTTACGACCGGTGAAATCGGGTTTGATTTTTCAAAGATCATGGCGCGGAAGACGGAGGTCATTCAAACGCTGCGCGCGGGCATTGCGGCCATGATGAAGAAAAACCAGGTCGAGGTGCTCTTTGGCGTGGCCAAGCTGATTGGACCGCGCAAGGTGGAGGTTGATGGGGTAACGTATGAAGGCGAAAACGTCGTAATCGCGGTCGGCGGTTCGCCGATTGTTCCGCCGATTCCCGGCGTCGATCAGCCGCATGTAATGACGAGCAAGGAAATCCTGAGTATTGAGGAGATGCCCGAGTCGCTGGCGGTCATTGGCGGCGGCGTAATCGGTATTGAATTTGCCAGTTTCTTCAGCAGCTTGGGTGTGAAGGTTGAAGTGATTGAGATGCTCGACGAGATTATTCCGTTTATGGATGATGAACAGGTTGCGCAGTTCCGTCGAGTGCTCAAGCGCAAGGTCAAATTTAATCTTGGGTGCCGCGTGACGGAGATCGATGGGCATATTGTTAAGTTCACCACGAAGTCCGGCGAGGAAAAGGCAATCAGCGCGGATGTGGTGTTGATGGCGGTCGGTCGTAAACCCAATCTGGAGGGAATGGGTTTTGAAGAGGCCGGGCTGGAGTTTGACCGCCGAGGCATTCGCACCGACGATCAGCAGCGCACGAATCTGCCGAATGTGTATGCCATCGGCGATGTGACCGGAAAATCGCAACTTGCGCACTCCGCCACGCGCATGGGCGAAGTGGCGCTGAATACGATTCTCGGTCGGGAAGACCGATTCCGCACCAATGCGATTCCGTGGGCGGTTTATTCACTGCCCGAAGTTGCCGGATGTGGATTGACTCAGCGGGAAGCGAAGGCGGCCGGAATCAATGTGAAAACAGCGTCGTTACCGTTGACAATGAGCGGTCGCTTTTTGGCCGAAAACGGCAAGCGCGGCCCTGGTTCCGTTAAGGTGGTAATTGACGCCGATACCAACCTGCTGCTCGGCGTGCATATGTTTGGCGCATACAGCTCGGAAATAATCTGGGGCGCCGCCGCCATGATCGAATCCGGGCTCCGCGTGCAGGACGCTCAGGAGATTGTATTCCCGCATCCGACCGTTGGCGAAGTGATCCGCTCGGCCATGTTTCAGTTTTAGACACGGTAATGAAAAAAATCGCTTATTACATTACCGCTCACGGATATGGTCATGGTGCACGCGCCAGCGATATCCTCAACGCGCTGCACACCGCCGCGCCCGAAATCCCGATCATGATAAAAACCGATTTGCCCGAAGCATTCATGCGCAGCCGTATTCCCGCCTCCATCGAACTGCGGAGCGGTGCCTTCGATGTCGGCCTGATTCAGAAAGATTCCATTCGGGTGGATCTCGAGGCCTCGCTGGCTGCACTGGAGCAGCTCTACGCCAGCGAATCCGAATTGATTCAGCAGGAAATTGAATTTCTTCGCACTGAAAATATCGGCGTAGTTGTGGCCGATGTTCCAGCTATTCCGCTTGCCGCCGCTCAGCAGTTGGGTCTGCCCAATATAGCCACCAGTAACTTTGGGTGGGATTGGATATACGCCGACTTTGTTGCCCACAATCCCCGCTGGGCCTTTTTTGTGGATAAGTTTCGCACGGTTTACCAGCAGACCGACCTGCTTCTGCGCCAGCCCTTTTCTGAACCGATGGAAGCCTTTCCCCGCAAGATTGATCTTTCGCTGCTCGCCAAGCCGGGTATCAACCGTAGAGCGCTCATCGCCGAAGTCTCCGGCGCCGATCTGGAGAAAAAGTGGGTCCTGCTGTCGTTCACCTCGCTGCTGCTCGAACCGCCCGCGCTCAAGGCGCTCGCCGCGCTTTCAGATTATGAGTTTTTCGCTGTGGAACCGCTGGAATGGCCCGGCTCAACTGTACACACCATTGCCCGCTCAACGGTATGTTTTGCCGACGTCATGGCCTCCGTCGATGTGGTCGTAACCAAACCCGGCTTCGGCATTGTCTCCGAGAGCATTGCCAACGACAAGCCCATCATCTATTCCGACCGTGCCCACTTCCGCGAATATCCTGTGCTCGTTGACTGCATCCAGCGCTACTGCCGCCAAGCCTTCGTCTCGAATCAGGAACTCTACGCCGGCAGCCTCGGGCGCGCCCTCAAAGAAATTGAATCCGCTCCGCCGCCGCGCGAACAGATTGAGCCCGGCGGCGCGGAGCTCGCCGCGCAGCAGATTCTCCGTTCGATCAAACAGGGCTAATCACCCCCACGTGCTGAAGGGATGGCGGGCAAGGCGCGCGTTGTGGTAGCGGGGATCGGCGCTGACTTCTTCTCCCAGCCAGACGGGGCGGTCGAAGGGCTGATCTTCGGTTTCGAGCTCAATCTCGGCCAGCGTCAGACCTTCGTTGGCGCCGGAAAAGCAGTCGACTTCCCAGATCATGCCGGCGAAGGAAACGAGGTAGCGCGTTTTTTCAATGCGGCGATCGCACATGGCCAGCAATTCTTCGGCATCGCTCACCGGAATTTCATATTCAAACTCGACGCGGGAGATCCCTTTCCTCGGACCTTTAATCGTTAAAAACGCGCGTTCGCCGATGTGGCGCACACGCAGCACTTTTTTGCCTTGGGAGATGAGATAGCCCTGAATACAGCGACGCCCGGCATCGGCATCCGCCCGCCAGGCATCGCTCTTGACCAAAAACTTGCGCTCTATCTCAACACCCATCGGTTACGCTCCATTTTCTGCGCTTTATAATCACGCAATCCATCAATTGACGATCGCCGATTTTCGATTTCCGATTTATTGAACTCAATCGGCGTTGGCCTCTTACTTTTATTAGGGCCTTACAGACCCAAAAATCCCCAATCAGCAATCAGCAATCAGAAATCGGCAATCTAAAATACTCTCGTCAGTCGCGAGCTGTCGGGGATCATTTCCTGCTTCAGCAGTTCAAACAGGCGAGTCGCCACAGGCCCGGGACGACCATCGCTCATGATCTGACCATCAAATGAGATTACCGGCGTTATGTTCAGCGTGGTGCCGTAAATATGCATTTCTGCCGCCGAGCGCGCCATTTCCAGAGTGATCGGTCGATATTCCGCCACCGTTAGGAGGCCTTCTTTAATCAACTGCTGCGCCAGCGCCAGCGCGCGCTTGGCGGTGGTTCCGGCCAGCACCCGCTCCGGCGGCGGCATCAACAGCTCGCGCTCCGGCGTAACGATGCCTACATTTTCCGTGGCGCCTTCGCCGAGATTTCCCTCTTCGTCCAGCGTAATGGTATAATCAACGCCGAGATCGATCGCCTCTTTTTTCATCAATACATTGGGCAGATAGTTACAGGTTTTCACCGTGGCAAAAATGCCCGGCTTCATCGGCACCTGACTCACTGCGACGGCCACGCCGTCAGACATCGTGCCTCCCGCGTTCGGCAGTTCGTAAACCACGATATACCACTCGGAGCGCGTACACGCATACGGATTGATCCCCATCGTTCCCGTTCCGCGCGAAACCAGCAGACGGACGAGCGAGTATTTCCGCCCGCCCGCGCGCACCGTCTGCACGATAACGTCCAACATTTCCTCGCGCGGAACCGGCATCGAAATGCCGATCGCCGCACACGAGCGCTCCAGCCGCGCAAGATGCACATCCAGATTATAAATATTGCCGCCGATGCACTTGAACGACTCAAACACGCCGTCGCCCCGATGCACCATATGATCGTCAATCGGCACGCACATCAGCGTCGGCTCTTTCACAATACAGTCAGCAACCGACGAATACATCGAATAGAGCGTTTGATCCTTGCGCACCGACCGCGCCAGCCACTCTTCCTGCCCCACAATTTTTTTATCCAATCCGGCTCTCATTGCTCTCCTTGAAATTGAGCCCACACTATGGCGCATTTCTAAACCGATTGAAATGGATTCCAATAAAAAAGGCGGCCCTCGGGCCGCCCATCACGCCTCACGAATTACGCATTACGTCTTTCGCCTCAAACACTAAACCCTGTCATCTGATCAAAGTTTAGATAGTTGTATACCTCCGCCGTTTTCCCTTCTAGCTTGGAAGCAACAATGTCTCTGTATTCCGCTGGCGTTGGAAGCGCGCCCTTGAGCGCAACAACGGCGGCGAGTTCGGCGGAGCCGAGATAAACCTGCGCACCCGTTCCTATCCGGTTGTTAAAGTTGCGCGTGGAGGAGGAGAAAACCACCGCGTTGTCGCGCACGCGTGCCTGATTGCCCATGCAGAGCGAGCAGCCGGGAATTTCGATTCGCGCACCGGCGGCGATGTACTTTGCGTAATAGCCTTCCTTTTTCAATTGAACTTGGTCCATCTTGGTCGGCGGGCAAATCCAGAGGTTGACGTTGGCAAAGCCTTCGCCGGCGAGTACTTCGCCAGCGGCGCGGAAATGGCCTATGTTGGTCATGCAGCTGCCGATAAAGACATCGTCAATCTTGGCCCCCTGAACCTCGGAGAGCTTTTTCACATCGTCCGGATCATTCGGGCAGCAGAGAATCGGCTCGGTAATTTCGTTGAGATCGATTTCGATGACGGCGGCATATTCGGCATTTTCGTCGGCGCTCATGAGCTCCCCGTTTTCGATCCAGGCCTTCACGTCATCGATGCGCCTCTGGAGCGTTTCGGCATCGCCGTAACCGCCCTTAATCATCTCTTCCATCAGCCTCACATTGGACTGCAGGAACTCAACGATCGGCTCGCGGCCGAGCTTAATACTGGCCGCTGCGGCGGAGCGTTCGGCGGCGGCATCGGTCAGTTCAAAGGCCTGCTCCACCTTAAGATTCGGCAGCCCTTCCATTTCCAGAATACGGCCGGCAAAAATGTTCTTCTTGTTTTTCTTTTCGACGGTAAGCAGGCCTTCCTGAATGGCCTGATACGGAATGGCGTTCACAATATCGCGTAGCGTTACGCCGGGCTGCAGCTCGCCCTTAAAACGGACAAGCACCGATTCCGGCATATCGAGCGGCATCACACCCAGCGCCGCTGCAAAGGCCACCAGCCCGGAGCCCGCCGGGAACGAAATGCCCATCGGGAAGCGGGTGTGCGAATCGCCGCCGGTGCCGACAGTGTCGGGAATCAGCAGACGGTTCAGCCACGAGTGAATCACGCCGTCGCCCGGACGCAGCGAAATGCCTTTGCGGTCCATCATATAATCGGGCAGCGTGGCGTGCGTAATGACATCCGTCGGTTTCGGATAAGCGGCGGTATGGCAGAACGACTGCATCACCAGATCCGCATTAAATTTAAGGCAGGCCAGCTCGGTAATTTCGCCGGCGGTCATCGGCCCGGTGGTATCCTGCGAGCCCACCGTCGTCATCTTCGGCAGACACGATGTGCCCGGCAGAATCCCCTCAACGCCGCACGCCTTGCCGACCATCTTCTGCGCCAATGTATAGCCCTGACCCGCTTTCGGCTTCGGGTTTTCCGGCACCACAAAAATACCGGACGCCTCGATCGAACTCATGCCCAGCGCCGCACGGGCCTTTTCCGTAAGTTGCTTGCCAATGATCAGCGGAACGCGGCCGCCAGCGCGGTATTCATCCAGAACCGTTTCGGGCTTGATGGAATAAACGCTGATTTCGTTGCCCTCCGCATCGGTAATCAATCCTTTGGCGGGATAGACCTTAATCACCTTTCCGGTCGTCAGGGCGCTAACATCCGTCTGAATCGGCAACGCCCCGGAATCCTCAGCGGTATTGAAGAAGATCGGAGCAATCGTGCTGCCGATCACAATGCCGCCGCGGCGCTTGTTCGGAATACATGGGATGTCCTGCCCAATATGCCAGATCAGCGAATTACACGCCGACTTGCGCGAAGAACCCGTGCCCACCACATCGCCCACAAACGTTACCGGCAGGCCGGTTTTTTCCTTCAGCGCCGCAATTTCCTGCGGGCCTTTAGGAAACAACGTTCCCCCCATGCAGGTGGAATGCAGCGGAATGTCCGCGCGGGTGAATGCAAACGAAGCCGGGGAAAAGTCGTCCGTGTTAATCTCGCCATCGACCTTATAAACGACCGTCTCAATCACTTCTTCGACCTGCGGCAGCGAGGTAAACCATTCGCCGTTGGCCCAAGAGGTCAGCACATCCTTCGCGGTTTCGTTGCCCTTTTTCGCAAGCGCCTGCACATCGTTGAAGCGGTTGACCGAGAGCACCATCTTTTTCAGTGCCGCGCCCGCAACCGTCGCCAGCGGACCCTGCTCCTCCACCAGTCGAATCAGGCCGTCGAGGTTATAGCCGCCCACCATCGTACCCAGCAGCTCCACCGCGCGCTCCGGTGTAATCAACGGCGAGGCATCTTCTCCGTGCGCCACCTTAAACAAGAACTCCGCTTTCAACTGCGCCGCCGGATCAACGCCCGGATTGACCCGGTTCGTAATCAGCTCCAGCAGCTCTTCTTCTTTGCCCGCCGGAGGATTTTTCAGCAGCTTAATCACTGTTGCCGTCTGCTCTTTACTCAGCGCCAGCGGCGGAATGCCCTCTTTCGCACGCGCCTCAACATGTGCGTAATACACTTCAAAAAATGTGCTCATAAATACCCTTCTTCTTATTTGCTCCCGTGAAAATAGTGATTGACCCTCAGGGTGTCAATCCGACCCGCCACTCCAATCCGCCAGTCGTAGACGGAGCATCCCTGCTCCGTTATGATGGAGACGAATAGGAGGAAGAAGAAAAGGTATTCGGTGATGCGTCTTCTGTGGAATATATTGAGGCAATTTTTGACTCAGTCTTCTTTTTACGTTTCTATGCCTCCAAAAGGGCGCTCGACGGATCGGCCGTCCCGGTGAGCAGATAGAAAAACGGGAGCATTTGCGTGAAATTACTTGATTACAGGAGCAACCTTTTTTTCGCTATATTCGAGAAGTGGATCAATTGAAAGAGAATACATAATGCAATCTGAAAACCAAAATGACGAATTAGGCGGCCTGGCCCCGTTATAGGCCTCGCGGTTTGAGTCGGGCAACAAGCCGTATGGAACCTCCATCATGATCGGCGAAACCACGCGCGAGGCGGTTGGTGACCAGGTCGAGGTCCGCCTGCTGGATCTCCTGTGAAGGGAAAGACCCAGCCGATCCGGGTGTACGAGCTGCTGGCGCGCGGCGGTGAACTGCCGCCGGACGAAGGCTGGCAAGGCGAATACGTGAACACGAGCAAGTAGGGTAAAATGAAAATCACATTTCTTGGAACACGGGGCGGATTTCCGATGGGCGGACAGACCAGTTGCACCCGCATCGAGGCGGCTTGCGGCTCGCTGGTGATCGATCTCGGCTCGACCCGCCTCTTCGAAAACCCGGCGTGGATCGCAGCGGCCGATCATGTGTTGATGACCCACTTTCACCCCGATCATATCGCCCATCTAGCCAGCCTGATCATTGCTCGGCTTAATATGCCTGGGGTTGAGGATCCGGTTTCCTTCGTCGCCCCCGAGTCGGTTGGCGACTATCTCAATGATGCCAAGCTGGGACAGGTTCCGGGCTGGCGCCAGGAAGCGGGCGTACCGCGCGAATGGAACGGATTTTCCCTGCACGCCGTTCAAACCCGCCACCCGAGAATCAACTATGCCTACCGGATCTCCGATGGCCATGTGTCGCTCGTCTGGACAGGAGACTGCACCTATTCCATGGAGCTTGCCGAGTTTTGTTCCGGCGCGGACGTGGTGGTTTGCGAGGCGTCGATGAAGGACTGCAACCAGAAGAACGCCGACGAGTGGGGCCACATGACGCCGTCCACGTTCGCCCGCCTCATGAACGAGGCGCAACCCCGGATCGCCGTGACCACCCACTACACCGAATTGGAGCCTGCGGATTTTGCGAACGCGGTCCGGTCCTTGCTCGACGCAACCATCCAATTGGTTCCGGCTTATGATGGTTTCGAGCTGGAGATCCCCAAGGCAGGTTGATTTGGAATAATCCTATAAACGGCAGTTAAGCGGTGCCTTTTCCGGCCCCTTTTCTCCTCGGTTGATATTTACCCTTTACTGAACC
>JAAYDL010000382.1 GCA_012729265.1 Lentisphaerota bacterium | reverse complement strand
TCGACCGAAGCCTTACCCAGTGTGGGATCAATTGTACGTTCTTCGATCACCTTGACACGACCAGGCATCGACCCTGCACGCAGAATATTCGCCAATTGCTTAACGTCATCGGCCGTAAAGCTTCCGGAAATTACGGCCTCACCATTCAGGATCGGCACTTTAAGCACGGGTGCACTGTAAAAAACATCATCCAGAATAATCGCCAATTGACGTCCGGCACGACTTTCAGTGGCGGCATACTCACGGGTCAAATCAGCAAAGTTCTTTGTGCCCTCTTTGCCGAATTTCAGATCAACCGTGAATCCGCCGTTCATCGGATCCGTTCCGGTCTGAGCACTCGTAATATCGGCACCCGTCATCATGATTCGGGTTTCAATAAAGATGGGACGGTAAATCTCAGTGCCATCGTCAAGGGTTACTTTTTCCAGCATAAGGTCCGCCGGGAAATCCCCGTAATCTTTGAGCTTTTCATACTCTTCACGAGTCAGCTTAGGAGCCCCCTTCTCGCGCAGATAATATCCCGCCCCCATCGTAAAGCCGTCGGGAGCAGGTCGCTCCGTCATAAGCTCCGCAACGTATTGATCGCTGTTGATATCCACCAGCTTAAAGACCAACACACCATCCTTTTCAATCATTTCACGAGTAGCAGCGTGGGCTTCAGCGGCCACTCCCGGGAGGCGTACATTAATGCGGTCATTGCCTTCTTTATAAATCTCCGTTTCGGCCGTACCGGAAACGTCAACACGGCGCCGGATCATCTCCACAGCCGCTTCGCGCACCCTCTCGACCTCATCCTCCAGGCTGACGTTACTCTCCTTCTCTTTCAGCTTCCTCTGCACGTCCTCGCGGTCAACCTGAACGAGAAAACTCGAACCGCCCTGAAGGTCGAGACCCAGATTGATCTTCCCCTTTTTAACAATATTACCCTTGTCATCCTTAATGTCACCGGGCGGTGTAACCATCCAAATGGAACAAACCAAAAGGACGCCAAACAACAACCACTTCCATTTTCTATTCTTATCCATTGTAGAGACCCTTTCTAGTTCCTTGGTCCAATATCCGAGGGAGTTTCACCATCTTCCAGCAATTGCACAATCGCTCCGCGGACCACCTCAACTTTGGTGTTTTCCGCAATTCGAACAATCAGCGTATGCTCCTTCACATTCGTTACCTGACCGATGATCCCGCTCGACATCATGACGCGGCACCCGCTCTTCAGCGTGGCAATCATCTCCTTGCGCTCTTTTTCTTTACGGCGCTGGGGTCGGATCATCAAGAAATACATTATGCCGAAAAAAATGGCGAACATGCCCATCATTCCATAGGGCGACTGTTCTCCTGCTGCTGCTAACGGTAATAGACTCATTCAGTTACTCTCCTTCGATTCCTCATTCTAAATTAAATGCGTAACGTTCAATGCAAAATCAGCCAATATATGGAGCATTCGGAAATCACGCACCATCGCATTACTCGCTGCACACCGTATGCTCCTCACAAATCACGCGATAGCCGGCGTGAAACTCCTTGCGGAACGCATCGAAACTCCCCTCCTCTATCGACTTCCTCATATCCCTCATAAATTCCAAATAACAATGCAAATTATGCATCGTCACCAACCGCAGCCCCAGAATCTCGCCCACATTCAGCAGGTGCCGCACGTAAGCCCGCGTAAAGTGCCTGCACGCGTAGCAAGTGCATCCCTCTTCCAATGGACGGGTGTCTTCCTTATAGACCGCCGCCTTCACAGGGTAGCGTCCGCGCCGCGTCGAAACCGTTCCGTTGCGCGCCTGCCGCGTCGGAATCACGCAGTCGAACATATCGACCCCGCGCGCCACCGACTCCACCATCTGAGCCATTTCTCCCACGCCCATCAGGTAGCGCGGCTTCTCCTGCGGCAGATGATCCACCGTATCGTCCACCCCCCGCAGAACCAGCTCATCGGGTTCCCCAACGCTCACGCCACCGATCGCATAGCCGTCGAAATCCATCTCGACCAGCGTCTTGGCGCACTCCTCGCGCAAATCAGCAAAAACGCTGCCCTGTGCAATGCCGAAAAACAGCTGCCCATCTGCTCGAGGTGCTTCCCTGCAAATAGCCGCCCAATCTAGGGTTCTGCGCACCGCTTTGCAAGCGTAATCCTTTTCGCACGGGTAAGGAGCACACTCGTCAAAAACCATCGCAATGTCGGAGCCGAGTTTCCGCTGAATCGCCATCGACTCCTTCGGCCCGATAAAAAGCTTCCGTCCGTCGGTGTGCGACTGAAACGACACGCCCTCGTCGGTAATTTTATTCATGCTCCCGAGACTGAACACCTGATACCCGCCGCTATCGGTTAAAATCGAGCGATCCCAGCCCATAAACGGATGCAGTCCGCCCATCCGTTCGACTAGATCCGGCCCCGGGCGATCGTTCAGATGATAGGTATTGCCCAGCAGAATCTCACAATCCATCTCCTCCATCTCGCGCGGCGTCATACACTTCACCGTGGCCTGCGTACCCACCGGCATAAAAACCGGCGTCTCCACCGTTCCGTGTGCTGTATGCAGCCGACCGCGCCGCGCCTTACACGAAGGATCGCGCCCCAAAATATCAAACTGACCCACCTGTGCTTCCAAAAAATCGCCCCATCCTTACCAAGAACACAAGAGCCAAACCGCCCTTGCCGAAAAATAGGACGGGATAATGCCTAAACCACACCCCCAAACCAAGCCGGAAGCACCGACTTTATCACGCACCCCCACGACTACCGTTCGACTAGCAGACGGATCAACTTCGTTCGTTGTTTCCAATCCGTTTGTAGTTCACGCTTCAGCGTGTCCCACGCAAAGGCCGCATCGGGGCGTAGCACAAGCTCCACAATCCGTTTGTAGTTCACGCTTCAGCGTGTCCCACGGTCTGGATTGCGGGGTCAACCCTTATGACGATTTAGGCGGCCCGCCCCCTTCTCCCTCCAATACCAGCACAAACCCCGTAATAATGAATTAGGCGGCCCGGCACCTTTC
>JAAYDL010000381.1 GCA_012729265.1 Lentisphaerota bacterium | reverse complement strand
TGGCACATTACGATTCCGCAGCTTGCGTCAGAGTCGCTCCCGGACTGGGGGGAAGAGGGCGAACCGGCCCTTGACGCTGCTGAAGTGCGCATAGCAGAAATCCGCGCAAAGATGGAGGAAATGGGGCCGGTAAATCTTGTTGCAATAGAAGAATACCAGGAAATCGAAGAGCGCCATGCTTTCCTCACAGAGCAGGAGGCTGACCTAACAAACGGCAGAACAAAACTACTTGAGCTCATCAAGGACATCGACAAACAATCCACGGAGCTTTTCACCGAAACATTCGAGAAAGCGAAAGCCAATTTCCAGACAATGTTCGAGCGGCTTTTCGACGGCGGCACGGCTCAACTTGCGCTGATGGACGATGAGAACCTTCTCGAATGCGGTATCGACATCGTGGCGCGTCCACCCGGCAAAAAGCCTCAGACCATTGCGCTGCTTTCGGGCGGGGAGCGCACGTTGACAGCCGTGGCGTTGCTTTTTGCGATCTACATGATCAAGCCCAGCCCATTTGCGTTGCTGGACGAAATCGACGCGGCTCTGGATGACTCCAACATTGGGCGTTTCGTTGGGGTGCTGAAGGATTTTCTTGAGCAATCACAGTTCATCATAATCACGCACAACCAGCACACGATAGCCGGCGCGGACATCGTTTATGGCGTGACTCAGGAAGAGCACGGTATTTCCAAGATAATTTCAATGCGACTGAAGCGTGTTGGCGTCGAGGAACTGAAAGGCGAAGAGTTGCCTGAAGTTGCCGCGCCGGCACCGCCAAGCAAAAGAAAAATGAAAAAATATGAGTCTGTTTGAAATAGGAATGCTTATATGCTTCGGAGTCAGCTGGCCTGTATCGATCGCCAAGAGCCTCCGAACAAAAAATGTTTCTGGCAAGAGCCCTCTCTTTTTGTCCATCATAGATTTAGGCTATGTTTTCGGGATCTTGAACAAAGTTGTCAATCGACTTGAGGACGGAAGCATCCACTGGGTCGTGTGGCTATATGCGATCAACCTATGCCTCGTTTCCTTAGACCTATTTCTCTACTACTACTACACTTATAAATTCAACAAGGACGCGGTGTCGAAGTAAGAACTCTGCCACGGCTGCCTGCTCACAGCAATGCAAACACTGGAAATCGAAACGGTTAGAACAAAGACAAGGACCGCCGTCGTCGAATCACCGGGAAAGATAAACCTCACTCTTGAGATTCTGGGTAAGCGCCCTGATGGATATCACGACGTGCGCAGCATCGTTTTGCCTGTTTCGCTTTTTGAAACGGTGGAAGTCACAACACGCGATGACCACGTGGTTACATGCGTCACAAAAGGCGAAGGGGTAGACGTATCTGGCGTAAACTCACTGCCTACCGAACGGAACCTTGCGGTGCGGGCTGTGCGCGCAATGCAACAACTTTGCGGCATTACCAGAGGATGCGACATACGCATCGTAAAACGCATCCCCTTAGGAGCGGGGATGGCAGGCGGCAGCGCAGACGCCGCCGGCGTGATTACCGCTTTGCGCACATTGTGGATACCTGAAATACCGTGTTCAGACATTGAAGATGTAGGGGCTTCAATAGGATCCGACATCCCTGCGCTTATACACGGCGGAGCCGTTCTGGTAGAAGGACGCGGCGAGCGCGTAAGCGGTATTTCCATTCCGAAAAAACCAGCCCCGGCACCCTTTTGGCTTGTTTTGGCATTCCCCGGTTTTCCTGTATCCACGAAAGAAATTTACGAAAACTGCCGTCCGGGCTTGACACGCGATGTCGATTTATGTAAAAATGCCGTTTCTTCCGTACGCAATGGCGATGTACGGGCGGCAAGTCGCTGGGTCTTTAACGGGCTTCAGGACACCGTAAGCAGACTTTATCCTGAGACTGAGCGCTTTTGCCTGGCGCTTAGAAGGGGTGGTGCTTTGTCAACACTCCTTTCGGGAAGCGGGTCGGCGGTGTTCGGGCTGGCGGAGGACAGGGATCATGCCGACCGAATTCAAAAGAGCTTACCGGAGAATGTGTGGAGTAAAGTCGTTTCGACACTGCCCGATGGTGTAATGGCA
>JAAYDL010000380.1 GCA_012729265.1 Lentisphaerota bacterium | reverse complement strand
TAATATTGATATTCAAGTCAACATTATTAAATATATTTTGCCGTAGCGAGCTCCAGTGGGTTCAACGAGGAGAAGGAAAAGGGATAAAAAAGGCAACCGAAGGAATAGTTCCCACGCCAAGCCGCTAAGGGTGCACGAGGATCTTCTCTTGGAAAAAGGTATGAGTCCCGTAATCTAGTTGTTTTACGCAAATGCTCCCGTTTTTCTACCCGCTCGCCCGGACGGTCGAGCTGCTAAGCGCCCTTTTGGAAACACAGAAGTGCAAAAAGAACGGTGAGTCAAAACATTGCCGATAGATTCACCCACCACTCAACGCCTTTTCTTCTCCTATATTCGCGTCAATCAGCGTTAATCCGCGGTTCCACCCCCTATGCACCAGAGCATCCTTGCTCCGTTGTGCATGCTGAGCTAAGACAACGGAGCAAGGATGCTACGTCTACGGGGTATCCTGAAAAGGGCTCACTGCCCAAAACTTTTTTTAAATCGCTTTCACTCACTCTGCTACTCTGACGCCATTCGAGGGTGCATCAGCCAGCACATAGTGCAGGCTGTATGGAGTAGCGCCGCCCCGGCTGCGTCGGTGGAGCGCGGCCTTATCCTGTCCACCACGTTTTGAATCATCGGGCATCATTCTTGTCGAGCCGAAGGCAGAATGATGGGGTGGAAGAATTTTTTTTGAGGGTGGATGGCTATTTGAATGTTTTGGATTTTTTCGGCGGGTACGCTATGCTGCTTCAATTCAGTGGAGGTTCGTTTCATGAAGATACGGTTTTTTGCGGGATTGCTGGCGGGGTTGATGATGCTTTCCGGGTGCTCAACGGCACCGTTGACGGGGCGCAGGCAGCTCAAGTTGGTTTCGGATTCGGTGATGATTGCACAGAGCGCGACGGGCTACAAAGAGGTGATTGATGAAGGACCGCTTTCGAGCGATCAGCGTCAGACGGAGATGGTGAAGCGGGTGGGCGATCGGATTGCTGCGGCGGTGGAGAACTATTTTGCACAGCAGAATCAGTCGGCGCTGCTGGAAGGATTTGCGTGGGAGTTTAATCTGATTGAGAAGGATGAGATCAACGCGTGGTGTATGCCGGGCGGTAAAGTGGCGTTTTATACGGGCATTCTTCCCTACACGCGGGATGAGCTGGGCGTCGCGGTGGTGATGGGGCATGAGATTGCGCACGCGGTGGCGGGGCATTCGGCGGAGCGGGTCAGTCAGCAGCTATTACAGCAGGGCGGCGGGCTGATTTTGTCGCAGTTCTCAAAGGAGTCGAAGAACTATGAGGCGATCATGGCGCTGTACAGCATCGGCAGCGAGGTGGGCGTGATCCTTCCGTATTCGCGGACGCACGAGCTGGAGGCTGACCGCCTCGGCCTTATATTTATGGCAATGGCGGGCTATGATCCGAACGCGGCGGTTGGGTTTTGGACGCGTATGTCGGAGATCAGCGGCGGAAAGACGCCGGAATTTTTGAGCACTCATCCGTCGGACGCATCGCGCATCGAGGGGATACAGAGCTGCCTTCCCGAGGCACTTCAGTATTATAAGCCATGAGGCCGCTGAACGGGCGATTTTGGATTGTCGATTTCGGATTGCTGATTTCCGATTTCTGATGGGTGAGTCTGCGACGCCTTATTGAAGGCTGTGGAGTGAGGTTTTTGATGTCGTTTTATGAATCCGATACGATTGCGGCGATTGCGACGCCGCCGGGCGAGGGCGGCGTGGGGATTGTGCGTATTTCCGGGCCGGAGGTCTGGTCGATAGCCGATAAGATTTTCTGTGCGATGGACGGTGTTCCGGTTTCGGAACGGCCGCACGGAACGTTTGCGTATGGCCGAGTGTTGGATGGTTCGGGTGTGGAGATTGACACCGGGCTGGCGCTGGTGATGCGTGCGCCGAAGAGCTATACGCGTGAAGACGTGGTGGAGATTCAAGGTCACGGTGGTACGGTGGGAATGAGGCGTATTCTGCGTCGGGTGCTGGAGGCCGGGGCGCGGTTGGCGGAACCGGGCGAATTTACCAAGCGCGCATTCTTGAACGGGCGTATCGATTTGGTGCAGGCGGAGGGTATCTGTGACCTGATCCGCGCGCGATCCGACCGCGCGGCCAGCGCGGCGATGGAGCAGATGGAGGGACGGCTCAGCGAACAGTTCGGCGGAATCTATGACGCGTTTCTGGAGGTGGCGGCGAATCTCGAGACGACGCTCGATTTTGCGGAGCAGGAACTGCCGGAGTCGGTGCTGCAAGGCATTATGGATCGGCTGGATCAGACGTTCGGAACGCTGGATGCACTGCTGAATACGTGGGACGAGGGCCGTCTGTTGCGTGAAGGTGCGCGGGTGGTCATTCTGGGGCGCCCAAACGCCGGGAAGTCGACGCTGCTGAACGCGTTGCTGGGGTACGACCGGGCGATCGTTTCGAGCGTGGCGGGAACGACGCGCGATACGATTGAGGAAGGGTTTGTGCTGGACGGCATTCCGCTTCGGATCATTGATACGGCGGGTCTGCGCGAAACAGACTGCGCGATCGAGGCGGAGGGCATCCGCCGTGCGGAGGCGCATCGTCAGGAGGCGCAGTTGGCGATTTATCTGATTGATGCTTCGCAGCCGCTGCATCCAGAGGACGAAGCGCGCTTGCGGAATCTGGCCCCCGAGCGAAGTGTGGTGGTGCTGAATAAGACGGATTTGGGGAATCAGGTTTCCAGTTTCCAGTTTCCAGTTTCAGGTTTCAAGTTTCAAGTTTCCAGTTTCGTCGAAACAAGTCTGGTTTCCGGAAAGGGAATCAGCGAGTTAAAGCAGGCGATGGCGCGGGTGCTGGAGCAGGGCGCTGATCTGCAGACGCCGCCGCACGCGGTTATTTCTGAACGGCATCGGCAGTTGTTGGTCAAAGCTCATCACGAAGCGAAGCAGGCACGGGATTTGCTTGGCGTGAACGTCGAGGAAAACGCCGTTTTGGCGAGCGATCACCTGCGCGCAGCGCTTGATTTTCTGGGGCAGGTGACCGGTCGCATTTATCACGACGAGCTGTTGGAAAATATTTTCTCGCGCTTCTGTATCGGGAAATAGTGCAGAAAGCTGGAAATTGAAATTTGAAACCTGCCCTCGGTAAGGGTAGGTTCCCGACCTTTGGAACCAAGTGAGGTGCAGATTATGAGCAGAAGTTATGCCCCGATTGTTAAATGGGGAACAGATAAGAAATACAAAAGGGTAGAGGATTTTTTTCTGCGCCCATCGGTGGAAGAGAATGCCATGCGCGCGGCGGCTAGGATTCTGGCAGATGTGAAGGAACGCGGTGATAAGGCGGTGATCGAATGTACTCGGCTGTTCGACGGTTCCAATATGTCCACGCGGCGCATTCGGGTTACGCCCGAAGAGATTGCCGAGGCCAATAAACTGGTGGATGACGATTTTAAAAAAGCAGCCGCGATGGCGCATGAGCGCATCGTGGCTTTTTCGTCGAAGGGGTTGCGCAGCGATTGGGAAATGAAGACGCCGAAAGGCGGTATGCTTGGCGAGCGCTTTTTGGCGTATGACCGTGTGGGGGCCTACATTCCGGGCGGCGCGGCTCCACTGGCCTCGACGGCGCTCATGACGCTTACGCTGGCGAAGGTGGCGGGGGTGAAAGAACTGGTCGCCTGTTCGCCGGCGGACGCCGACGGGAAACTGAACCCCTACATTATTTATGCACTGAATCTGGCGGGCGCCACAGAGATTTACAAGATCGGCGGCATACACGCGATTGGTGCGATGGCGTACGGAACGAAGTCGATTAAAAAGGTGCGCAAGATTGTCGGTCCGGGCGGTCCGTATGTAACGGCGGCCAAGCGCCAAGTCTACGGCGATGTGGCGCTCGATATGGTGGCCGGCCCCAGCGAAATTGCGGTGCTTTGCGATACCTCGGCCAATCCAGCTCACGTTGCGGCGGATATGCTTTCGCAGGCCGAGCACGGAACCGGATTGGAAAAGGCGCTGATGGCGACTCCTTCGCAGAAGCAGGCGGAGGCCGTGCGCGCCGAACTGCTGAAGCAGGCGAAATTGCTGCCGCGCGCTGAGCTGGTAAAGAAAGTGCTGGCCAAAGGCGTACTGATCGCTGTGGTCAAGAGTGTGGCGGAAGGCATAGAGCTCTGTAACCGGTTTGCTCCGGAGCATATGGAGCTGATCGTGAAGAATGCCGAGAAGTGGGCCGATAAGGTCGTGAATGCCGGTGCACTGTTTATCGGCGAATGGACGCCGGAGTCGGTGGGCGATTTTATTGCGGGACCGAGTCACGTGCTGCCGACCGGCGGAACGGCGGCCTATTTTTCCGGGCTGACGGTTGAGGATTTCCGGCGGCGTATGAGCCTGATTCAGTTTACGAAGGAAGATCTGGAAGAGACACTTCCTTCGGTGGAGGCGTTCGGCCGCATTGAAACACTCGGCGGTCATGCGCGCTCGGCCACGATTCGGTTTGAGTGAGCTGGGAAAATCAGATTTAAGCGATAGATACGCAATACAAAATACGCAATACGAGATAAGCAATAGATTATGAGCAGTTTAATTAGAAAATCAGTGCAGGCGATGTCCGGTTATGTGCCGGGTGAACAGCCGAAAGGCGAGGGCATTATTAAGCTGAACACGAATGAAAATCCGTACCTGCCGTCAGCGGATGTGCAGGATATCTTGTCGATGATTAATATTTCGAAGCTTTCGCGCTATCCCGATCCGCTCTGTGTGGAGTTGCGCAAAGCGATTGCCGGGCTGCACGGCTGTGCGCTGGAGAATGTGTTTGTCGGGAATGGATC
>JAAYDL010000049.1 GCA_012729265.1 Lentisphaerota bacterium | reverse complement strand
ACCACGGCCGTTCCTTTTTTAAGCTCTTCATCGCCGCGAATGATCGCGGTTTCTGCGCCGGAGCGCCCGGCTTTTCGCATTTGCGCTTTCATGCTCTTGGCTTCCAGCTCCATGCCGCAGCGTACACCTTTGGCCCGGAGCTCTCCCGCCAGCTTCATGTTTTCCTTCAGTGCGGCTTCGCCCAGCGAAATCAGCCAGACCCCGCCTTTGGGTGCAAATTGTTCTCCGGTAATGCCGCATGCGTTCAGCGCCATAATCGCCCGTTCAAAACCGACGGCAAAGCCGACGCCGGGGATGGCCTTTTTCCCGAGTGCAATCTCATAGCGTCCGCCGCCGGCCAGCGCATCCTGAGCGCCGAGCGCGGAGTGGGAAATTTCCCAGACGGTGTGGACATAGTAGTCCAGCCCGCGGATCAGTCGCGGATTTACGGTAACTTCAACGCCCATCGTTTCCAAGGCTTCAACGACTCGGTTTAAGTACTCGCGCGATGACGGACTCATAAATTCAATGGCGGAAGGAATCTGATCAACAATTTTTCCGCAGCTTTCGTTTTTGCAGTCAATTACCCGTAGTACATTTTCATCGATACGGCGTTGGCAATCTTCGCACAAATCCTGAAGGTGCGGCTGCAGTGCAGCGCGCAGACCCTCCGCAACCGGTTTGCGGTCGGAGGGTTCTCCTCGGGTGCTGATCTGAATCGTTGATCCCGTCAGTCCCCATGCATCGAGCAACTGTTTCTGCATGGCGATGCATTCAGCATCGGCCAGCGGATTGGCTTCGCCGGTGGCTTCCACACCGACCTGATGGAATTGGCGTTTCCGCCCTGCCTGCGGGCGTTCATAACGGAACATCGGGGCGATGTAGAAAACGCGTGCGTTGGCGCCTTCTTCGCCCCGTCCGGCCAAATGACGAATGGTTCCAGCGGTTCCTTCCGGGCGCAAGGCCAGCTCGTGTTTGCTCGGTTTAAAGGAATACATTTCCTTTTTCACCACATCGGTTGTATCGCCGATGGAGCGCTTAAACACGGATAGTTTTTCGAGCGAGGGCGTGCGCAGTTCATCATAGCTGTAGCTGTTAAAAACCGCCCGCGCCCGCTCCTCCATCATGCGCCATAGATAAATTTCCGGAGCGCAGATGTCGGACATGCCCTGTAGAGGTTGGAAGTCGTCCGCCATTTTTAAATTTCCGATTGATGATTTCCGATTTCAGATTTTCGAGTCTGCGACATTGGTGAAATCAGTCGGCCATCGCCAATCTGAAATCGTCAAGTCGCTTACTCGCCCGTGATTTTTTCGCGCATGATTTTGCCGGGCTTGAATTTAACCACTTTACGCGCGGGGATGGTTACCACGTTCTCAGGCTTGTTGGGGTTACGACCGATGCGCTGCTTGCGTTCGCGGACTTCAAAAACACCGAAATTACGGAATTCAACGTTTTCACCCTGTTCCAGTGCTTCAACAATGTAATCGAGGCTTTTCTGGATGACGGTATAGACGTCTGATTGGATCAGGTTGGTTTCTTCTGCGATACGCATTACTAAATCTCTTTTTGTCATTATTTATATCTCCTTGATTTTAAAACATTTCAGCAGAGAACGCTCTCTGTAGGCAAAAACGAATCTCGGATAATATTCAGCCGTGAAGATGGGTCAAGCTAATCTGATGATTATTAGCGAATTAGCCGACCGGCTAGCGACCAAAGAGGTGAACCCCCAAAAGGACGAGGAATATAATGGCGCTGACAACAGTCAGACTCTTATTGAACACATAAAAACTGGTCTTGGGTTTTATGATCATGAGGGTATCGCCCGCTTTCACCAGAGCAAGTTTTTCAACCATAACCTTTTCCACCTGGCCGCTCTTGTCTTTTCCGAGTTTTGGACAAAATACGGTATATTGATCGAGCTGATTTTGAAGCGCTGTAATCTCTCCGCGCAGGGTGGCGAGGTCGCCGGTGCCGTCTTTGATCATCTGTTGTCGCGCGGCAATCTCTTTTTCCAGTGCACTGCCGTTAAACTCAAGCAGTTTGGTGGACCATTCTTGTTCTTCTGTGGGCGGTGTAACGACATCGCCTTCGGCAACATGGAGTGTTTTTATAAAGCCATCCATTTCCGCCTTAATTTCCACTTGAGAAGGATGCCTTTTTTGAACGCTCTCAGAGGGAAACCAGGCATCCTTCACCGCCCAGATTCCCAGAAAGAAAAAGATAATAGCCATCACCAGAAAATCGTTTGTTCCCCGAACCTTATACTGTCTTTTACGCGGCATCTCATTACCCCCTATGTTGAACCCATGCTCGACGGTGCCAAACCGTATTCGCGTTGTCCACCTTGAACCGCAACCCATTCATTTTTTATCATAAAATCACTTAGCGTGATATGGACCAGAATACTCGCAGGATGTTTGTGGGCAACGAATGGAGGAAAAGCAACGAATGGTAGTTATATTCTCTGATTCAGAGTTTTTCATATTACTGCAAGCAGGATTCCTGAAAATATAAAATATTTCTGGTTTTAAATGCGTATAAATTAATGGAAATGCGGTGTTGTGGTGGTTTAAAAGAGATGGTAGTCGTCTATACGGGAGGTTTTATGCGGCTTATTTTTAGGAGTTTGTGTGCAGTTTTGTTTGCTGTGTTGCAGGTTCTTGAGGCTTTTGCCGATAAACCGGAAGACGGACGTTATCTCTTAAACGGCGAAGAGGTTGACTCAGTTCCGCTTCGTGATTTGGGGTGGGACGATCCGCGAGTTTTGGTTGATTTT
Organism: Lentisphaerota bacterium; assembly: GCA_012729265.1. Classification (GTDB taxonomy): domain Bacteria; phylum Verrucomicrobiota; class Kiritimatiellia; order Kiritimatiellales; family Pontiellaceae; genus Pontiella. Next base: position 3,339 of record JAAYDL010000049.1, on the reverse strand, counting down.
GGACAGACAACTATCTTGCTGGATGAGTGTGGTGATTATCAATTTCTGAGTTCCAGTAATGATACGGATCGAATCTATATGGAGGAATCCGGTGCGAGCATTCTAGTGGGACTTTGTGTGAACGATGAATCTGATTTATCTGACCTGAACGGGGATGATTTTGCGAGTCTGAAGGGTGTTTTCATTGATGGAGACCTTTCGGAAGAACAACTTTCTTTAATTCATCAAATGAATCCAGAAAAGGTGTTTGTGACTTTGCGTGAAGGGTTGTATCTGGAGAGGAACGGAGTCTGGGGGCGCTTGACGGCAATTAATCCGGGAATCCATTTTTTGACTTTGTTGCCTTTTGGTTCATCGAATCTATTTCGGTATGACGAACTTCTGAACTTTACAGAGCTGGAGTTTCTTTCTGTTGATGTCGGGGCGGAGTTCTTTGACCTGAACCTCCTACAAAATTGCCTCAACCTGAAATATCTAAGTGCGCGTATGGAGCCGTTGGTGAATGTTGATTCATTAGGTACTTTGGCGGAACTTCGGTTTTTGGATATTTCGCATTGCGAAGAGGTTCAAAACATCGATTTTGTTCGAAGTCTACAGGAACTCCGAGAGCTCTATTTGTACAGTACATGGGTGCAGGATTTATCACCGCTCGGCAGTTTGCGGCACATTGAATATGTTGATGCGCGTGGCTCTGCGGTTCATAAATTGCCGAAGGTTGAGATGCCGAGCCTGAAACAAATCAAGTTGATCACCTCATGTGTAGATGAAGCTACAGCTGAAGAATTCATCGCGTTGAATCCGCAGTGTGATGTTTCTTATGATTGGAATAACGCTCTGGTTAAAGCCTTGCAGGGGATCGATCGATTCCGAGTCCGTTCCGGTGGATCGGTTATATTTAAAAGTGATCCTCTTCCGGAAACGCTCTATGAGACAACGGATTCTAGAGAGATTGATGCACTGGTAAAAATGCTTCGAATTGATCCGGAACAGAGTCATTATTATTGTGGATGCTACGGGTCGCCCACATTTGAGTTTTATCGCGAAGGGGAGTTGGTTGTTATGCTCAGTTTTCATCACGGGCGTAGCTTGCGCTGGGGCCGTGGTGAGTGGCCAGCGGATGGGGTTCTGGATGATGATTCACGGGATCTATTGCTAAGTTGGTTGGATCAACGAGGTGTTAAAGGACCCAAGCAGGAGTATGAGCAAGACGTTCAAGATCAGATCAGAATGAAGGAGGAGAGGGAGCGAATCAGTGAGGCCTTGCCTGCTTCTCTGGTCCGTTTTTTTGAGGAAGAGTCTAGGCGTCCCCTTCCGGCGGATAAGGTTAATGAAATGCGGGTAGCGCTTGCTGAACAGTACTCAGATCAGACCGATCAAATCCGCGCCTTGCTGGGGCTGTATGGAGCAGTCGGCGGGCACTGGGGTGTTTCTTATTTTGAGGAAGAGGCGGCTCAAAGATTGCTTCTACTGTATTCGTTGGCAGAGGTTCAGTCGGCACTTTTGTGCGGCGATCTGGAAGAGAATCAGCTCGCCGGGGCGGTGCGCTATTACGGTCGGGATTCAAGTCCTTCCGCAGTGGATGCCCTTCCGCTCGTCTTGCGGGAACAGCTGCTCGCATACAGTCTTTATAATTTCAGTGGGCCGGATCGGGACCGCGCGCTGGGAATGTTTTTGGGAAGGGGCGTTTCATTGCCTGTCAATTTTAATAAGCGCACTGGTGCAGATCATATTCTGACTATCGATGAGGAGCATCAATCGCTGTTTATTCCTGAGGAAATTGAAGGGATTCCGGTCACTGAGCTGAGCACATTTTACGGCGGAATCATGCAGCTCAGTTACAAAGAACATACGTTGGAGTTTGCTGTGAGTCAGTTGCCCTGTGAAATAACGAAACTGATTATTCCTTCCAGCGTGACGAATATAGAGGCATCTTTTTTCGATAGTTTTGATGATCTTGAGTCTGTTGTGGTGCATTCGAATAATTTGAATTACAGCAGCATGGATGGGGTTTTGTTGGAAAAAGAAATGACGCTTTTGGTGCGGGTTCCGCCTAGGAAGAAGATGCCGATCCATTTGCCGGAAAGTGTTACCACCATTGGGGAATATGCCTTTGAGGGTTGTAATGCGATTACTCACTATTCAGTTCCGAATCATGTGAAGCGGATTGCTTCCGGGGCTTTTTTTGAATGTCAGAATATGCGGGAAATTCTAATTCCGAACAGTGTGGTTGAAATAGAGAACACCGTCTTTTGCGGATGCAGCAGTTTGAATTGTGTTGTGCTCCCAAACAGTATTGGGGTGATCGAGCCTGATACATTTCGTTTTTGTAGCAGTCTCACCTCAATTGAGATTCCGGAAGGTGTAACGAATCTTGGATGGTGTGCCTTTGAGGAGAGTGGACTGGAAACCGTGACGCTTCCATCAACGCTCTTGAGTCTGGATTCTTCATTCTACGGTTGTACAAATTTGCAGGATATTTTGGTCCGGCCCGAAAATCCAAATTTTTGCAGCAGAGATGGTGTTCTTTTGAGCCGTGACGGAACAAAGCTAATTCAGTATCCGACCGGTCGAAAGGGTGAGGCTGTTTTTCCTGCCGGAGTGAGCTCTTTAGAGATTCATGCTTTTTGGGGGTGCCGCGGATTGACTGAGGTCATCATCCCGGATGGTGTGACAAATATTGGGTGGCGGGCCTTTCAAATGTGTTCCGAGCTGGAGAGCGTGTTCATTCCGTCTTCTGTAACTTCAATTGGGCACAATGCGTTTTCTGACTGCCCAAGTTTAACCGAAATAGAGTTGCCTTCAGGTGTAGATATTGAGCATGAGGTCTTTTGCTCTGACAGTAATCTGGTTCATGTTGCGTTGTCTGATGGGTTGTCTCGAATAGGAGATTTCGCATTTGCTGAGTGTGTCAATCTGCGGGAAATAACAATTCCAAAAACCGTTGAGTCAATCGGTGAGTTGGCCTTTGCCGATTGTGCTTCACTGAGGGCGGTTTACTTTCAAGGCGCTGTGCCGACCTTTGGTGAAAATGTGTTCAGGGACGCGGACGTCGTCACGGTATATTGCTTGCCAGACGCTGAAGGCTGGCCGGAGTCGATTGACGGGCGACCGGTAATACGCAGGGCTTTCTGAGAAGAAAATGTAGGGAAGAATGACGCTCTGGAATCTTATCATCTCAGTCGTAAATTATTCTGTCCTAATTATTCTGTTTCGCGTATCTGTTTTATATGGAGCGACGGACACGCAGGAAATGTTGAAATAGTGGATTATCACTGAGGAGAGGAAGAGATGAAAACATTAGCCCCAGTACATCCGGGAGAGATTTTGCTTGAGGAGTTT
>JAAYDL010000379.1 GCA_012729265.1 Lentisphaerota bacterium | reverse complement strand
GAAAACGGCAACCGAAGTGTTGCCACCTTCATCTTACAACGGAGGTCTTTTTTTACCCCCGCCCCGAAATCAGGTAGTTTCGCTGAGCTCCGCAAAAGGCTCGCTCAACTCCCTGATATTCGATGCGCGGAAAGGTGCCGGGCCGCCTAATTCGTTATTTTGCTTTTCAGAGTGCATAATGCATTCCCATTCGATTGGTCCACTGCGGTTATCCCCGTTTTTCTGCCCGCTCGCTCGGGCGGTCGATCCGGCGAGTACCCCTTTGCGGACATAGGAACGCAAAACGAAGGATGAGTCAAACATTGCCTCAATAGATTCCACAGAAGCCGAAATGCCGAATGTCTTTCCCTATATTCGTCTCCACCGTGACCGCAGACAGCCTGAAGGCTGAACTACAAACATCACTTTTCTCCTCATAATCTTCTCTGTCACAACGAAGCAAGATGCTTCGTCTACGGCGGTGGGCTGGAGCAATTTCGGCAGAATGATTTTGGAACGAGGAGAACGGGAAGGCAGGCAAGGTGCCTGCGGTACGGTATCAGCAAGGCAGGCAGGATGCCTGCGGTACGGTATCAGCAAGGCAGGCAGGATGCCTGCGGTACAGCGAGGCAGGCAAAAGGATGCCCGCCCCACAACAATCCGTTTGTAGTTCACGCTTAAGCGTGTCCCATGGTCTATTTTTCGAACAGCCTAAAGGCTGAACTACAAACCGTTTTCCTTTTTCCTCCTATTCGTCTCCATGATAACGGAGCAAGGATGCTCCGTCTACGGGGTGTCCTGAAAAGGGCTCACTGTCCAACCCTTTTTTCACATCGTTGGCGCTCCCTCTGGTACTCAGCCTCCATTCGAGGGTGCATGAGCCAGCACGGAGTTCAGGCTGTACGGGGTAGCGCCTCCGCCACGTCGGTGGCGTTGGGGCTCCAATCTTATCGTTGACTGGGGTATAAAAAGACTCGCCTTGGGTGTTGGCGCATGCATAAGATGAGCCCAATTTTGTAATATGGAAGATTCTGAATCCAGCTTGATCAAGTTTCTGCGGCGCAAGGATTGTGTCTATACGCAGTTCATAAAGTATGTGTTTTGCGGGGGTATCTCGGTTGTTGTTGATCAACTGGTATTTTATGTTTTGGCTTGGTTGGTGTTGCCTATTCTTCCGCCGGATGATCCTTTTGCGGTATTCATCGGTTTATTTGGTCTCTCGGTGAAAGAGGTTTCTGCTGAACACTTTTATGCAAATTATTGGATAATCAAAGCGGTTTGTTTTCTGACTTCGAACGCTGTGGTATATCTGCTGAACGTTCTTTTTGTTTTTCATGGCGGTCGCCACAAGCGCCACGTTGAAATTATGATGTTCTTTGGATTTTCCCTTGTTCAGTTTTTCTACATATGGTTGGGCGGAGTGTTGATGACCCAGTGCGGATGGAAACCCACCTACGCGAATTTGTCTATGTTGATTCTCGGGATCATCACCAACTATGTGGTCCGGAAAAAAATCGTGTTTAAAGGATGAGGGGAATAATTGAAGATTTTGATACTTAATTGGCGCGATGTGAAGCATCCCCGAGCGGGCGGAGCGGATTATCGCCTGCAGCATGTTTATGCGCCGCTCACCCGGCAAGGCCATGAAGTCATCCTCTACAGTTGCGCGTTTCCGGGGTGTGATGCGGAGGATCATATTGACGGGATTGAGGTGCATCGCCTCGGAAACGATGTGACATTTGCTTTTCTCTGCATGCTGAAACTGAGGAGCTGGGTCAAAAAGCATCAACCCGATGTGGTCGTCGAAGATTTAAATAAACTACCGTTTTACTCTCCGCTGGTTTACAAGGGTCCACTGGTAATCCAGATGCATCATTTGTGGCGGAAGTCTATTTTTCGCGAGGCGTTTTTTCCCGTTGCCCTTTTGGTTTGGCTTTCTGAGGAGATGATTCGGCTGGTTTATCGCAAATGCCGATTCTCGGTAGTCAGCGAGTCGACGAAGCGGGAATTGGAGCAGATGGGCGTTGCGCCGGAGTGTATAAAGACCATTTACAACGGCGCAGATCTCTCCAGATATCAGCCGATTGAGGGCGAGAAAGAGCCTTACATCATTTGGATAGGACGCATTCAGAAGTATAAGGGGGTGCTCGATGCCTGTGAGGTGCTCGAGCGGCTCCTTCCTGATTTTCCTAAGCTTAAGCTGATCATTGTAGGGGATGGTCCGTATAAATCTCGGCTGGAAGAGTATATTGAGCGGCGAGGGCTTCAGAAGAAGATTCGCCTAACGGGCTTTATTAGCGAAGAAGAGAAGATTTCCCTGCTTCAGCGGGCTGCCGTGCATTTGCAGTCCAGCTATAAAGAGGGATGGGGGCTGAGCGTGATTGAAGCCAATGCCTGTGGGTGTCCGGTGGTGGCGAATAATACGACCGGTCTTTGCGATAGTGTGGTGGACGGCGAAAGCGGCCTCCTGTATGACTATTGCAATTTGGATGATGCTGCGAACAAGGTTAAGTCGATACTAAGCCACTCCGAGTTGCAGGTCCGATTAATAGAGAATGGGTTTCGACGCGCTGCGGAATTCAGTTGGGACAGGAACTCGCGGGAAATGATCGAATATCTTGAGCAGGTTATTCAGGAGTCGGTGTAAGGTAAAATGTTTATCAATTCCGGGATGGAAAGTTATTTACGAATGGTGACGGTTTGTGGGAGACAGTGTCCGTCTAGTCGTTGCTCGTTTAAAAATATTCACTAAAGGAAGGCGATTATGAGAAGAAGAATTGTTGAATTGTGCTTTGTTTTGTTGGGGGTGTTTGCCGTGGGATGCTCGACCGACCCGTCCGGTAAAAATACAGAACTCAGCGACGTCAATGCGGTTAGCGACGCGCCCTCAGCATTGCCCGCAGTCAACGACTACTCGGACTTCGGGCCGTTCGAGTTCTCCAGCGAAACCGAAACCGGTCCGGACGGAACGTATACAATCGTCCGGCCCAAAACGCTCGGTGTGCTGGGAGAGGATCGCTTTCTGCACGCTCCCATCATCTTTGGACCCGGTATCGGAAGTGCACCCTCTTCACTGATGCCTCTGCTCGAGAGAATCGCCTCGCACGGTTTCGTGATCATCAGCAAAACCCTCAATGGCGGACCGGGCAGTTCAGAAAACAACCGCCGCATGACCGATGGCCTGGACTGGCTCATTGCGCAAAACGCTACGCCGGGCAGTATGTTCGAGGGCAAACTCGCTGTTGATCGCGCCATCTCGATGGGCTACTCGGTGGGAGGCACCGCCGCGGTCGATGTCGCTGGCCACGACGCAATCATCGCGGTGGTTTCGATCCATGGCCACAGTGCAAAACCGATCGATGAATCCAACGCAAGCTTCCTCCTGATGGGCGGAACAAAAGATATCATGAGAGACGGGCAGTCTTGGCTGGCCCCTACGTACGAAGCATTAGAGGAGTCGACGATCTTTGCCTTGGTAGAGGATGCCGATCACGGATACATTACACGTACGTTAAACGGCGTTCAGGGAGGCGTCGAAACGCCGACCATGATCGCTTGGATTCGTTACTGGGCCTACAACGACAAAGAAGCGGGCCAATACTTTATCGGAGACGACTGCATCATGTCCAAATCGCCTTGGACCAATATGCAGCGCAAGAATTGGGAATAGTTGGCTTCAATTCTTCTATGGCGCCGGCGATGAGCTCATCGCCGGTCCAGAATGGAGCCACAGAATACGCAGCGCGGCATAGCCGCAACCAATAAACACCAAGGCACAAAGGGCTCCAAGCTTGGTGTTCTTGGTGCCTTGAGCGTAGCGGGTGTTTAATAAAACGTGCATAGAAAACAAGAAGTGGACGGAT
>JAAYDL010000378.1 GCA_012729265.1 Lentisphaerota bacterium | reverse complement strand
ATCCCACACCCTGCTATCAGGAAAAAAACGGAGGCCATCCTGACCTGGCGAAAACTAATGCTGTTCATCATTTCAAAAAAAACGGCTGGTCATGGGGCTGATTTCTCTTTCGAGGGTGTTTCCGGCAGACGGCGTTCGGGCGGAATGTCAGAAAGGATTTCATCGCGCAGTTGCTTGTCCTCAATGATCTCGTCAACCAGACGGAGATAAAGGCCGAAATTCCGAGAATCGTTGCCTCTGTCGCATTCGAATTTCAGTCCATCTTTTGCATCCCTTAACATGTCATCGCGAATAGTTCGGGCAATCCTCTGGTGTTCGTGCTTTTTTGTGTTCCGCAGGTTTTCCTCATAGAGCGGTTTGTAATAAGCGTACAGATCTGGATCCGTTTCTTTGTAGTCGTCTGGATTCTGTCTTGGCCTCCACAAAAGCTTCCCCTTAAGACTTTCAGGCCTGTCTTCCTCCGCCGGCCAAGGAATGATCCCGAACTTTCCTGCCCGTGTTACCCTTTTGGGATCAAAGGATTTGTCCACCAATTCGTTGGCGACATTAAGAATTTTGAGCTTAAGAAAGAAGGTTTCTTCATCCGTGACATGGCGGTATATTTTTATCGTGTCTGTACTAACAATGGCAGGCAAGGCGTCTTTGGCTTCCTGCAATGCTTCAATGTCTCCGCTCTTTGCAGCAACCAAATTCTGCGAGACAACATTTTGTACATCCGCAAAATTCTGATTGATGATTTCTTTTGCATGCATTGAGAACGGATGCTTGGCCAGCCAAACGCTGGCGACTATCGCGAGCAAACACTTGATTTTCATTGTGATTCCTTTCCTTAAGGCGTAATGAAGCGGAGTGTGGTTTCTCCCGTCGAAATTTCGGCGCCCGATGCGCCTTTGGTTACACGGAGCGTCGCGTTGGTCATGTCGCCGATCAAGCGATAATCCTGACGCACAATGCGGATTTGCTTGTACGCACCGTTACCTACTTTGAACAGCCACGGTATGTCCCACCATGCGTAGCCGTCACTTATCGGCACCACGTGGATATAGTCGGATGTTCCCTGTATCTGATCCCCGGGATTCCATTCGGCTTTCGTTCCCCTGCCGGGGACAACGACGGATCCCACCACATCGAGCGGCGCGTTCTCCCACGACGAATGCGGTTTGGGCGGACAAGCTTGAAAATATCCGGGGAGGGTCTGGGTCTGAGCATACGACTCACACACTTTCATCCTGCCGAAATTCACGGTGTCCGGCAAGAAATAGACATTCGCCCAATAACATACAGCGTAGAAATCAAATTGGGGAGGTGCGAATCCAGAATAGTTCGCGGTCATGTTGTTTTCAAAAACGATATCCGATGGTTCGATGGTTTGGAACACCGTCGAACAGGATGCGCCCGAACTAAAACTGGCCGTAATGGTAGTGGTCGCGTTGCGAGCTGGGGCTGTAAACTTATTCGTTACGCCGGAGTTTTTATCTAATATCCCGCTACCGTCCAACTCCCACGTAATGTCTCCAGCGCTTGTTGTAACAGCAGGAACCACCGAAAGCTTGACCTCCTCCCCGACTCCGATGGTCTTCCGCGCGCGGTTGGGCGGCGAGGTGGCGACGGTCTCGGTGACGATCTTCGGCACGTACAGGATGGCCTCTAGCCCTTCGGCGACGTTGCCGCCGTTGTTGT
>JAAYDL010000377.1 GCA_012729265.1 Lentisphaerota bacterium | reverse complement strand
CGGCATAGCCGCAACCAATAAACACCAAGGCACAAAGGGCTCCAAGCTTGGTGTTCTTGGTGCCTTGAGCGTAGCGGGTGTTTAATAAAACGTGCATAGAAAACAAGAAGTGGACGGATAGTAGTACGAAAAGAGAATTACTGCATTACCCACGTTCGTGTATTTGGTGTATTTCGTGGTTTCAATTCTATTCAGGTTAATTTGGTATGAGATGGTCGCCGTCTAAACGCTTCCGACATGCTTCCCCCCAAAGGCCCGCTCATTCTCAAACTGCAGTGCCCCTTCAGGGCACACCGATAATGGGAACCGGCACCCAGGGCGGCATTTCGTTTGCCCCGGGCTATAGTGAATCGACCCTTCGGGCCGCCCATTCTCAAATTGAAGTGCCCCTTCAGGGCACACGGACTTTGGGAACCGGCACCCGGGGCGGCACTTCGTTTGCCCCGGGCTATGGTGAATCGACCCTTCGGGCCGCCCATTCTCAAATTGAAGTGCCCCTTCGGGGCACACCGATAATGGGAACCGGCACCCAGGGCGGCACTTCGTTTGCCCCGGGCTATGGTGAATCGACCCTTAAAAAGGTGTCAGTGTACACATATGTACATTTCTTCCAGCTCTGCTTTCTTTTGCTTCATCAACACATCATTTGACCGTTCGATTCGCTGTATCGCTCGGCTCACATTCACACGACTCCCCATCCCCAGTTGCTGCGCGATCCACTCCTGCGTCACCGCTGTTTTCCGGCTCAACAACCAGCTCACCATCTCCTTGCGTTCATCACTCTTACGCAACGCATTCTTTTCCCCTAAGTCCTGCTCCACAAAATCAGCCGAAATGTACAGATGTGTACACTGTCACCTTTTCCTGTCACCTTTTCACTGTCACCTTTTCAGGATGGCTTCGGACAGTACGGGACCCGGCCTACAGGAATGAACGGTCAGAAGGCTTTTTCCGGGGTTGCCTGCTCAGCGACGGGCCGCCAAGATGGCTGCGATACAGAAGCAGAGCAACCAGGATGGCTGCGGCACATTACGGGGACCCGGCCTACAGGAATGAACGGTCAGAAGGCTTTTTCCGGAGTTGCCTGCTCAGCGACGGGGCCGCCAAGATGGCTGCGGTACGGAAGCAGAGCAACCAGGATGGCTGCGGTACAGTACGGGGACTCGGCCTACAGGAATGAGCGGTCAGAACGCTTTTTCCGGGGTTGCCTGCTCAGCGACGGGCCGCCAAGATGGCGGCGGTACGGAAGCAGAGCAACGAGGATAAAGCAACCCCCTTTCTGTAATTTCGGATAGGCGCTCCACCATTCCTGCGGGTCACACGTAGTGTTCTGTCCAATAGTATTCCGAATACAGGATCGACATTTGTACATTATACGATACCGTTTTCTGTACACATAAGGAGCGTGATTATGCAGAGATTACTTCTGGATCAGGATATTAAGCCCATGTCTGAGTTTCGGGCACATACAGCAGCATGCATTCAGCAGGTTCAGAAATCAAAGCGACCCGTGGTAATTACCCAACACGGAAAAAGCGCAGCAGTACTGATTGATGTCGCTGAATTTGAGGCCATGTCGCAACGGTTGGAATTACTGGAAGATATCGCCATGGGAGAATCCATGATTGATGAAGGCAAAGGCATTCCCCATGAACAAGCCAAAGAGATGATTCTGAAGAGAATATCCAGATGAAGATTCAATGGTCTCCCCTTGCAGTCGAACGTATTGGAGAAATATCAGATTATATAGCCCAAGACAATCCCATGGCGGCAGAGCGCTGGGTTCTTTCTATTTTTGACCGAGTAGAACAAGTCCAGGATTTTTCAGAAAGTGGACAATCCTTACCCGAAATCAACCGGAAAGATATTCGGCAACTGGTTATTGCGAACTACCGAATCATTTACCGCGTAGAACCAAAGGTTGTTTCAATTCTGACCGTCAGACATTCCCGACAAATTCTTCCTGACGAAGACATCAGCAATGCGTGGAGATGAAGCTGAAACTTGAAACTTGAAACCTGAAACTTGAAACTTGAAACTTGAAACGTGAGGCGTGAGGCGAAGCTTGGGGGCGCGAGCGATGGAACCTATTACGATGAGGTAGCGGAAAAGGGGTGCGGCGAAAGCGCCCTACCTTCTGCGCCCTACCTTCTGCGCCCTACCCCTCGACCGGAATGAAGAGGCTGGCGCAGACGCCGCCGCCGGGCCGGTTGGAGATCCGGACGTCGCCGCCGTGCAGCCTGGCGGTTTCCCGCACAAAATTGAGCCCGAGCCCCGAACCCTTCTTGCCGGTTGCGGGCCGGGGCAGCGAGTAGAAACGTTCAAAGATCCGCTCCGGGGCATAGTCGGGAATGCCCGATCCGCAGTCGAGCACCTCGATAAACACAATCCCCGATTCCTTGCGGACCACCAGCTCCACCGCCGAATCGTCGGGCGAAAAATCGATGGCGTTCCGCAGCAGGTTGGCCAGCGCTTGGCGCAATAGGAAATATTCGCCGCGCAGCGCCAGCCCTTCCGGCACGTTCCGGCGGATTTCGATCCGACGGCTCCGGGCCACGGGCGCAAGGCTATCGGCTACGTCGTTGATCCATCCGCCCACATCGACCGTCTCGACCTGCACCAATCCCTTGCGCTTTTCCAGCGCCGCCAAGGTCAGCATGCGATCCACCAGCCCATGCAGCCGGTCGGACTCGGCGCGGATATTATCGAGAAACCGCTTACGCTGCCCGGGCTCCATGTTTTCCTCCAGCAGCTCGGCGGCCCCGCGAATGGCGGCGAGCGGACCCTTCATTTCGTGGGTCAGCGCCTGGACATATTCCTCGACATACTGCCGCCCCTCCAGCGCATCGCGCATCTCCTCGAAGGCGTCGGCCAGCTCGCTCATCTCGCCGCCATGCCCCAGCCGGGGGCGCTTGGCGGCCTGGCCATCGCGGATCGCGCGCGCATAGTCCGTCAGCGCCCGCACCGGCTGAATGATCCAGACCGACACGGGAACGAGCATCAGCAGGATGGCGGCAAACGCAATGACGCTGGAAAAAACCAGCCGCTTGCGCGCCTGCTTCATGAACGGCGCAATGCTGCGGACCGGCTTCCCCACCGTGACCGCGCCCACGATTTCGCCTTCCACCATGATCGGCGCGGCAATGTAGAAATGGAAGCTGTCGAGATCGCCCTTGATCTCGTACGAGGCCCGCGCCCCGTACTCCCCCTTCAGCGTCAGCCGCGTGTCGCGCCATCGGTATTCCTCGCCCACGGCCAGCTCGCCGCGCGAATCGTACAGCACCTCTTCGTCCAAGTTGACCACGACTACCCGCAGGTTCATGTTGGTCTTCACATGGTCGTAGATCAGCGCGTACAATCGACGGCGCCCCGCCCGCTCGAAGGCTGCGGTGAACGACTCGTCCGGCTCGACAACGCCATTCGACACCTGATCCGCCAACTGCTCGGCCAGCACGACCGACGTATCGACCAGCGACTCCTCCATCGTGATGAAATAGTGCATCCGGACATCGCGTACGATCCAGTCGACGAGCCAGTAGAAGCCCGCCGTCAGCAGCACCAACGAGGTCAGCAGCAGGCGTGTACGCATCTTCATGGATCCACCTTCAAGCAGTAGCCCCAGCCGCGGCGGGTCTGGAGGCAGTCCGAATCGGGATCGATCTCCCGCAGCTTCGAGCGCAGCGTCTTGATGTGCGTATCCACCGTCCGGTCAAGGCTCGCGCCGGGCTCGTCCCACGCATGCTCCATCAGCTGCTCCCGGGAAAACACCTGGCCCGGATGCTGGATCATCAGCTCCAGCATGCGGTATTCGTAGCGCGAAAGACCAAGCGGCCGCCCGTGGTAAATAATTTCCTTGCGCAGGGAATCGATCTCGAACACCGACGGGGTTTGCATCGGCTGAACCGGCGGACGATTGCCGTTGCTGCGCCGCAGGATGGCGCGGATGCGCGCCGTCAGCTCGCGCGGACTGAACGGCTTGGCCATATAGTCGTCCGCCCCCAGCTCCAGCCCCACGATGCGATCAATCTCCTGCTCCCGCGCCGTGAGAAAAATGATCGGCACATCGGACCGGCTGCGGATGCGACGGCAAAAATCGAAGCCGCTTTCGTCGGGCAGGCCGACATCGAGCACGACGAGATCGATCGGCTGGGCCTGCAAGAAACGCCACGCCTCGCCCGCCGTCCCGGCGCGCACCGGCTCCATGTTTTCCGTCTCGACCGCAAAGGCAATGTTGTCCGCAATCGACGGCTCGTCCTCGACGATCAATATACGCTTCTTCTCGATGTACCCACTCTCCATGATCGGTGGACTATACGTGCGCTCCCGCAACCCGCGTGGAAAAACGGCGGAAACAAATCCTTTATTATTCCTTTGCTAGCGCTATTCGGTGCGCCACAGGTTCGGCAGGAAGCGGTAGTAGAGCAGGTGTCGCCACGTGGCCCAGTCATGGGCGCCCGCGCCGCCGACATAATACTCGTGCTCGATCTTGTGATTTACAAGCGCTTCATGCAGAGCGATGCAGCGCGCACCGATAAAGCCGCTGGCCTCTCCCGTGCCCTGCCCCACAAAGAGATATTCCACCTTGTCGTTGACGTTGGGATCGTTGAGGAAATCCTTGATCACCTCTTCGCTGTTGGCATCCCCTGCGCTCAGCACGCCGAAGTTGGCGAAGAGGTCGAGCGAGTTGAACCCGACAAACTGGGTGTGGCGTCCGCCCATGGACAAGCCGGAAAGCGCCCGCCCCTTGGGATCCTTGCGCACGCTGTATTCCTTTTCGACCAACGGCACGACATGCTTGCGCATCTCTTCCTCGAACAGTTTGAACGTCAGTTCCGTATGCTGGGGATGGTTGCGATGGAGCACCTGGTTGTTGGGAATGGCGATCACCATGGGAATCGCCTTCCCCTCCGCCAGCAGGTTGTCCATCATGAAATTCACGCGTCCGTCGTAGACCCAGTTCGAGGGCAGGTCGCCGCTGCCGCCCACCAGGTAGAGCACGGGATAGGTTTTGGTGCGGTCATAGCCGGGCGGCGTGTAGACATACAGCTCGCGTTCCCCCTTGGTCACGTCGGAATGGTAGACGTGGCGGGTGACGTTTCCGTGGGGCACGTTCTTCGCGTCGTAGTAGGCCGGACCGTTGCCGTGCACCACCAGCTGGCTGTAGGGCGGCATCGCCGTGAAGCCCGCAATGGAGTTGCTTGGATCGGCGATCTGCACCCCGTCCACGTTGAAATAGTAGATGTACATGTCGGGCTTGAGCGGCCCGACGGTCAGGGTCCAAACCCCGTTTTCGCCCTTAGTGAACGCCCTGCCACCGCGACCTCCCCCCAGCGCCGTCTGGATGGCCACGCCGGTCAACTGCACTTCCTTGGCGTTGGGGGCCCGAAGACGGAACGTGACGGTCTGGTCGTCGTGAACTTCCGGCGAGTTGAGCGGAGCGCTGTAAGCGGTCAAATTGTCGGTGTTTTTCTGGGGGTTGTAGTCCAGATTGACATTGGCCTGCTGCGCCAACGCCACGCATGGCAGCAACAGGATTGCAAGAATGGAACGACTAGAAATATACATGACAATTCTCCTTTTCTATATTTTTTACGGCTGAAAAAATTTTCCGCACAGCGACAGCTCAGCTCGCCAGAGTCTTCCGGGCTTCCCTATTCGCCCTGCAACCCGATGTTAATCACGGTGTCGTAGGCCGGTTGCTTCTTTTGATCCTGCGCATCAAACAGCAACGGGCTTCCATTTCTGCGCCAGGAAACGTCGTCGTTGATGCCCCAGAAGGTCACCATGGTAACATTTTCTTTGTGCTTCAGGATGGCCCGGAACAGGTTTTCGTAAGCATCCGCCAGCTGCTGGTCTGCCTCAGACACCAAGCCGCCCGAAGTCAGCGCAGCATTATCCTCGAGATTAGCACTGGTACTGCGGCGACCGCCCATCGCGACGTTTACGTCCAGTTCCGTAATATGGATCGGCAGCCCAAGCGTCGCCAGATCAGTAAAGGTCTCGTCCATGGTCTCAAACGTGATGTCGGCATTGAGGTGAGTCTGGGTTCCAATCGCGTGAATCGGAACGCCGGCATCCCGAATCATTTTCACCAGCTTTTTCAAGCGCTCGCGCTTCGCCGGATTTTCCAGGCTGTAATCGTTGTAGCGCAGGATCGCATCCGGATCCGCTTCGTGAGCATATTCGAAGGCTTTAACAATAAAGTCGTCACCGATAATCCGAGTCCAATACGTCTGGCGCAACACATCGTTACCGCCGTCGGCCAGAGCTTCGTTCACCACGTCCCAAACCTTGACTTTGCCCTTGTAGCGACCCACCACGGCATGGATGTGATCGCGCAGACGTTCAAGCAGCTGCTCCCGCGTCGCCAAGGGTTCAACCGGCCCGCGCATACCGCCCCATGGTCCTTGCTGGGCCTGGGCATTCTGTTCCGGTTTTGCATAGGGATCCGCCTGGAAGAGCCAGTTCGGAACCTGGCTATGCCAAACCAGCGTGTGTCCGCAAATGTACATGTCGTTATCCAAGCCGAATTGGACGAAGGCATCCGCCGGTTCCCAGTTATATCCTTCCGGGCCGGGGTTGGGCTGAACCAGCACCCATTTCAGGTCGTTTTCGTTCACGATCTGGTTGAATTCCTTCTTGGCCAGCGCCGTATCCATAAGGACTTCTTCCATGGTACGGTCGGTATTGTCGGCTTCGACATTCGGATCCTGCATGGTGATGGTGCGGTTCAACGCGACACCAATCAAAATTCCGTGATCTTCATAGGCACTCGCTAATGTAGGTTCAGAAGAAGCACACCCGGTCAGGAGAGAACCCGCAGCCAGTAAGCCGGCAGCGGACAACATGTGTATTTTGCGGTTTTTATTCATATCTATCATTCTTCAGTAGGTTACGGACTTTATGGCGAAGTCGAACAACGCCGCCCTTCATATACGTTTTCCAGACGACGGGAGCCGCCCCCCGAAGAATCGTCCTAAAAACAGGTTAAAAGTGACGGTATAGTGCAGAAGCCACTTATTGTCAAGACGCCGCCCGGTTTCGCTCAATAAACCTCAATCTTTCCAATTGCAAAAATCCTAAGCCCTAATTTAGAAACTCGAATTTCCCCTGATCAGTAAAATCAGGGCCTTTTCACATGCACCCTTATCATTATTCTGTCCTAAATCATTTTGTCTAAAATCCGTGTACCCAAGCTTCGCATCTTTGCGTCGTCGCGGTCAAATTCCCATGCTCCTTCGGTAATAATTCTGCCCAAAATCATTTTGCCTGATTCCATGCACCCTCAGCTATCTTTTTACCGCCCGCTACGCTTGAAGACACCGAGACTTTTTGACCGCTAAGAAATAAAGACGCAAAGAATCTTCTAATTAGTGTCCATCTACGTTCATCGGTGGTTCCAACTCCCATGCTCCTTCGGTAATAATTCTGTCCTAAATCATTTTGTCGAAAATCCGTGCACCCAAGCTTCGTGTCTTGTATGTCTTCCCAATCAATTCAATGCATGTAGGGAAAAAGGATTTTGAGAATGAATTTCTATTACGTCGGAGAAATCCTTTTTCCTGTGAAATGGATTGTGCAATCCTCGAAGAGGAGTGCCGCTCCCAGTTGGCAGACCGGGGGCGGTTCCCGCCCGGATGAGATCGATTCGTGTCTGGTTCG
>JAAYDL010000048.1 GCA_012729265.1 Lentisphaerota bacterium | reverse complement strand
TTGAGCGCGGCTCTGCGATGATCCTTAAGCCGTGGATCATGCCGAGCGGCAACCGTTTTATCAAAGATCCGGCAAAGCGCTATGCGCGTCCGGAAGAAGCACCCCCGAGCGAAGGCGTTGTCTTTGCGGAGGCGGATTTTGACGACAGCTCCTGGACGCTTCTGGATTTGCCGCACGACTGGGCGATTTCGGGACCGTTTCTGAAGGATGGGCCGTACGGTGGAATGGGACGACTGAAAAGCTGGGGCGTTGCGTGGTACCGCAAAAAACTGGACATTTCGGCGGCAGATTCGGGCAAGTCGATCTTTTTGGATATTGACGGTTCAATGTCATACACAACCGTTTGGCTGAACGGAAACCTGGTGGGCGGTTGGCCGTACGGTTATGCCTCGTTCCGGCTGGACCTCACGCCGTATATTGTTCCCGGCGGGGAAAACCAGATTGCGATCCGATTGGACAATCCACCCAACTCTTCGCGCTGGTATCCGGGCGGTGGGATTTACCGGAACGTCTGGCTGACGAAAACGGAGCCGGTTCATGTGGCGCAATGGGGAACGTTTGCAACAGCGCGGGAGGTTTCCGCAGAATCGGCCGTGGTGGAGCTGAAGGTCGAGGTGGATAATGACTCGGCGCAGGCGCTGAGCATAGGTGTCGAAACCCGGATTTATGAACTCGATGCCGAAGGCAATCGGGGCAACAAGGTTGTGGCGATTATTCCTGCCGAAAACGTAGATGTTGCCGCCAGGGAAAGTGCCATGGTGAGCGGCGAGGTTGAGATCAAGAATCCCCGGCTGTGGGGTCCGGTTCCGGAGCAGACGCCGAACCGCTACATTGCGGTTACTTCGGTGATTCAGAACGGCGTTCCGGTCGATGTGTATGAAACGCGCTTTGGCATCCGCTCGCTGGAGTTTGATCCCGACCGGGGTTTGCTGGTGAATGGGCAGCTGATCGAAATCAGAGGGGTAAACCAACACCACGATCTTGGTGCGCTGGGTGCCGCATTCAATCTCCGTGCGGCGGAACGCCAGTTGGAAATTCTGCAAGAAATGGGCTGCAACGCCATTCGCATGGCGCACAACCCGCCGGCACCCGAGCTGCTTGAACTCACAGACCGCATGGGCTTTCTGGTCATGGATGAGGTTTTCGATGTGTGGGAGCGGAAGAAAACCGATCTGGATTTCCACCTCATCTTCCCCGAATGGTATGAGCAGGACCTGCGTTCGCTCATCCGCCGCGACCGGAATCATCCGTCAGTATTTGCCTGGAGCTTCGGCAACGAGGTCGGCGAACAGTATACCGGCGAGGACGGCGCAAAATGGGTGAAGCGGCTCCACGATATTGTCAAGGAAGAGGATGCAACGCGGCCTTCGACCGCTTCGATGAACTATGCCAAGCCCGACATGCCATTTCCGGTGGCCATGGATATGATCACCCTGAACTACCAAGGTGAAGGCATTCGGAATGCGCCGGCGTATGCGGGCCTGCAGGGAATCAACACGCCACCGCTGTACGCCAGCTTTCATGAAACGTTTCCAGGAAAGGTTATCGTAAGCAGTGAAAACGCGGCCGCGCTCAGCACAAGGGGCACCTATCTCTTCCCCGTGACCGACGAAATAAGTGCGCCGGTCAAGGACGGCGCGGGCGGCGATCCGGTTGCACAGTATGTCAGCGCATATGAGCTCTACACCGCACCATTCGGCTCCTCCGCCGATAAAGTGCTCGGGACCATGGCCCGCAACCCATTTGTCGGCGGCGGGTTTGTCTGGAGCGGCTGGGATTATCTGGGCGAACCGACGCCGTACTACAACGCCCGCAGCTCCTACTTTGGAATCATCGATCTGGCTGGATTCAAGAAAGACCGCTTTTATCTCTATCAGGCAGCATGGAGACCGGATCTCCCCATGGCGCATATTCTGCCGCATTGGAACTGGCCGGACCGCGTGGGCGAAATAACGCCGGTGCACGTCTTTACCTCGGGCGACGAAGCGGAACTGTTCCTGAACGGCGAGTCGCTGGGTCGCAAAAAAAAGGGCGAATATGAATACCGCCTGCGCTGGGATGATGTGGCCTATGAGCCCGGCGAACTGAAGGTCGTTGCGTATAAAAACGGCAAAAAGTGGGCGGAGGATTCGGTCGAAACCACTGGAGCGGCCGCCGGGCTCTCGCTGAAGCCGGATCGGAAAACCATCGCGGCTGACGGAACCGACCTTTCGTTTGTAACACTGTCCGTGCTGGATAAGGACGGACGAACGGTTCCGAACGCGGATAATGCAATCACCTTCGAGATTTCCGGCCCCGGCGAGATTGTGGCCACCGATAATGGCGATCCGACGGACTTGAACGCATTCCCGTCCCATGACCGCAAGGCGTTCAGCGGGCTTGCCCTGGTGATCGTGAAAGCCAAACCCGGCGAGGCCGGAACAATAACAGTAACAGCGAGATCAACCGGACTGACAACGGAAACCACAACGATTCGTTGTAAATAACGATCTCAATGATGCATGAGATCATAAAAAATGGAGCACGATAAAATGAAATTTAATAAACTAAGAGGAATTGCGCTCGGCGCACTGTTTTCTTTCTACCTGTTGGGTCCTGCGGAAACCCAAGGCCAGAATGACACAAACAAAAAGACGGACAACAACATATCGGGTGACAGTTTGCCTTATAGAATGCCCCTCGTGTATGACAAGGAAGACATGGGCACAGACGTACCGGCTCCGAAACTCCCCGAGTTCAGCGAACTCAAGCCGATTTCTTATCTGCCGGATCCCTTCCTGAAAGCCGATGGAACCCGCATCACTACAAAGGCAGAATGGAGAGTCCGTCGCTCCGAAATCAAGGACATGATCGAGCGTTATGTCATTGGTGAAAAACCCGGGAAGCCGAGCACGTTCAAGGCAACGCTGGAGGGAAATGTAATCCACATTACCGTAGGCGAAGGCGACAACAGTTTTGAGATGAGTGCCCAAATCAGCCGCCCGGAAGGAGCCCCTTCCGACAAGCCGATTCCCGCCATTATTGGAATGAACAGTTCTACGGGGAGCCTTCCTCGCGATCTCTTCAGTAAGCGCGGTATTGCCACGATTACCTTTAGAGGCGATCAGGTGGCGTCAACGGGATTCGGGGGAATCAACTATGAATCGGGCAACTTCGCAAAACTATATCCCGATTCGACCGCGGGATATATGATGCGCTGGGCATGGGGCGTGAGCCGAATCATCGATGCCTTGGAGCAACTTCCCGAGGCCATGATCGACACCAAGCATCTCGCCGTAAGCGGATGCTCTTTCCAAGGTAAAATGGCGCTGTATGCCGGAGCCTTCGACGAACGCATTGCGCTGACCATCCCGCAGGAATCCGGAGGCGGCGGAACCATTTCTTGGCGTTATTCGGACATGCTTGAAAAACGCGACCATGTCGAAGTTGAAAACCTGCTCCATGCGCAGGGTGGATCCGACGACTTCCCATGGTATGCCCGGGCTTTGCGCCAGTTCAACAATGACCCGGACAAACTGCCGATCGATCATCATGAGCTGATTGCGCTGATTGCGCCGCGTGCCGTATTGATGATCGAGAGCAGCCAAGTGGCCAGAATGGGAGCGGAGGCAGCACGGATCGACCACCTCGCGGCAAAGGAAGTCTATAAAGCATTGGGCGTTCCTGATCGTATCGGGGTGGCGGAGGACGACGTTGCCCACTGTTCCTGGAGCCCAAAATTTACGCCCGTTCTGGAAGCCTATCTCGACAAATTTCTTTTGGGCAAGGAGGACGCAGGCCCGACCGAAGTGCTTCAATCCAAGTTTACGGATCTGGATTCCGAAAAATGGATTCCCTGGAGTGCGCCGAAGTTGAAATAGAAACATCGACTCATTACTCTCATATGGTATATTGGCTTGCACACAAGGAATCACGATCACCTTAACATCGATTTTCACATCATTCCAAAGGAGACACTTATTAAACATCGTTGAACATATCGCGATATTGCTCTGTTGCTGTTGGCGTCCACAATCGGACAGAATGCAGCGGCGTGGCAGTCGGACAACGAAGACGGAACCTATACCACCCGCCGCTCTATGCCGATTCCCCGGGCCCTGATATGATCCGCGTTGGAGAGGGCTATGCTTTTCGACCACCACCTTCATGAGTTTGCCGAGATTGACGAATCTGCTTTTTCGCGGATTATGGCAAAACCCGAGAACAGGAACGGATGCTATGAGTAACTTCTACGAATTTATTATGAGTAAAAAAGGATGCTATTTATGAAAAACAATGCTTGCGCTGTAACTCTTCCTCTTGTTTTGACTGCACTCCTGCTTGGCGCATTGGGTGCGCCGTCCAGCATTTTCGCAACGGAAGATAATGTTTATTACGGAACGTCCAGCGACAACGGGGATGGTACATTTGACAATGACGCCGTGTTAGACACCGATACGCCGGACCCGCGCATCATTCAGCATGGCGACGCGTTTTACCTGATCACCACATCCATGCACTTTTCTCCCGGCCTTGCTGTCATGAAATCGTTGGACTTGGTCAACTGGGAAGTGGTGAACTATGTGTACAACATCATGGACGACTACGATGACTTGGCCATGCGCAACGGAAAAAATGATTACGGCAGAGGATCGTGGGCTCCTAGCTTGGCGTACAATCCGTACGATAAAAAGTTTTATGCGTCCCACCGATCAAACACCTCCGGCTTGCATTATTTTTATGTGACGGACGATATTGAAAACGGAGTCTGGGAACAGATCACCAGCACCACGTCCTATCATGACGGCGGTATGCTGTTTGAGCCGCCCGAAGAAGGTTATCCGAACGGTGTCCCGTACATCTTTTACGGCAGCGGAACCATCCAGGTTCGGAAACTTAGCGCCGATCTTAAAACCCCGGCTGGACCATCCAAGCCCATCATAACCGCAGCGATGACTACCGCTATCGCCGGGGCAAACAACACCTTCCTTGAAGCCACACACGCGTACAAAGTCGGCGACACCTATTATGTGTTCATGTGCGGCTGGCCCAGAGGCATGACCAAAATACAGTATGTCTTCAAGTCGAAGGTCATTGATTCCGGCTACGAAGGAAAACTGCTGATCAACGACGGTATGGGCCGAGGCGAAGGAGCCAGCCAAGGCGGAATTATTCCTATGAAGGACGGCAGCTATATGGGCTACTTCATGCACAACCGCGGCGCTGCAGGCCGAGGGTTGGTGCTGACGCAATGCACCTTCGACGAAAACGGCTGGCCCATCGTGACGAAGGATGACAGCAAGACCATTTCCCGGACCATGGATGTTCCCGTAAAAGGAACCTTCGAGAAAAAGAGCGTTGTTAATTCTACCGATTTCAGCAACGGCAAAACGCGTCCCGCCTATACGCTCCAGACAAAATATGACAAAGGGACGGCGGTAAACCCCGGCCCGTACACCTACAACGGTTCAAACCTAGCGCTCGGTTTTGAATGGAACCACAATCCAGATAATCGCTATTGGTCCCTGACAGCGAGACCCGGTTATCTTCGGCTTACAAACGGCGAGATCGCCCAGAATAAAGTGATGACCGGATCGAAAAACGTATTGACCACACGGACTTACGGACCAGAAAGCATCGGCAGTATCGCTATGGATATCAGCAAGATGAAAAACGGAGACGTGGCGGGCATCGCGGCTTTTAACCGGCTCTACGCCTATTGCGGTGTCAAGATGGTAGACGGCAAAAAATCTATCATTTATCGGAACAAAGTCGGCGACGATAATCCCAGCTCGTTTTCAAACAACGACCCTTGGGCGGAAACCGTAATCGCTCCCGTTCCCGATGACGTAACGCGCGTATACATTAAGTTGCTAAATGATTATAAAACCTTCGGGAATGAACGGGCGTATTTCTACTACAGCCTTGACGGAAAAACGTGGGTGAATACAGAGCAATCCAGAAAGGTGTCGTTTGGATATCCAAAGCATTTTTGTGGATACCGGTTTGGCGTCTTCAACTTTGCCACCGAAGAAACGGGCGGCTATGTAGACTTCGACTACTTCCTGCTCGGCGACCACTTGCCCCAAAAAGCCGCCGAATAACTTAGTCAGCTCTGACGATACGGTTTGCTTCCTGTAGCAGCAGATACGCGATTACCCAGTCGTGCCAGCCTTCTGAGTTTGCGTTGCCGATTCCGGGAATGTGCTCCGTTCCTTCAGGCAGTTTGTTTTCGATCAGCTTTTCCCCGCCGACAATGGTAGTGCGGGCTTGTTCCCGGTCTCCGAGCTTGGTTTGCGCCATCGCCAGAACCAGATGACTCAGGGCAACGCGCGGCGGATCGCGGTCCGCATATTTAAGGCTTCTTTCGGCCCAATATCGGGCACGGTCGAAGTCGTCTGAACGGTATTCGTAAAGGGCCAATGCGAGCGTGCGCCAGCCGAGCAGATAGCTGTTTACATGTGCATAGGGCTCATCCGCATTGATTGCATCTTGGACAATCTTGACGAATGGAGCCAGGCGTTGAAGCGTATCTTTGTCCGTCGGAAGAATCAGGCTGTTTTTAATAACCTGTTCTGCGGCGGATGGATCACTGGTTCCAAAGAAACGTCCAAGTGTTTCCTTCACAAACACGCGGTATTCGTTCTGTTTTTCTGCAACGATGAGCGCGGGGCCTGCTCCGAGTAAATCCCTCGTTATTTCCGTGGTGGTGTTGGATTTGTCCAACTGATTGGCTTGTTGCAGTTTGAGAAAGCATTCTGCCGCCGTTTCCCAGCGGCCCTGCGTGACGTTCCACTGCGCAAGCGCACGAAATACGCTGGTGGCTTCGAGCGAGGGCTCAACTACCGGGATCTCGACTTGTTTCATCATTTGATCGGCCTCGGCGAAGGCCCCTCGACTGAGCAGCAGGGCGGCTTGGGCAATCTTTGCGCGGGCATCCGCTTCAACGAGTAGACGCATTTCGCTTTTTCTGGCATCCCGCTCTTTGAAAAAGAGCCAGGTGGAAGTTCCCAGACCCGCGAGAAGAGCGATGCCTATTGCTGTCAGGTAGGCGAAGGTTGCCCTATTCCGCCGCACTAGTTTTTGCAGGCGGTACATCCGGCTGGGCGGTCGAGCAATAATCGGCTCATGATTTAGGAATCGTTGAATTTCCACAGCCATGTCGCTGACGGATTCGTAGCGTTGCTCCCGATCCTTTTCCATGGATTTCATAAGGATCCAACTCAGGTCGTTACGGAGTATCGTTAGGAATGGACGCGGTTCTATGTTGCGGTTTTGAGTAACCTCTTTTTGCTCTTCGTCCGACATTTCCTGAAAGCGGGTTAAGAGCGAAGGCGGGTCCTCCTCGCGCAGGATTCGACACATTTCACCCAGATCATTCTTCAGCAGTTTTTCATGATCGAACGGCGGTTTGCCGATGAGTAATTCATAGAGCAGGGTTCCAAGGCTGTAGATATCGCTCCGTGTATCAACATTCGTTTGCGTCAGATTGGTTTGTTCAGGACTCATGTAGGCTGGCGTTCCAATGATGGGACCCACAGAGGTGTTAATGGTCTTTTCCGTAAGAAGATCCGGCGTCGTTGCCTTGGCAATTCCAAAGTCGATTACGATGGGAGAAGGAGTGCCGTCATGTTGCGTCACCAGCACATTGGAGGGTTTAATGTCACGATGTATTATGCCCTTTTGGTGCGCATGCTGAATGGCATTGCATACCTGAATGAACAGTTTCAGCCGTTGGGGTATGGAGAGCCTGTTTGTGTCGCAATAGGTGGTGATTCGTTCTCCGTGTACCAGCTCCATGACAAAAAACGGGCGGCCGGTTTCCGTTTCACCGGCGTCAAGCACGCACGCAACATTGGGGTGTTCCATCATGCCGAGCGCCTGTCGTTCCGCTTCAAATCGGGCAATGATGCTCCTGGTGTCCATACCCGGCTTGATGATCTTAAGGGCGACCTGTCGGCGTACCGGCTCGATCTGTTCAGCCAGATAAACATTGCTCACTCCGCCTTCGCCGATTTTTTTCAGCAGTTTATACTTTCCAACCTGCTTCCCGAGCCCTTCATCGTTGGACAGTAGCGAGTTTTTCAACTTAAAATATTCGGGCAGGCGGGGGATTCCTTGCGGCATTTCCGATGCTGGCATTTGTGTCAGGCAATGTTTGTCGAAAATTGCGGTTGCCCGGTCCTGTAGCTTGAAGAGTCGCTCAATTTCGCGACGAATCTCATTATTGTCAGCGCAGGAGGTCTCAATGAAGGCATTGCGTTCATTGACATCTTCGATCTCGGTTGCCGCAAAATAGATCTCGTTGGTTCGTTCTGAAACAGTGCGGTCGGATTGATGCTTATCTTCCATTTTGAACCTGCCCTATTTCGCGATCAGCGGTCATTTGATGAATCAACCAGGCCTTTGCTGCGGCCCAATATCGTTCCACCGAGGATTTACTGATGCCCATCTCCTCTGCAATTTCCTGATTGGTCATCCCGCCGTAGAATTTCATGACGACAAGTGCGGCCCACTTGGGATTAAGCTCTTCCAGCTGTTCAAGTGCATCCTCCACTAAAAGGATAAAGTCATCCCGCATCGGCTCATACAAATCGAGATCATCGAGGTCGATTCGTTTGCGGTTACCCCCGCGTTTTATAGCGGACCGCCTACGGGCATGGTCGGCCAGAACATCTCTCATAACCCTGGAGGCCGACGCAAAGAAGTGGGCGCTGTTGTGCCAAATGTTGTCATTGGACTCCATTTTAATCCACACCTCGTGAACCAACGCGGTCGGCTGCAACGTGTGGGAGTTCCGCTCCGTCGCCATGCGCGAATAGGCCAGCTTGCGCAGCTCTTCGTAGAGCAGCGGAAGCAGTTCTTCTGCAGAACTCTGATTCCCTTGCTCAAATTTGACAATCCTATCCATAGTCACCAAACGGAATAATATCCTTGGGGTTTATTCGATGTGAAATATTACCACGTATGGACGCGCGAGCGATGCCTTTTTGGAAGTTAACGAATTTTTTTTATTGGAGTTTTGGTTTGGACCTTTCGTTTCCCTACGATCACGACGGAATCCAAAAGTTTACATTTCCCATGAATGGCAACAATCCAGAAGGGGGCGAGCTGATTGCCAAGGAGGCCGCCCCTCCAGGCGAACGGAGAAATCCGGTCTACAGCGTCAACCAACCGTGATGGGTTAACAGCATCTGGAAAGGGTGTTGCATTGCAAGTTCCACTTGCCGCACGTACTCTGTTGCGAATGGACAGGGTGAATTCATGTTTAAGGATTTGAGAGAATTTATTGCGGCGCTGGAGGCGAAGGGCGATCTGGTGCGCGTCAAGACGCAGGTCGATGCGGACCAGGAGATCACGATCATTCAGCACAGAGTGCTTGCGGCGGGCGGTCCGGCGTTGCTGTTTGAACAGGTGAAGGGTTCGCCGTATCGGTTGGTGAGCAATCTCTACGGAACGCCGGAGCGGGTGCGCATGGTGTTTGGGCGCGATCCGCAGGAGATCGGTGAGGAGATTGCGAGTCTGAAGGACGAGTTAATGCCGCCTTCGGTCTCGAAGCTCTGGGGCCGCCGTCGCACGATTTGCACCTGTCTCGACATGCGGATGAAGACCGTTCGTTCCGGGCCGATTCTTGAAACGATGCATGAACCGCCCAACCTGATGCAGCTTCCGGTGCTCAAATGCTGGCCGCGCGACGGCGGGCACTTTTTTACCCTGCCGCTGGTGCATACGGCCGATCCGGTAACCGGCGTTGGAAATCTCGGAATGTACCGGTTGCAGCGCTACGACGATGCTTCAACTGGCATGCATTGGCAGATTGAAAAGGGCGGCGGTTTCCATTTCAAGCAGGCCGTTGCGCTCGGGAAGCCGTTGCCGATCAGCGTCGCGCTGGGCGGCCCGCCGGCGCTGACCCTTGCGGCGATCGCGCCGCTGCCCGAGGGCGTGGACGAACGGCTGTTTGCCGCCCTGATTCTTGGCAAGCCGCTGGAGGTGTTGCAGCGCAAGACCACCGGGCATCGCGTTTCGTCGCAGGTGGAGTTTTTGCTGGAGGGCAGCGTGGCGGCGGGCGATCTGCGCAGGGAAGGACCCTTTGGCGACCATCTCGGGCACTATTCCCACTCCGCCGATTTCCCGGTGTTTCGCGTCGATCGCGTTTTGGCTCGCAAGGACGCCATCTATCCGGCGACGGTCGTGGGCAAGCCGCCGCAGGAGGATTTTTATATCGGCAACGCATTGCAGGAGTTGTGCATTCCTTTTTTGAAAATGCTGAAGCATGCCGTGGTCGATCTCTGGTCGTATGCCGAGTCGGGCTTCCATCCGCTGGTCGCGATGTCGGTCCGTCAACGCTACGGCCGCGAGGCGCTGAAGCATGCGTTCGGCTTACTGGGCGAGGGGCAGCTGTCGCTGACCAAGGTGCTGATGGTGTGCGACGACGAGGTGGACGTTCGCGATTTTTATGCCGTGAGCCGTGCGCTTCGGGAACATCTCGATCCGATGGACGGCTTGCATCTGATGGCGCCCACGGCGCAGGATACGCTCGATTTCACGGGGCCGGCGATCAACTTTGGCAGCCGCCTGCTGTTGCTGGCGAATCGAGGAAAAAATTCTCCGCTGCGTCCCGCTCCGCCGCCTCCGCCGAATCCGGGCGAGGTGCATTCGGCTATTCGTGAGCTTCGTGCTTTCGGTGAAGGGGTTTTGATGGTGCAGGTGCCGAAGGGCTTTAATCGCGACGAAATTCAGAAGGTGCTCTCCGAACATCCGGTGACGAAGCAGTACGTCCTGCAGGTCGTGGTTTCGGAGGATGTCGATATTCGAGACGATAGGATGGCGCTTTGGGGCTGGTTTACGCGCTTCGATCCCTACCTGGACATTCATCCAGCCCGCCGTGAATTAGCGGGAAACAAGCTCGTGATGCACTTCCCGCTCTTTATCGACGCCACGTGGAAGGAAGGTTATCGGCTGCCGGTCGAATTTGATCCCGATATCGAACAGCGCGTGTACGACCGGTGGAACGAGTATGGGATTCCCCTATGAATATGAGCAGCGATCGCGACACCCTGATTTCCGCCGATGAAAACCGCGCCATGTTCGACCGCATCGCGAAAAACTATGATGCGGCCAACCGCGCAATTTCCTTGGGGATGGATCGCCGCTGGCGTCGGAAGGCGGTGGAGGTTCTTGGGCCGGTGGCGGGTGGGCGCTACCTCGATATAGGAACGGGGACCGGTGATCTGGTTCTTGAATTGCTGGAGCAATCGCCGAGCGTCCAGGTGGACGGGATCGATTTGTCGGAACGGATGCTCGATATCGCCAAGACTAAGGCGTCTGAAAAAGGCGTTGGCGATTCGGTATCGTTCTTCAAGGCCGATGCGACGGCGCTGCCGATGCGGGATGCGTGTTACGACGGCATCATTTCAGGCTTCTGCGTCCGCAACATAGAACGGCGGCGGAAGGCCCTGACAGAAATGCATCGGGTGCTGAAGCCGGGCGGTCGACTGGTGGTGCTTGAGGCGGTTTATCCGCAACGGACTTGGGTTCGTTTTGGGTATAAGATCTATACTCCGTTTATTCCGCTGATGGGCGCTTTGTTCGGCAGCTTTTCGGCGTTTCGATACCTAAAGGAGTCAATTGAGGATTTCCCGCAGTCGGAGCAGGTGGTAGAAATGTTCTGTGAGACCGGCTTTGTGCGGGTAGAGCGTTGCCCGCTGCTGCTCGGTGCAATTTGTATTTTTTCGGCAGAGAGAACGTTTTGAATGGATCAGAAAACAGAATTTGTGTTTGCGGGTGCGCCGGACAGTAATTCGGCGCCGTTGCTGGATAAACTTACAGAAGTGGATCCGCGCGTGCGGCTGGTGAATGATTATCCGGCCAATCTGGTGCCCGCTCTGAGGGAGGGCCGCGTCGATGTGGCGCTCATTCCAACGGCGCATTTTCTGATGAATTCCGACCTCAAGATGCTCCCGGGACTCGGCGTGGCAGCAGACGGCCCGGTGCGCAGTGTGCTGCTCAAATGCAATAAGCGGATGGGGCAGATTAAGACGGTAGAGCGCGATCCCGCTTCAGCAACCTCCAACGCACTGGCCGAAATTTTGCTGCGACGCTACTTTAAGCAGAAAATTGAAATGGTGGATGTCGGTGCGGATCGGGCCCCTGATGCGGTGGTGATGATCGGTGACCGTGCGCTCTGCTCCGAGCCCGCACCCGAGGGCGACATCGATTTAGGTGAGGCGTGGCAGAAGTGGACGGATCTTCCCTTTGTTTTCAGCGTTTGGGCGGTGCGTTCCGACTTTGCTCAAATCGATGAGGCAACCGACATTGCACACCGTGCGTTCGCCGCCGGGTTTAGGGCCATGGAATCGATTGCTGAACGCTTTGCCGAGGAGCGGGGGAGGGATCTTCTTTTCTGGCTCGACTACCTTGACGGTGCCATCCACTACCTTCTTGGAAAAGACGATATGGAAGGCATCGCTCAGTTTGAGAAGCATTTGGCTTCATTAAAGGACTGATTTCAAGCTGTCAATGTACTTTGAGAGTGCTTCGCCCTCTGCTTTTACCACTGCTGAATTATCTTCAAGAGCCTTGGTATATTCTTCAAATTCTGTGCGCAGAAAACCAGTCAGTGCCGGATCGTTCGCCTGTTTCCCCATCTCTACCGAGAGTCGGTGGATAATTGCTGCCAACTCCTGAGCGCTTTGCTTAATTTCATCGCGGATTTTAGCCAGCTGAGTGCCGGATACTTTTTGGGTATTTATGATTTTTTGGACTCGATCCGCCATCTGGTTGTGTTTGCGTGCCCAACTGTTCATATTGCTGTCCGGCAGGTTTTCGGTCGGTGCATGTGCAAAAGGGTCGTTTCCCCAGCCAGTAATGATTTCAAAAACCGCTTCACTCATTCCGACTGCTGCAAGATAGGGCTTTCCGTATTTTTCATTGTATTGCCGCCAGTTAACTGTAACCCATTCCACCCCATCAAGTCGAAACCCAAAGCGCCGCACTGAACCTTCAAACTTGGTGTCTTCTTTCATCTTGTCGGCGTCGGGGTATTTCACGAAGCTGGCAATACCGATCACCTGTTTCTCTTTGTTGAGGATCGCGCTTCCGCTGTTGCCGGAAATAAAGTCTGCGGAAACTTCAACCAATTCTGGGCCAATCGACAGCAGCTCACCGTAGAGTTTAGTGGCCACGCCACTTCCATCGCTATTGCCAAATACCGCGACCGGCTCCTCGCCTTCGTCTTTAATCTCTTTTGCAATTGTGAGGGGTTCTTCCCATTCCGCGAGCGGAAGTCGGGTGAGATCGCGTTCTCTGGATAATTCCACGCTCAGCGGCTGAAGTTTTTTGCCTGTGACTGTTTTAAATTCAATACTTTCCGCGCCCATGATGACATGCTGGTTCGTGAAGATGTAGATATTGCCGTCCATTTCAGCAATGAAGCCGCTGCCGACCATTTTTCCCATGCTGGTTGTACATTCAATAATGACCAAGTTGTCGGCAACATCGCTGAATGAGTAAGGGATCTTTGCCTTTAATTCCTCCTCCTTTTCAGCCTTTGCAGCGGCTCCTGCCTCTGCCTTTGCTTTCTGTTCGGCGGCGTTTTTTTCATCTTTCTCATCGGCCCGGACCGGAGAGACGGCTGTGCTAAAAAAAATGGCCAGACAGAGAGCGGACCACAGTATGTTGTGCAGTTTCATTTCTATCTCCAATTCCAGTAGATAAGTTATATCTCCTGCACATCAGAGAGGAAAGAAAATAGTCTTTAAACTGCGTTGCAGTCAGGGAGATGAATAGATTTTAGTCAAGCGCTTCAAACCAAGCCGTCTGATTTTTAGCAAAAAACCCTGCTGCTCTCGATTTGTCAGAGAATCAGAGCTTTACTTTGAAAAGCTCTTCTGGGTTAAATGAAAAAAGGCGTTGTGCCGGGAGTCACACCTGTTCGCTGTGACACGGCATGGGATGGAAGGCTTCCCATAAGGGGGAGTCGAATGCGTCGTTCAATAGATGAAAGGATAGCGGTATGGTGGCGAAAATTCTGGCCCTGGGTGTTTTTGTGATTGTAACGGTAGCCATCGGCATCTACAGCCGGCGGAAGGTGCGCAGCATGGATGACTTCTTTCTGGGAAGTCGCAGTCTGGGGGCTTGGATGTCGGCTTTTGCCTATGGCACATCCTATTTTTCCGCCGTGGTCTTTGTTGGCTATGCCGGGAAATTCGGCTGGGGCATAGGCATTTCCACGATCTGGATTGCGCTGGGCAACGCCTTTCTTGGATGTCTCCTGGCGTGGCTCGTACTGGGACGGCGCACCCGCGCCATGACCCACCGGCTCAATGTCTCCACCATGCCGGAGTATTTTGCCGAACGGTATGGCAGCAAGTCCATGAAAATCGTGGCGGCCTTGGTGATCTTCCTGTTCCTAGTTCCCTATACCGCCTCCATCTACAAGGGGCTCGGGTTTTTGTTCGAGCATGCCTTCGGACTCCCCATGGTCTGGGTGATTCTCGGTATGTCGGCGCTGACGGCCGTCTACCTGCTGCTGGGCGGCTATGTGGCAACCGCCATCAACGATTTCGTTCAAGGGCTCATCATGATTGGCGGAGCCGTCCTGATGATGCTCTATGTCCTATCCCATCCCAACATTGGCGGGGTGTCGGCCGGGCTGGCCAAGCTGGCGGAATATGGCGCGGCTGACGGCAAGGACTACGTGGGGCTGTTCGGTCCCGCACCCCTCCGCCTGCTGGGCCTTGTGATCCTGACCAGTTTCGGAACCTGGGGCATGCCCCAGATGCTCCATAAATTCTACGCCATTCGGGACGACAAGGCGATCCAGCGCGGGGCGATCATCTCTACCGTTTTCGCACTGATCATTGGGGGTGCGGCCTATTTCACCGGGGCCTTCGGTCGCGTGTTCCTCGGCAATGTTCCTCCGCCGGACGGCATGGATGCGGTGGTTCCGCTCATGCTGGCGGGCACGCTCCCGGATGCCTTTTTCGGGGTGATCCTCATGCTGATGCTCTCCGCATCCATGTCCACGCTGGCCTCTCTGGTGTTGGTTTCCAGTTCGGTCATTTCGATCGACCTCGTCAAAGGGTTTGTCCGTCCGGGCATTAGCCAGAAGGGACAGATGGGCATCATGCGGGTTTGCTGTGCGATTTTCATTATCCTCTCCTTCTTCATGGCCATCTGGCCCAATCCTACCATCGATGTGTTGATGGCTCTTTCCTGGGGGCTTGTTTCCGGCATGTTCTTGGCACCCTACCTGTTCGGGCTCATCTGGAAGGGGACCACGCGGGCCGGCGCCTGGTCAGGATTCGTGGTGGGGCTGCTCGCTATGATTGTCGGCATCGTCCTGGAGATGCCCAAGGTGGACAACGACTTTGGAAAGTTGTTCATGCCCGGAATTGCGTCTATGGCCATGGTGCTTTCGGTCGTTGCGGTTCCGGTTGTGAGCCTGCTGACCAAGAAGCAGGATGCCGAACATCTGGCCAGGGTGTTTGGCGATACGGACGGTACTGTAAATTAAAATGCCCCGTTTTTTGCGGTCAAAATGCATTTACCACTCGCTGCGCTGGAGGACTCGGAGAGCACGGAGCTTTTTTCACGCAAAGCCGCAAGATTCTCAAAGAGAACAGGTAGGGAGCATGTAGTTCAGCCTTCAGGCTGTCTGGAAAACGCTCTGGAACAGGGGCACGCTGAAGCGTGAACTACAAACGGGTGCGATAATGACCAAGATGAATGATTGCGTTGCCTGCTGCATTACGCGTCGGCGGGATCCTGAAGCGATGTATTAATCTGCTCGAGAACGCGGTCGATGGTTTCCTTATATTTCTTTTCTCGGTAGGTCGAAATGGTCATTTTGCAGTGGGCATCGGTCAAAAGCAGGCGGACTTTGTTTTTATCCTGCCGGACCTCAATACGGATGGGATGCAGACAACGCGGCGATGCAAAACAGATATACTTGCCCTCCCGTTCGCGCACCGAGAAGTGCAGGCTCTTCAGTGTATTCAGCACCCGCTCCAATGTTTCGTCTGAACCTTTAAAATCGGTTCGGACTTCACAGAAGCGCTTTTCCGGATAGAGCGGCATTTTCCCGGATGCATCCAGCATAAAGAGCATTTTTCGCAACAGATACACGCCCGGAAAAAACAGACACACCAAAAGTATGATATACGTATAAGCCAGCATTCCCAACTCTCCTTCAAAAAGCGCACAGAGTTTCACATTTCACGCCCGCTGTAAAACGTTCTTCGGCCTCATTGCGGTATTGGCATATAAAGCGACCGCGGAGCGGAAAACAATCCATGATCGATTCGTCATGAGAAATTTCTCTTAATTTTCCGGTTGTTTACTTTCCGTCCGCAAAATTTTCCGGTAGGAACAATCCGTGCGCGGGGTGTGTTGATCAAGCGAACGCTGCGCCCGAGGAATTGTGAGACCGGAGAACGAAATGAAATGTCCGCATTGCAATGAAAAGTTTGAATTATCGCTGGCGCTCTATTTCGGGGCTCCGTTTGGTTGCTTTGAGTGTCCGCATTGTCAAGCTCCGCTCAAAGGGAAACATCGTCTGTTTTATTGGCCCACCATTCTGTTGGTCATTATCGCAACGGTGGGCCCCGTGACCTATTATTGCTATGAACGATTCGGCTTTACGGTTGGCATGATATCCGGCGTGTTGCTCGCGCTGATTGTTGTGCTTCCGCTGGATATTGTTATGGAACGTAAGTTTTCCATACCGCAGATGAGGCAGAATAAAAAAAGCGACGAATAAATCGTCGCTGAAATGGTGGCTGAGGAGGGACTTGAACCCACGACACGCGGATTATGATTCCGCTGCTCTGCCGACTGAGCTACTCAGCCCTTTTTGTTCAAAAGAGGTGCAGAACATAGATAAACACCCCCACCTTGGCAAGGGCAATGTTTGCACTTTTTTGATCGGAGTTACCCTTGTTCTGAGAAGTGTTCACACACGGTTTTTTGACATCGGGACGGAAACGGACGCAAAGAGGGCAATTGCCCCCTTTGTGTGGTTTATCGGTCCATATTCACCATCCACTGCGCTTAGGGAAACGGAGTTTTTTGGATACGCCGTGGCCGGACCTTGTTTCCAAAGGTCGGCTCGCTCTACAGGCGATAATTACCTGTCGCCTCGGGTTGGTAGAGGATCTTGTCGACCCGCAAGCGTCTGATCCCGGCAGGTACCTCCCATTCAAAAACATCGCCAACCTTGTAGCCCAGCATGGCTGTACCAATAGGGGCCAAAATAGAAATCTTGCCTTGCCCTGCATTGGCGTTTTCGGGATATACCAGCGTATAGGTTTCTTCTTCTCCGTTATCCAGATCGTGCAATACCACCGTGGAATTCATGGTGACCACTTCCGATGAGATGGCCTGCGAGTCAAGGACACGCGCACGATCCAGCTCGGATTGAAGCATGGCAACATAGTCGATTCCGCGCTTTTTTTCATGTGGAGTCTCCTCCACCAGCTTCCTCAGTCGTTGGAGGTCAAACGCGGTAATCTCAATCGAACTTTTCTTTGTACGCATACAGGTACCCTTTCCTATTCCGTTTCAATACGGCTAAATTGGTATCCATTTAATGGAGGTTTGTAAAGTGAAATACCCGACTCAGGCAAAAAGGGGCGAAAAGCGGGTGTATGCTTATACGGAGAGTTCCTTTTGTGCGGATTCATAACTCAGCAGGGCGGGTTATTATTAAAAGGCGGTCGCCGACGTTGAGGTGCTGAAGGACTCCGGCGGCGGTTTCGAGCACGCAATGGGTTTTGCGCGGGGCCCAGCCGAGCGCCCAAGGCGGCAGGTTGCGGGCGATCTTGAGAACGCGCAGATCGGCATCGAGGAAGGCGGCATCGATGGCGAAGCGCATAAACCACATATGAATGCTGCGGCACGGGCGCAAGAGCATCCCGGTATCGAGCGGCAGATCGGCGCGGCCGAGCAGCCCGCGCATCCGATCGCCGGTGGATTCGGCGAGGAGGAGCTTTTCAACAACGGGGGTTCCGCTGGCCTCATTAATCAAAATGCGTGACATGTCGGGATAAATCATAAATTCTACAGCTTTATATGTGTGGGAGAGTCGCGTTTTGCGCAGGATGGATCAAGGATATTTATGGCACTGAAAAGCATGACAGGTTTCGGCGAAGGGTGTGCTTCGTCGGAGGGAATTCAGGTGGTGGCGGAGCTGAGCTCGGTGAACCGCAAGCAGTTGGATATTACTGTAAATCTTCCGCGCAATCTGATCACGTTGGATGCGCAGGTGCAGCGTTTGGTGCGCGGTGCTTTTTCGCGCGGGCGGATTTCGGGAATAGTCCGTGTGGAGGCCGAAGACGGCTTTGCCGGGCGTGTGGTGGTGGATCAAAAACTGGCAGCCGCGTATGTGGGTGAGCTACGTAAAAGTGCGGCGGCACTCAACCTGAGTGACGATCTGGCGGCGGAGACCATTGCCCGGCTCCCGGGGGTGGTGACGGTTGAGCAAAATAATCTAGATGCGGATCATGTGGGCAATGTTTTGGAAACGGCGCTCAAGAGCGCGTTGGAGAGTCTAACCGGAATGCGATTGGCCGAGGGCGCGGCGTTGGAAAAGGATCTGCGCGAGCGGATCGACCAGCTGGGCGCGGTGGTGGAAATTGTCAGCGGTTTGTCCGAGGGCGTGGTGGCCGCGTATCGCGAAAAGCTGCTCCAGCGGTTGGAAGAGGCCGGGCTGA
Source organism: Lentisphaerota bacterium (assembly GCA_012729265.1). GTDB lineage: Bacteria > Verrucomicrobiota > Kiritimatiellia > Kiritimatiellales > Pontiellaceae > Pontiella. Next base: position 8,116 of record JAAYDL010000048.1, on the reverse strand, counting down.
ACGAACTGGCCGAGGATGAGCGGGTTATCAAAGAAGTCGCGCTCTTTGCCGACCGCTGCGATATCAGCGAGGAGCTCGTGCGGCTGCGGAGCCACCTGAAGCAGTTTGATGAGCTGCTGAGGAGCGACGAGCCAGTAGGGCGTACGCTCGACTTTTTGTGTCAGGAGCTGTTCCGCGAAATCAACACGATCGGTTCCAAGGCGAATGAGGTGGAGATTACGCGACACGTGGTGGCTTTTAAAACCGAGCTCGAGCGCATCCGCGAGCAGGTGCAGAATGTGGAATAGGGGAGGAAATATCTCGTATTACGTATTGCGTATTTCGTAAGGGGCGTGATTCTTAATACGCATTACGCATTACGCATTACGCATTACGCATTACGCATTACGCATTACGCATTACGCAATTTTGGAGAGAAGAGATGGACGATACAACGCACGGACTGATGGATGAAAAACCGATTGCGCCGCGGCTTTCGCGACCGCTGATGATTGTGGTTTCCGCGCCGTCGGGCGCAGGGAAAAGCACGCTGTGCGATCGTTTGGTGAAGGATCTGCCGAGGCTGATCTATTCCGTCTCCTGCACCACGCGTCCGCCGCGCGGTGAAGAAAAGGACGGCGTGCACTACTATTTTCTCTCGAAGAAGGAGTTCAAAACGCGTGCCAAAAACGGTGAGTTTCTGGAATATGCCAAGGTGCACGGGAATTATTACGGCACGCTTGAAGATACCGTTCTCTTCGCGATGGAGGAGGGGAACCATGTGCTGCTCGATATCGATGTGCAGGGCGCTCAGCAGATTCGTGAGGCGATCAAGCGTCTCGATCCGCGTCATCCCATTGCCCGCGGATTTGTGGATATCTTTATTTCGCCGCCTTCGTATGAAGAGCTGGAGCGCCGTCTGCGCGGACGCGGAACGGATGCAGAGTCGGTCATTCAGAAGCGCTTGGAAAATGCCCGCGCAGAGATGGAACACGCCTCATGCTATGCGAATCAGATCGTCAATGACGATCTGGAAACGGCCTACATAAAGCTGAAATCGATCATCCGCACGTGCGCGGCTTCATGCTGATTCAGGTGCGCCAGGACGTATGGATGGGCGTAGGCATTATGTTTGAAAAAGGGCGCCCGACGGATCGTCCGTCCGGGGGAGGGAATGCAAAAGCGGGTAGAAAAAAGGGAACATTTGCGTAAAATTACTAGATTACGGGACGGCCCCCTTTTCGGACCCCTTTTGCCGGACCCCTTTTGCCGGACCCCTTTTGCCGATGGTTGGAAAATTTTATTTTAGTTGTGCTCCGCATTTAACACAGAATTTAGGGTTTAATGCTTTTCCCAAATATTTGCCACATGCGGGACAGCGCCAGTTGAACATTGAAAAAATAAGACCAGCAACAAAGACCGCAATACAAACTGGCACAAGAATGGTGACTGGCAAGCCAAAGAGAGCCTCTTCAGCAGAGTCTTCAAGCATTACCAAAGGGATAATCGCGAGAATTACGGGAACTGATACTATCAGTTGTTTTACTTTGCGTTTTTTGAAGCTGTCGATTATTTCCTGACTTCTTTCCTGTGGTTCCATTTTATCTCCTTTTTAATTTCCAACGATTAGGATTTTATCCGTCCAGCTTGGCTCAAAGATCAAGATTCCCCCGTGGAACGTTGATGGCTGGACGGATATGAGGGCACCCGCATGGTGCCATCTTTTTGTTGGACTGAGCTGTGAACCGAGATGGAACACGGCACACCCAACCTATCTATGGGGATCGTATGCTCCCCGCGCCGATGTTTTCAATTCCTTTTATCGGCATCTTTTCAAGGAGTCGAGGAGTTTGGTTGTGCCTTGCTTGTATCGCGGGCATCCTGCCTGCCCTGTCCGGTTTCAGGGATAACGGGGGTGCATAACCGGCGCGTAGCGCAGGCTGTACTGATTATCGCCTTGATCTGTAGATTGATTTGCAACGAATGGATGAAAAGCAACGAACAGGAATCATTCTGCCCTAAAATCATTTTGTCCTAATTATTCTGTTTAAATAGATTGTTTCGGGGTCAGCCTGCTCAGCGACGTGGCCGCCAAGATGGCTGCGATACGGGGAACAGGGCAGCCAAGATGGCTGCGGTACGGGGAACAAGGCAGCCAAGATGGCTGCGGTACGGGTAGCGCCGCCGCTACGTCGGTGGCGTTTGGGGGAATGGCCGAAGGTGAATGAGCCGGCGCGTAGTGCAGGCTGTACTGGTTAGCTTGTCTGGAGATTGATTTGCAACGAATGGATGAAAAGCAACGAATAGGGAATCGTTCTGCCACTAAATCATTTTGCCAAATCTCCCTTCGTGAACTTTGTGCCTTACTGATCAGGGAAAATTCGAATTTCTAAACTCGAAATCCGAAACAAATAATAAATTCAAATGCGGCTCAATTCCCAAAATGGGTGACACGAAGCCGTTTTCGAGTTTGAGTTTTTGTGAATTGTTTGGGGTTTCGTAATTCGGGCTTAGGATTTTCGAAATCGGTACGATTGCGGGTGGGGAAGAAGTCCTTTGAAAATGGGTTGCCCCGATGGCGCGGTATGCGTAGTATGTTCACCTAGTTGGAGTCTGTTTTAATCGGCTGAATCGCCTGAATGTGCAGGTTCCTGAGGAGTTTGTATTAGAAAGAGGTGTATTATGTTTATGGGGAGAAAAATCGCATCTATTCTGTCTGTCGCAGGTCTTTTGGCCGTGATTGTTCCTTCCGTATGTTCCGCGCAGAGTGGGCGTCGATGGGAGGATCAGGCCGTTTTCCGCGTGAATAAGGAGGAGCCTCACGCCACAAAAATGCCGTTCCCGACGGCCGAAGGCGCACTGAGCAAGGACCGCATGGAGAGTCCGTGGTGCATTTTGCTTAACGGCGAGTGGAAATTTCATTGGGCTCCGACGATCGAAGAGCACGAAAAGGCCGCGAAGGACTTTTTCAGCACCAGCTTCAACGACGCTTCCTGGGAGACCATTCCGGTTCCGTCCAATGTTGAATTAGAAGGCTACGGAACGCCGATTTATTCCAACGTAACGTATCCGTATGCGCGGAATCCTCCGAGCGTGACCGATGAGCCGCCGGCCGATTGGACCCAGTATAAAGAGCGCTCGCCGGTTTCGGCCTATCGCCGTACATTCATGATCGATGCTTCCTGGACGAATCGCCAGACCTTTGTGGTTTTTAACGGCGTTGAGTCCGCGTTTACGCTTTACGTGAACGGCCAGGAAGTCGGTTATTCGCAGGACAGCCGCACGCCCGCAGAGTTCAATATCTCCAAATTCCTCAAACCCGGGGAAAATCTGATGGCGGTTGAGGTGATGCGCTGGAGCGACGGTTCTTATCTTGAAGATCAGGACTTCTGGCGGCTTTCCGGCATTTTCCGCGATGTGTATCTGTGGTCCGGAGATCAGATTGATCTGCGCGATATCGACATCATTGCTTCGCTCGACGAAACGTACACCAAGGGGGTGCTCGAGGTGAAGCCCAAGGTCTTCAACTTTGCTAAGGAAACAAAGAAATATACAATCGATATTCAATTGCTGGACTCCGCAAACAAAGTGGTTTTGGAAAACACGAAGGATGCAAATGTATTCGGCGGAGCCTCGCACGTGCCTGCATTGAAAAAGGAAGATTTGGCGATTAAACCGTGGTCTGCAGAATCTCCCACCCTTTACAAGCTGCACATTGTGCTGAAAAACGAAGCGGGAAAAGAACTGGCGCACTATGCCTTTGATGTCGGTTTCCGCACGGTCGAAATCAAAGGCGGAAATCTGTTGGTTAATGGACAGCCGATTTTGATCAAAGGGGTGAATCGCCATGATCACGACTACATTACCGGCCACTACATTCCGGAAGCAACGATGCGTGCAGAGCTGGACCTGATGAAGCGTCTCAATATTAACGCCATCCGCACGTCGCACTATCCGAACGATCCGCGTTTCCTCGAACTCGTGAATGAATATGGCTTCTATGTCATCAGCGAAGCGAACATTGAAACGCATGGTTTTGGAAATGATCGCGAAAATCAGCTGGCTAAAGATACGTCTTGGCGCCCGGCGCTGCAGGATCGCGTATCGAACATGGTCGAAACCTTTAAGAACCAGCCGTGTGTGTTGATCTGGTCGCTGGGGAATGAAGCCGGAAGCGGCCCGAACTTCCAGAGTTTGGCGTTTTGGGTACACAGCCGTGATCCCAACCGCTTGGTTCACTATGAAGGTGCCGGATCTGAAGGATACAGCTACGTTGATTTTGAATCTCCCATGTATTTCGGCATTAACGGACTTGATGGCTGGTGTCGCGGAATGGAGGCTAAAAGGGCCGATGAGCAGAAGCCGATGATTCAGTGTGAGTATAACCACACCATGGGCAACTCTTCCGGCGGGTTGGCCGAATATTGGGAACTGTTCAGAAAAGAACGCCTCCTTCAGGGCGGCTTTATTTGGGACTGGCGCGATCAGGGAATCCTCCGGACTGTTCCGGCGAACGCGAAGGCCGCAATCGTCCAGAACGATAAAGAGCGCTTTGTCGCCGAAGACGGTTCGCTGAACTATTTTGCGTACGGCGGTGATTTCGGGGACAAGCCGAACGACAACAACTTCTGCATGAACGGGGTTGTTGGTTCCGATCTGGAGCCGAACCCGCACGCCTATGAAGTGGCTTATCAATACCGCTCCATTCTAACCAGCGGGCTCGACGTAAGCAATGCGCAGCCGGTCCTGGCGGTCTACAACGAAAACTTCTTTGTGCCGCTCAAAAAACAGCCGATGAAATGGACGCTGCTGGGGAACGGTAAAAAACTGACCGCCGGGGAAATCATCATCGACGAACTGGCCCCGCAGACCACCAACAACATTATCATTAAGCTTCCCGACTTTAAGAAGGATCCGAACGTGGAATATTTCCTTAACGTGGAATATCCGCAGACGGAGAAGAAAGCCTGGGCGGATGCCGGGTTCATTGTTGCGAGCGATCAGATTGCTCTGCAGTGGACGGCACCGGAGGCGAAGCCTTACGTGTCCGAACGTTCCGGAGTGATGGCTCCGCGCAACGCTGGTGGAAAATATCTCTTTTCCGGAAACGGGATTACGGCTGAAATCGACGCCAAAACCGGTCAGCTTGTTTCGTATAATCGCGGACGTGCTGAATATCTGAAGGCACCGCTCCGGCTCAACTTCTGGCGGGCACCTACCGATAATGACCGCGGAAATGGTCGATTGATGCGTGAATTGGCGGTCTGGCGCGATGCCGGAGATAAGGCCGAGGTGGTTGCTGTAGCTGAACAAAAGGGCGATGGATTCTATGATTTGAAGTTCAAGCTCTCGCTTCCGGATGCCAACTCTTTTGCTTATGTGACCTATAGTTTCTTCGGAGATGGAACCTTAGGCGTGAAACTTCAGCTGGATTTCACCGCCGGGAGCAACCTCCCGACGATTCCGCGCATCGGCTTCCAGTGTTCAATTACGCCTGAGCTGAACACATGGCAGTGGTATGGACGCGGACCGGTTGAAAACTACGTTGACCGCAAGGACAATGCTTTTGTCGGAATCTGGGAAATGCCGGTGGCGCAGGCGTGGCATCCCTACCATGAGCCGCAGGAAACCGGTAACCGCACCGGCATCCGTGAGTCCAAATTTATGGTCGGCGGGCATGGTCTGTTGTTCCGCTCGGCGGATGGACAACCGCTGGAAATGGCGGCCTATCCCTTCCTTCAGTCCGATTTGGAAGGCAAGGCGCATCCCACCGATATTCCGCAGCGCAACCTGATTACGGTACAGATTGCGCATCGTCAGATGGGACTCGGCGGAGAAAATTCCTGGGGCGCGAGGCCGCTGGCAAAATATATGCTGCCGGCGACTGGGACGTATGAATTCAGCTTTATTATGCAGCCCTTCTAATTCCATTGCATAACGGATAAAAAGAGCCGCCCGCGAGGTGAAAATCGCCGGCGGCTTTTTTGTTCTGTCAGACGGAGTGCTGAAAGTAGACCCAAAAGGAAGGCCCCGCTGGGTTAGGGCGGGGCCGGAGTAACGAGGGCTGCAAATGTGATGGGTTCACTTGGGTTATTTGCATCGCCCTATGAAAAATTATTGGGTTCACCTATTAATACGGGGGCACCGAAGGAAACGTTATCCATTTGGAGCATTTTTTATTTTTTTACTCCGGGGCACTTGCGTAAAGCCTTCGGGGTTCAGAGCTACGAGGAAACGGTGCTAAGCGACAACTCCAAAACAAGAAAAATGTCTTCAGGCGATGAAGTATGGCTGAACGTCGTCGGGTGAGAGCGGCTCTACAAAAAGTTCGCGGGACCCGTCGGGGCCACTGATTCGAGCACGCACGGGGCCGGGCTTGCTCTTTTTGGCGTAGCGGGCGCTGATAGCGCAGGCAAGCTGAAGCGCCTCTTCATCGATGTCCGCCGGGGCAATGGTCAAAGGACCGGGCTGATCGGGGCAGACGATGCGCAGATCTTCCGGGCGGGCTTTTTCCCGCAGGAGTTCATTCTCCGCTTTGCAGGAGCCGACGATGATTTTTACGCGGTCGCTCAGGCGTAGGTGTCGGCCGATGGAGAGAAGCCATACGTTGGTGCGGTCGGTATCAAGGCCTTCGTGTTCGAGCAGATCCCGGAGTTTTTTACCGAAGCGCTCCTCCGTGAGAAGGCAGCCGCCGGCGGGCGCGGGATAATCTTTCAGTCCAAAGTGCTCGGCGAGCTGAATCTGGGGGGTGCGGTTACGCCCGGAAAATCTCGGGAGCTTTTCAACGTCGAGCCAGCCCTCACGGATCGGTTTGGTGGGCGGCAACAGGGGGGCGGAGAGGGGGCGCACCAGCAGATCTTCATATTTTGAGCAGCGCGCCACCACGCCCAAGCTCTGCTTGTTCTGCGACATTGGCCGCTGAGCCAGCACCTCGCCGGTGGCAATAAAGTCGAACCCCAGCTTTTCCATCAGTTCGCCGGCGCGTCTAATCATTACGGCGTGGCAGTCGATACATGGATTCATTGCGCCGCCGAGTCCATGAGCGGGATGCTGTACCTGTTCGAGAATGTCTTCGGTAAAGTCGATAATATGCTGTTTAATGCCAAGCGCCCGAGCCGCAGCGGTGCCCTTTTCGGGGCCGAAAAACGGGCTGCTGAAGGTGATGCCTTCAACATGAATGCCCTGTTCGCGCAAAACGCAGACCGCGAGTTGGCTGTCGAGTCCGCCGGAGAGAAGAGAGAGTGCTTTAACTTGTTTTTCCATTTGCTAATTCTCAATTCGTCTACGTCAGTCGGTCTTGGGCCTCAGTGCGTTGCTTTTCCAGAGAATGAGGCCTGCGCCGATAAACATGAGCACGGAATAAAACTGCCCTTTGCTGATGGCGCCAAAGAAAAAGTCGCCGTTATCGGGTTCGCGGAAGCATTCCATGGCGATCCGCGCAAGGGCGTAGAGCACGAGGTAGCACGCGCTCAGCGCGCCGGGGCGCTTCCCGACAGCGGTCCTTCGGAGCAGGAGCATGATGCCGAAAACGAGGAATCCTTCTGCGAACGCCTGATAAAGCTGCGACGGATGGCGCGGAAGAAGCATTCTGCGCTCGATATAATATTGGATCTGCTCCTGGGTATATTCGCCATATTTAAGGCCCAGTTCTTCCGGAAAATACATCGCCCATTTTACATCGCTGACGCGGCCCCAAAGCTCGCCGTTGACAAAGTTGGCCAGCCGTCCGAAGCCGATGCCCAGCGACGTTACACAGGCCAAGTTGTCGCCTAGATTCCACATGGAGTGTTTGTGTTTGAGCGCATACCAGATGATAAACAGCGCCACGCCGATAAAGCCGCCGTGGCTGGCCATTCCGCCATCCCAGACCCGGAAAAAGAGTAGCGGATTTTTCAGGAATGCGGAGAGATCATAGAACAGCATGTAACCCAGCCGTCCACCGACAAAAACACCGAAAAAGCCCAGGAGTACAACAAAATTACCGACCTCTTCCTGCGGGAGTTCAAATTCGCCCCTTCTCGACCAGCGCCGCAGCAGAACAATACCGCAGACAAAAGCCAGCAGATAAGAGAGACCGTACCAGCGGATCGCCAACGGCCCCGGAAGATCTAGGATAATCGGGTTGATGTTGTGAATG
>JAAYDL010000047.1 GCA_012729265.1 Lentisphaerota bacterium | reverse complement strand
TAGAGATCTGTATGGAGGGATCGATGGCGAGGACCTCCGCCCGGCAGGCTTCCGTGTCTGGAATCGCAAATTCATAGGCCACAGAAACCTTGCCGTCCGGCGGTCCGATAAGGCCGTCGGCATCCAAGGCACTGAGGTCGAACTCAATTTTTGCGAGAACCTCCGGGCTCGGTGCGCTGCTGCGAAACGGTGTGCAGGCAAAGAGCGCAGCCAAGGCGGGGATCAACAGCAGGGCGTGCAGTGTTTTCATATCATCATCTCTAGTGTGGGGAAAAGGTATCGCTTGAGCAGTTGGATGCCAAGCTTTTTGCGGGGAAGGCGGTGATCCCGACCCCGTGCTCGTGCTTTGGCGGGCGGTGAAGGCTGGTTTCGAAGGATCATTCATCGATGTACAGCTTCTTTAGGGTCTGGTGCAGGGATTCGATGCTGGGGAAGTTAGTTTGGACGTCGAAGGCGGCGGCATCGGAATTAATCAGCGGAAGGATATTTCATTTCGGTTTGGCCGTTTCCATTCACAAAGGAAATATCAAAGCCTTTTGACACCTCGATGACTTTGAAATCGATTCTGGATTCATTGCGAAGTAGGTCGCAGTAGATCGACATTGAATTAGCATCTTCGGTCAAAAGGAACATCGCCTCCTGTTCTTCCGCCTGAGCAATGATCTTAAAGTCGTCTTTTACAGCATCTCGCTGGCCGCTTCCGGCTTTACTGCGATAGTAGGCACAGTTCAGGTCAGCGCTCCGGATGGATTCCGCCAGATTGAACGGGAGAATGGTGAAGTGATGCAGAGGCAGGTCTGTTACCGGCTGCTTAATGCCAAACTCCGAAGCGACTACCGTTGGCAGGTAAAGGGTGATTCCATTTTCGCGGAAGTAGCGGTAATAGGCCTTGGCGTGTTCATGCGCATCGCGATTGGCATCGACCAGCGTGATCAGGAATCCGGTGTCGAGAACAGCTCCGTTACGCATCATATGTCCCCCGTTGTTCTGCCACCCAGTCGGTGATGTTGCCAACATCCGCCCACGCCCGAGTTCCCTTCTCGATGGCCTTATTCAACTCCTCTTCATTATAGGATGAAGGCTTGCCTGCAAACTCGATCAACCGGACGTTCCGTAGTTCCCTCGTCTGGATGTTCTGCTCGGCCAGCACTCGCACCTGAACATTGTGGTAGAGCATGTTTTCTTTCTGGCTCCGCAAATACTCTTCCGAACTGGCGAGAACAAGCAGCTTAGGGTGTCCAACAATTTTTAAATGAACATTCGCTGATGTTTTTCCTCCCATATCCTGCACAAGACCGGTCAGATATTTTTCGGTTGTCACCCAGATATTTTCACTCTTCTCGTGATAGTCGGTTTTGTTGGAGATCGTAACGGGACGAAACCGGTTTTCGGTTGACTCGATACTGATTTTCAACTCCGGGTAATTGCGAGCCTGCTTTTGCCAGCTTTTTACGATGGTTTGGCGGGCAGGGTTCATGCCGTCCAAAACCATGCCGCTTTCCATCCGCTGAACATCCGGCTGTACCATCTGGGCGATCGCCAGGGGAAGTACCAGTTTAAGGAGGTAAGACCCCGGTTCGACTGCCACGCGAACCTCGTCAAGCTGGATGTCACGCTCGCCACCCTTGATGAAATCCTCGACCTCTTTATTAAAGCGGTTAAAGCGCGCAAAACCGATAGTTTCAGGAGTGACCTCCACCCCTCCAACCCGGTCTTCCATTCTAAAGGATATGGTTTCAAACGTGCTCATTTCGCCTGCCTTGATGATCGCTTTTGTAGCACAACCACTGCGCAAAGCCAATGGTGTTTTACGGTGCAAGAGTTTGATGTGCCGGAATCCAGAGGCCGCGTGTCATCGCGAATAGCTCTTTGATCAGAGGTGACTGCACCGTTCTGATGAAACGGAACTTTCCCGGACTCAGCTCATACTTCCGCAAGAATACCTTCTTGTTTTCCTCAAGCGATACGAAGAAATCCAGCTCTGAATAATCGATCTTGCGCCAATCACTCTCAGCTTCGTTTGGAATCGTTGCGTTATCAAAAAAGGTCTGATTTGCAGCATCGTATGAATAGCCAAACCGGCTCATGATAGTTTTCAATTCCAGTGCAACTTTGTAACACACCAACCCGTATTGCGGCGAGTTTTGCCCCTGGAGATTCTGAATCAAGGCGGCTTTTGACTTTGCCCTTTTCAGATCTACTCCGGTGCAATTCCCTTTTACCTCAATAACACAGAGTGCATCTTGTTTTTCAACAAAACATTGAGTCCCAATTTTGCGAAGATGAGCGTGCGGGCGACAAAGGATAATATCCAATTGTCCAGCGTCATCTTGTCCGTCAGAAATAGTCCCCTTAACTAACTTCGGCTTGGGATCAGAGCATGACTCTAAGGTGGTGATCAAAAAATCCTCCCGAACCTCGCCCTTCATCAGTTCATGGGTAATGATCTCCGAGACGTAGTACTGCGCCATCAGGAGATCTTCCGAGTATTGGTCGAACTCGGCGAACTTCATGACTTTTCGACCTCCCCCCAAATGCGGGAAAGAACGGACTGGATTTTGGCTTCCATGCGGGTGATCAGTTCGCGGTTGGCATTCACCAGCGCTTGCTCGGCTTCGATCTCCGCCACGATGGCTTGCTGCTCGGCGAGGGGTGGGAGGGGAATCTCAAGTTTCCTGATGAATCCGAGCGGGATGAATTTTTGGGTCGAGCCGCTGGCTTGGCGCTGAAATCGATCCTGCATTGCAGCTGAATCAAGAACGTCCTTGAGGAATCGGTTGTTAACTTGACAGCCCTTGGGAAACTTGATCAGCGCGACGTTCTTCACTGCATATTCGCGAGAGGCGTCGGCAACGACTGGATTGCCAATCGTTCCGATCATTGGCATCAACAGGTCGCCAGCATCCACCTTCGACCGCTTGTTGATAGCGTCGAGGTCTTCACGGGTGATCAGATTCACGTCGGAGAAGTCAATGAATCCATCCTTCAAGTTTTTCGATGTGATAAGCGGATAGCCTTCGAGAAAGTACTTCGGACTGTCGTGTGTGCCATCGCGCACATCGCAAACTTCCCCTAATTCCACCATCGGCCAGTCGGGGTGGATGGGGATGTGGGGGCGGTAGTGGTCGAGGACGGCGCGGGCGCCGTTGATGACTTTCTGGTAGCCCTCGATCTCCGCCACGATCTCTTTCTGTATCTCCAGCGGCGGGAGGGGGATTTGGTAGGGAGAAATGCTCTGTCTTGTGATTTGAGGTTGGGCTGAACCTGAAATTGTCGACGATAGATCCGAATGCTTCAGGATTTGGAAAAGGTAATCTTTGAGAAGCAAATCAGTCTTTGGGCTAAAGACCATTGCGTTGCCGGTAATCCACGATTTCGCTGTCGAGTAATTTACTGTTCCGCAGGTTGCTCCACGACAAGTGACGATTACTTCCGGAAACTCGTGGTTGAATTGGTCATATCGCCCAATTACGCCATTTGCGCCGTATACAACGAAAGCGCCGTCATCTTTAAGATCCTGCTGGGTGATGGTTTTAGGTTGGTAGATTTCACAGACTTCGCCAAGCGATACGTGCGGGAATTCAGAGAGGGATGCCGTACCCTCCCGATACCGCTCGCCGCTGAGGTTGTAGTCGCCGTTGGCGGCGATTTTTTCCTTCGGGACGATGAGGCCGGTGGTGAGGGCGAGCGTGTCGGTGGACTCTCCATTTCGGATCGCGTGAAGGTAGGTCGCGAGTTCGGACTGCACGTGCGGGAGGTCGTTTTTCTCGATGGCGCGGCGCTGAGCGCCGAGACCGAAGCCGTCGTTCTCCGCTTTGAAGAAGGCGATGGTGTCGCTCTGGCGGGCGAGGGATTTGTCGAGGATGAGGATGGAGGTTTTTACACCGGAATAGGGATTGAAGCAGCCCGCCGGGAGGGAGACGACGGCGACGAGGGAGTTTTCGACGAGCATTTTCCGCAGCTCTTTGTAGGCTCCCTGACTCTGGAAGATGATGCCTTCGGGGACGATGATGGCAGCGCGTCCGGTGGGCGTGAGGTGCTCGGCCATGTAGTCGACAAAGAGCACTTCGGAGCGCTTGGCCTGAATGGAGAAGCGTTTGTGCGGTTTGATGCCGCCTTTTGGCGACATGAAGGGCGGGTTGGCGAGGATGACGTCGGCGTATTCGTTCCAGCGCTCCTCGGAGGTGAGGGTGTCGTATTCGTAGATGTGCGGATCGCTGAAGCCGTGGAGGTAGAGGTTGACGAGCGAAAGGCGCACCATGTCGGGCGAGATGTCGTAGCCCTTGAAGTTTTTGGCGAGGCGGCCCTTTTCGTCGGGTGTGAGGGGTTTGGTATCCGGTGGATTGGACGGATCGGATGGATCATTTTTTCTGAGGATGTGCTTGTAGGCGGAGATCAAAAACCCGGCGGTGCCGCAGGCGGGATCGAGGATGGTTTCGCCTTTTTTCGGGGCGATAACTTCGACCATGAAGTCGATGATGTGGCGCGGGGTGCGGAACTG
>JAAYDL010000046.1 GCA_012729265.1 Lentisphaerota bacterium | reverse complement strand
TCAAACGTCACCTTTGCCGGTGCGGAGCGAGACCAACTTTTCATCACCGCCAGCAAAGCCATCTACAGCATAAAAATGCAGGTCAAGGGCGGTGAGAGAAAAGAAGAGAAAAAGGCAGAGGAACCCAAAGAGAAAACGGATTAGAGGTGCGCTTCCTCTGCTTCTTGAGAATGGAGAAAAGGGAAAGGCGTCAGAACCCGTTTACATTAAGCCGAGCGCTTTCATTTTTCGATAGAGCGTGGTTTTGTGGATTCCGAGCGAACGGGCGGCGGCCAGTCGATTTCCGCCGCTTTGCTCCAGCGCCTGAAGGATCGTCTGCGCTTCGGTGGAACGCCGGACGGTCGCTATGTCGGGCGGAGCATCCTCCACCGATATGCGGCCCCCGAGTTCGGACGGAAGGTGCTTGATCTCAATGGTCCTTCCTTCGCAGAGAACAAAGGCGCGTTCGATCATGTTTTCGAGCTCGCGCACGTTTCCGGGCCAATCGTGTGTCATGAGCAGCAGATAGGCTCCGTTGGACAATCCGCTGATGCTCTTGTTGTGAATGCGGTTGAAGCGATCGATAAAATGGGCAACCAACAGCGACAAATCTTCTTTACGCTCGCGCAGCGGAGGCAGGTCGATACGAATCACGTTGATCCGGTAATAGAGGTCTTCGCGGAATTCACCGCGCTTGACCAGCTCGCTCAGGTCGCGGTGCGTGGCCGCTATAATTCGAGCCTTTGTGTAATGCGTCTCATTGCTGCCGAGCGGTTCATACGTGTGCTCCTGCAGTACCCGCAGCAACCGTACCTGCAGGGCAGGGCTGATTTCCCCGATTTCATCAAGGAAGACGGTGCCGTCTTTTGCGGCAGCAAAACGCCCTGCCCGATCCTGTATTGCGCCGGTAAAGGCCCCCTTTTTATAACCGAAGAGTTCAGATTCCAGCAGCGCATCCGGAAGCGCCGCGCAGTTAATCGCCACAAACGGCTTGGCGGCACGCGGACCCATTCCATGAATGGCGCGGGCCAGCAGCTCCTTCCCCGTTCCGGTCTCTCCGCGAATCAGCACGGTAATAGTACTCCCCGCCACCGACGAGGCCATCTCAAAGACGGGCTGCATGGCGCGCGAATGGCTGACCAGATCGCCGAGGGAATAGCGTCCGGAAATCTCTTTGCGCAGGGTTTCGAGTTCGCTTAGGTCACGAAAGGTCTCGGCTCCACCAATCACCGCTCCGTCTTCGTTTCGCAGCACCGCAGTCGAAACGCTGGCGGGAATTCGCTCGCCCTCGGCATTTACGATATAGCAGGCCTGCGCAATGAGTGGTTTACCCGTTTCTAACGTTTTACGCAATGCGCAGTGCGCTTCGCACATACTGGACCGAAAAACGTCGGAGCAAAAGCGCCCGACCGCCTCTTGACGGGAAATTCCCGTAATCTCCTCCGCTGCACGGTTGAACGACGTGATCCGCCACTCCGTATCGACCGTAAAAACGCCATCCGAAATACTCTCAAGAATGGCGTCTGTGGTTGTGGACTCTTTCCTCATTTGCCGCCCACCCTATCGCCAATCCCCCAGCTTGTCGAAAGATTTTCACTCAGCTGATGAAACAGAAGAGAACATCTACGGTTCACGCTGCCGCACTCTGTTCAGCATTCGACGCAGTGCATATCCGCGAAACACCCACAACCGACGGGCGCGACCGACACGCTCCAGAAGCTCCGCACGCCGAGCATCGAGCGGCTCCTCGCACTTTTTATCCCACAGCTTATAAAGACCGGAATAGTCAATCGCATACAGCTTTTTGCGAAGTGTACACGGCAGGAAACCCACATACAGCGCGGTCTGAAAATCAATAATCCCCGGAGAATTATCGGGCTGAACAATCCAGTTGTTCCCGCGCCGCAGATCCAGATGAACCAGTCCGCGCTGATGAATTGAATCCAGCATCTCCTCTGCCTGAAGGAAATAAGATTTCGGCAACTTCCGCCCGGGCGACAACCTACCCAGCGGTGTGCCCTCGATAAAGAGATAACTCAGACACGCCGAACAACGGCGCTCCAGTCGTGGAATACCGAACACTCCCTCCAGTCGCTGGAGTGCCTGCGCCTCGCGCCACGTCAGCAACCTGCCCACAAACCATCGAATCAACAAATTCTTCCGAAAAAACTCCTTCCGAACCAAACGCCGATCGCAGTGTGTACATTCATAAACATCTGCATTTGCCCATTTTCC
>JAAYDL010000376.1 GCA_012729265.1 Lentisphaerota bacterium | reverse complement strand
TGATATACGAAGATGAACCTTTGTTTACTACCGATGCTATAATGATTTCTTCATATAGCGGTAGAAAATTTGAAAAAGAAAGGGGGCATGATAAATATGTGGAAGAGGTGAATCGTTGGGTGGAGAAGCATTTTGGTCATCCCGCTTGGAGTGGTCCCGATGTTTGGTTTAAGGGAATGGTTCTAGAGAAGAATGGTATAAAAAAAGTGGAGGCGGAGCACCTCATCTATTCGAATATTGGCGATGGTTCGGGGCTTCCTTCTCTCCCAGGCGACTAATATTCAACATTACAAGCGCGTCAAAGGGGGGGGGCAGTCCTATGAAATGATGTTTATTTGATTAATAGCACAGAAATGGCCCTGCGTTTGTAGTTCAGCCTTCAGGCTGTCTTGTCATCGCCCTTGCTGCAAAAGCAGCCTGAAGGCTGAACTACAAACATGGTTACCGACGCATATGAATGATCTGCAGAGTACTGCGTTTGGGTCGGCAGCGCCGTCGCCGCTCCCCATAAGTATTTTTCCAGTTCCTGTTGGGTCATGTTCAACGTTCCTGTCGGGTGGAACGCCACCCGAACTGTTTGAGTTTTTCGCCGAGCGCCTCGTCGAGGCCGGGCTTGTCGGCCGGATAGAGCGAAATCAGTTTTTTTCCGGTTTTCTGATAGAGGTCCTGCTTAAGATACATGCCCGCTTTGTAGCGCGGCGTATCGAGTCCCCAGTATTCGATATAGACATCGAACTGGGGGAGATAAAAGTCGGGGCGGATCTGAAACCCCTCCAGAATGCGCAGGCGTCCATCATAGCGATAGTCGATCCCGGCATGCGCCAGCCAGTCGGCAATCTTTTTTTTCGCCGTCCGACTGTACCAGAGTGCCGTCGACCGTCCGGATGTTTTTTTTGTCCTCCACGCCGGTTTCCCAGTTGCGTCGTTTGACGCAGGTTTCGTCGAAGCATTTATCGCAGTAGATGCGCTGAAACAGACGCATGGAACGTTCAAACTCGTCGTAGGCGACGTGTTTTCCGCATTTCAGGCAGACGCGCTCTTTTTGCTGTTCGCGGTGCTGAACGGCTTCGCGAATGGTTCGGGCCGCCGCGGCGGCAGCGACGGGGATGTAGTCCTTGTGGTTAGGACGTGCGGCCAGGTCGTCGAGTTTGCCCAGCCAGGCCTCGGCATAAGCACCATAGGTTTTGAGGGCCTTTAATGCATATTGCCGGGTCTGCGGATGCGGATCGTGCAGCGCAACGGGTGCGAGTGCTTCCACGGCCTTGGCTCCGTCTGCACCGAAACCGGACAGCTTTCCGATGGCGGAGGCGGCCAGCCGCCGTATGTCGGCGGAGGGCATCTTCAACAATTGAACCAGTTCGGTAAGCGCCGCAGGGTCCTGCGAGCGGCCAAGGGCTACCGCACGCTGGCGGGCTTCCTGATGCTGTTGGTTGTCCATGTTGCTGTTCATTGATTTCCTGTGCGCTTATTCGCTCCGCTTATTGGTGCTTCACCACATCCCCAACCGCGTCGTAAGCGAGCGGAGCGAGGTAGAACCTTTTTTATCACGCTAACCTCTGTCTTTTTTGAAGTAGTGCGGAATGTTGAGTTTGTACTCATATTACTTCTTTACATCGTTAACTTATACATAGTTTTCCACATCACTGCAAGCCTTATACCGATCGTAAATCTGCCCCTTTTTGCCCCAACAGCAATCACTGGTTTTGGTTCCTCTAACGAATCCGCTCCGAGACCTTTTGGTAGACAAAGGAGAGGATCAGGGAATACGCCCGCATCGGAAATGCCATCAAGGGCAGCTCGCCGTTCGTCTCAATGTGCTTGGTTATTGTTGCTCCGAAATGTCAATTTGAGTGACCACACCCAATGCAGCGTCCATGTGGATGCGGTCGCCGTTTTTGATGGAATCGAGGAGGTTGGGAATGCCGACGATGGCTGGAATGCCCATTTCTCGGGCGACAATCGCGGAGTGGGAAAGGATGCTTCCGCGTTCAATGAGAATGCCGGAGACCGATGGGTAGAGCGGAACCCAGCCGGGATCGGTGCGCGCAGCCACGAGGATTTCTCCGTTGAGCTGGATGTCATCGCGCGGAGAATGAATGACACGGGCAGTGCCTTCGACGCAGCCGGGCGAGCAGCCGATTCCGCGCAGGGTGCCTTCTTCGGTTTCCAGTTTTTCTGGAACATCGGGATTGATGAACCGATTGCGGTGGTAGGCCATGCCGTAGGTTTCAAAATGATCGTCGGGCGGTGTTGCGGATGCGCGATAGCGGTTGAATTCGGCTTTGCGCAATTGGGTTAATCCGCGCAGATCGGTGGTGACAGCGGTCCCTTTTACGTAGTCCCAGACCTCATCGATGGTGAGGTAATAAATGTCTTCCGGCGCATCGATTAGCTTTTCTTGGGCCAGCGTCTGGCCGACAGCGTTGAGCAACTGGCGGAGCAGCCCGTAGATTTTAGTGCGGGCAAAGCGCATGTTTTCCCGGTTTTTAACGCCGCCGCGCGCCTGTTTGAGGATGGAGCGGAACAGGATTTTTTTCAGACCGGAGAGTTGGCCGAAGACGATCTGCTCTGCCGTGCGGCGGATCTGCTGTTCGCGTTTTTCCATGGCGGAGACATCGAGTTGTTTTTGATCCATGCGGACATAGTTGGCGATCATCTGATAGACAAACTCGGGCGTTTCGTGGAGCGAGGGTTCTTCGAGCTTGAGTTCGTTCATGCAGCGGAATCCGTATCGGTCGAGATAGTCGGCTACGGCCTCGGCAATGTAGCGGGTTTCAGCGTGCTGCGGAATCTGCCCCAGCAGTTCTTCGGGGGAGCAGGCGAGGAAGAGTTTTTCCTGCTCAGGAGCGGTTTTTATTTTTGCGGCGAGCTGCATCAAAAGACGCGTGGGCTCCGTACTTTCGATGCCGCCTTCGCCGCAGAGCAGGTTGTTTTGGAGTGTTCCGTTTTCGTCGGCGCACCATTTTTTACAGCATCCTTTGAGCAGGCCGTAAAAAATCATGACGTGGAAGTCGTTGATGATCGGCGTTTTCCAGGTGCGCAGCAGGTGTTTTTCCATCTCCTGATACACCCGCATCAACTCATGCGGCGGCAGCGTGTTGAAATCGAGCGCGGCCCATTGGTTGTAGTAATGATCGAAGTGCTGGTTAAAGGCGGGAACAAGGCGAGGCAGGCATTTGAAGCGATAGAGCATGCGACTCACCAGGCCGATGAGCTTGGGCAGCTCCACAAAATAGCGCCCGAAAAAGCCGAGCGGTTTTTCGTCTTCCCCGGCATCGAATTTGCTTTTTACGCCCATCATCGATTCCATGAACGCTTTGTTGTAGGCATAGCCGGGAAACTGTTTCACGAGCCGATACCAATTGGGGAGATTGTAGTAAACCTGCCCTTCGAAAAGTCCGAGCATATTGCGGTAGATCGTCTGGTTTTCCTCGATGGTTTTGCGCGGAATGCCCATCACCTCGGAAAAGCAGTGATAGACCACGGCGTAAGCGTGACGGATAAAGCTGAAGGTCATGGGCGAGGTGACGCCGGAATAGCTTTCGATAATGTTGGAGTTGTCCCAGACCTGCGTGTTCC
This sequence comes from Lentisphaerota bacterium, assembly GCA_012729265.1. Classification (GTDB taxonomy): domain Bacteria; phylum Verrucomicrobiota; class Kiritimatiellia; order Kiritimatiellales; family Pontiellaceae; genus Pontiella. The sequence goes on along the minus strand of JAAYDL010000376.1, from coordinate 6,908 downwards.
CTGCGGCGGGGCCGTCGGTCTGCATGGTGGTGATATCGCGCGTCTGCAGAATGAACAGGCGTCCTTCGCCGTCAAAACAAAATTCAATGTCTTGGGGTCGGCGGTATTCGCGCTCGATGGCGACGGCGGTTTGGGCCAACTGCTGGATCTGTTCATCCGAGAGGGCGGGCGTGTTTTGAAGGGGAGTCTCCACTGGAACTTCCTGCAGACCCTCGCCGGTATCGGCATTAAATACAAATCGGGTTTTCTTTTCTGCCGTGTGCTGCGTGTATTCCCCGCTACGCTTGTCGTATTCGATATGATCGGCATCGAGCCCTGCGCTGACGAGCCCTTCGCCGAGGCCGTAGAGCGCGGAAATGATCATGGTATATGGATTCTGCGTATTGGGGTCGGCGGTAAAGACGACGCCGCTTGTTTTTGCATCGACCATGCGCTGAATGATCACGGCCATGGGCACCGGATGGAGCGTCAACGCATTGCTTTTTCGGTAAGACAGCGCCCGTTCCTGATAGCCCGAGGCCCAGACTTTTCGGATATGGTCGATGATCGAGTCTGCGCCTTTGATGAAGAGATAACTCTCGTGAATGCCGGCGAACGAGTGCTCGGCGCTGTCCTCATCGGCAGAGGAGGAGCGGACGGAGACAAAGTCGGTTTTGAATTGCGTTTCAATGGTGCGGGTCAGTTCGGCAATCAGATCGTCGGGAAGCGCTGCTTCCAGAATCAGTGATTGAATCTTTTCGGCTATATCCGCCGCGTTATCAGACGTCAGCTCTATGAGCATTTCGGCAATCGGTTCATCGAGTTGATTATGTGACAGCGCTCGCTCGAGCGCCGTGCTGGAGAGCGCCACCCAGTCGGGGACCGAATGATTGCGCTGGAGCCGAAGCAGATTCAGGCCTTTCCCGCCGATGGAGGGAACCTCGGTTTTGTCTTGTGGGCGGAAGATATCGTTCAAAATGAACCTCCAAAGGTAATGCCGTGTGTGCGGAAGAGTTCAGCAGCGAGCACAAAGTAGAAGAGAATAATGTAGGCACCGCCGTAAGATTCAAGCTGGCTGGCGGTTTTGCGCGACGGCTGACGGCGGAAGCGCAGCAGCCCGTAGCAGGTACCGAGAAAGAGCACCACGAGGCCGGCGTAATAAAAGAACCCGAGATGGAGATAGAGACCGACGATCCAGGCGAGAACGGTGTTGAGAATCCGCAGCGCGAGCACGACATTCGCGGCGGTAAACATGCCGAACTCTTTGGAGTAACTCGAAACGCCCTCAATCTCATCCTCGGGCATGCGGATTTTGCGTGAAATTTCCCAGTTGGCAAAGGCGAAAAAGTCGGCTGCGGCATAGGCCCAAAACAGCCAAGGCGCTTCCCAGAACGGACGCTGCATAGTAAAGCTGAAAATGGTGGCGGTCAGCAGCGGCATGATCAGCATGTGGACGAAGGCGTAGAGAATAAAGTGCCGCTTCAGCCATTCCGCCACAAAAAACTCGTGGAGCAGAATCCAGGAAAATCCGATCGCCACGCCCACGGCAACAATGGCGGATATTCCGCTGACCGCAGCGCACAGGAGTTCGAGTGCAATGGCGATTCCTCCGAGGATTTTCAGGTGCGTCAGCGTGATCAGTCCGCGCGAGAGAATGCGGTCGGGATAGTGCACGATGTCGTCCTTGTAGTCCTTGTGCTCATCAAAAACGCGCAGGTGGAAAAAGATGCAGAAGAGGAAGACCATGCCGAGCAGGCTGAACCATCCGATGCGCATTGGATCGTCAGGAGCTCCCAGCACCTGAGCGAGGAACTGATTGGCCAGAAAATAGATGAAGACCATGCAGACATGTCGAAAGATCGGGAAGCGTTCCGCCAGATAGGCGTTTAGGCGTTGAGCGAAGGGCGATTGCGGGGTCAGTTGGTTTGATTGCATCATGTTCTCTCCGTGGTCAGGTTCAAAAGTCCGGCGATGCTGAAGACGTCGAGTTCCTCCGGTCGTTCAATAAATGGCGCGATGTCGGCGACCACTGCGGGCAGGTCTAGCGGTTCGATCCGCTGTTGAAGATGTGCCCGCCATTCGCGTCCATCCCATGCGGTATTCCCTTCCGTCTGCACCAGTGCTTTTGTGAGCATATCTGTATTTGGTTCCACAGGAGGCTGGCGGGTCAGATACCAGACTAAGTCATACCAATCCCGTCCCTTGGTGTATTTTCGGCAGCACAGCGCGTGAATTTTTCCGGCAAACAGTGACGGAAGATCGTACGCGACCAGTGCGGTTAGGCCGAATTCGGTCTGACGAATATGGTGCTCCGTCATCCATCCTCCCGGGGGACGGGTGTCCACTTCGAGTTTGATCGTGAGCTTCGCGTCCGCCATCGGGTGCTCGCCGATCATACGACGGATCTGCGGGAATCTGATTTGCGCGGACTGAACTGTTTTCACACTGCGGGCTTTGATCGAATGGACAATGCCGACGGCTTTTAGTTTGGCAGCAATTCGTTCGAGTATTTTCTGAAAATCATATTCGGAGTCATCGATCTGCGAAAAGTCGAGATCCTCCGAATAGCGGCGCAGTCCATGTACAATTCGCAGGCAAGTTCCGCCGACAAATGCAATCGATCGGAAGGCTCCTGCGTCGTGCAGCGCCGCTAAAACAATCAGTTGAAGTTGCTCTCGAGCAGCGTTCAGCCGCATCTGCGGATCGGAATAACGTTGAATTGCTCGGTCTGCGAGTTCTCTAAGCATTAAATTTCCTCCCAATCCCCGCAAAATTCAGCTGGGGCTTTTGCCGCAAAACGAACTAATCTGGGGCTCCCCCATGCGGCGGCATACGTCGAGAGCGATTCCCAGGAAAAATCTGTCACATCCTCCGGTTGGAAACGCAGTACATTCATGATTTGGATCGGATCTCCGGGCGTCCAGTAAAGATGGTCTAGGACAGCCTTGGCTGGTGTTGCCAGCCGAATACGGGTATCGCCATATTCGATTTCATTCCAGCCTCGAAATGCATCTGCCTTCAGTCTGCGGTATGAAAACCGTCCAAACGCATTTTCATAAACCTGTTTATAGGTTGTCGTGGCCGACGTAAACTCGTGAACCGCCTCCGGGATCAGTCCGTAGAACGAAAGCGCCCACAGTCCGGTCAGGTAGCTGGGGCGGACCATCATGTTTGCCAGTCGTGCGCTCTGTCTTGATCCGGCGAGTCCCTCGGAGAGCGTGTATAATCCGCGGCGCAGGGCTGTTATTTTATTGTCTGAGATCCACCGATGAAGCTGAACCCGCAGAACATTTCGGTTTTGACCAGAAAGAACCTCCAGCATTTGGAGATCAAATACTTCTGCCTGTCGTAGTTCTGTCAACATGTCGTGTAATTTCATGTGAATAGATTATCATAAATGCTAATTAACTCAATTGAAAAGTGCTGTGATTGCGATTTGTTAGAAACGGTCGATTTGCGACAGTTTCGGGCCAAAAGCGCACTCATTTAATGCTCCCGCTTTGAATAAGAATCCTTAGGGCTTGGTAATCAATCTTCGATTTGTGGCGTGGGTCGAGCGGGAGCGGGTTTTGAGTGAAAATGACGCGGTCGGCATCAATGCTGTGCTCAACGGGCTCGCCCTGAATGACGATCAGCAGTTTTCCGTCCTGCTCCAACGCGGCAACACGCTGCGCGTTTGGCACCTGCTTTTGAACGGCGGCTTCAATGAGCTGGGCGTGCAGGATTTTTCCGTTGCGCATGATGGTGGAGTGAACGCGCCCGGTCAGAAAAAAGCGGCCCTCTTCGTCAAAATAGCCGGTATCGCCCATGCGGTGCCAGCAGGTGCCGTCGGGCTCGATCACTTTATTTTCCAGAACGGCCGCTGCATTGTTGAAATAGTCGCGGCAGACATGGTTGCCCGATACCAGCAGCTCGCCGGTTTCGCCCTGCGGGAGGGTCAGCGCATCAAGTTGGTCGGGCGCAATCGGCTCCTTGCGGATCTGTACAATTCGTGTCCGCAGCAGATCGGTGGGTTTGCCGCAGCAGAACCCTTCCTGATGGTCGAGCGCAAGCCGTTCGTGCGTGGAAAGGTGCGCCACCGGTTCGGCTTCGGTGGAGCCGTAGATGATATCAATGCGCGTTTTGGGAAATCCGTTGTGCCAGCGCTCGATCTGCGCAGCAGTAACGGGGGCTCCGCCGGTGAAAATCTGTCGAAGCTGCGGCGGATGGTCCAGTCCGGCAAGGCGGTCGATGAAGGGCGGGGAGGCGGTGATGAGCGTAACGCCGTGTTCACGGATTTGTCGGTCAATCTGAACGGGATCCACTTCGGCTACGTTACGAAAATCCATATCGGGGATGACGGAGGTAATGCCGGCAGCGAGATTGCGCAGTGCAAATACCGGGAACATGGGCATGTCGATATCGTCGTCGCGATAATCCAGTTCCCGGCAGAGTGCTTCGTATTGGGCCTTCAGGAAGCCGTGCGTCCGATTGGCTCCCTTGGGAATTCCGCTGGAGCCGCTGGTGAAGGTGATGAGCGCAGGGTCATCGAAAGCAACCGGAACGGATTCAGAATCCGGCGGAAAGTCGGAACGGGATTTCAGCGACTTTCGAGCGGGAAGACCCAACCATACAGAACCTGTCGAGAGTGTAATTTTGAGACCGGCGAGCTTGCGGTTCATCAGTCGCAGCAGATGGCTCTTGGGAATACCGATAAAACCTGAGGGCTCAGCAAAGGCGGAAAAGGCGGCGATCTGCCGCATGGAGATCCACGGATCAACAAAGACCGCGACTGCGCCGCAGCGGATGACCGCGAGCATGACGATATAGAGCTCGGGCGACATCGGGATCATAATAATCATGCGCTCGCCGCGCTTCAGTCCAAGATGCGTCAGCAGGTTGGCGCATTGGTTGACCTCTCGGCTGAGCGAGCGAAAAGAGATCGGAGTTCCGCCCAGTACGAGCGCCGGGCGATCGGGAAATCGCGCAGCGGCCTGATCGAGCATGGAGGTGATGTTGTTTGAGGATGTACAGTTCATGGAGCAAGCTCGTATAGGGTGTAGGTGCGGTAGGGTTCGTTCTGGCCTCCGCCGAGTCGGCGGGAATCGTTGGCGCTGTGCATCAGGCACATAAGGGTTTCGCGGTAGCCGAGGCGGGCGCTGTTGGCGAATGAGAGCTGCATCAGCGCAATGCCTAGCCCGGTATTGCGGTGTTCGGGGAGTGTGCCCAGTGTTTTAATGCAGGTGCGCTCGGCTTTGCGTCGGTTGAGTAGAAACCGAAGTTTAGCCGGTAGGTTGCTTTTCCCCCGCATGGCGTTGAGTGCTTCGGAGTAGTCCGGGAAGGTAAAGATATAGCCCGCCGGGGTTTGATCTGCGGCGCGTGCGAGCCAGGAAAGTCCTGACTGAAAAAGGGGCTTTGCGGGCAGATAAAGTGCGCGGAATTCATCCAGCGAAATCGGGGTGTAGAGCACGTTTTCGGAAAAGATACGGCAGGAGAGCGTGTAAAAGAGCGGAATCATTTCTGTAAAGTTTTGCGAGGTGACCGGCTCAAACGTATATCCATGGCGCAGACAACGATCATAAAACTTTTGCTGATTATCCGCCGCAGCTTGCGGATTGCGGATGATGAACGAATCGTAGGTTTCGGTGGGCTGAAATCCGGCTTGTTCCCAAAGCTCCGGATAGTAGGGCGGGTTCCACGGTTCTTTAATGAACGGGGGTGCGCCGAAGGGCCCGGTGTTGAGTCGGTAAGGATGCCAGGTGTCGCCGTTCATCGGTCCAATGATGCGCCGGACATTTCGTTTCTTCAGATGATCGGCGGCGGTGTGGAGCAGTTTCCGCACGGCTTCCGGACGGTTCAGCGCCTCGAACCAGCCGATGGTGCCGATGGACGGGTTTTCGGTTTGAAGCGTTATGCCGCAGCGTGCAACTGGTCGGCTGTCTTCATAGGCGATCAACGGCGTTGCCGATTCAGGAATCGGTTCATTCGTCTGCAAACGCAATGGGTCGTCGGCATAGACAATGCGGGCCGGTTTTCGGAAGTCGTTTTCCTGTGCCGGTGTGGTGAGTTCGCGGATTTCTATCTTCATCGAAAGACCTCCATCCAAGTAAACGGCGTGAGCGGTTTAACGAGATTGAGCGCCTGAAGTCCGGCGTAGAGCAGCGCGGCGGCGGAGGTGTGGATCGTAATGATATAGGCTCCGGGAAATGCATGGGTGTTTGTCCGTTTAAGCAAACGATAGCTCAGTGCGGCGGCCATGCAGAGCAGCAGAACGAGGGGCATTATTTTGAGTACGGCGACGCCCTGCATCGGCAAGCACAACAGGAGCGAGATGATGGGCGGAAGCAGTAGTGCCGAAACAGCCTTTTTCCCCGCGAGCGCGGTATGCTTGGGATCGCTCAGGAAGCGGCTCTCGATGCAGAGCGTTGTCGCAGAGGCGGTAGCCACGATAAACGGGGCGAACCAAAAATCGAATGTCCAAAGGGCGTTGGCGAGAAAGAGAATGATGAGCGATGGATAGAATGGACGCATGAGACGGCGGGCGGTTAGGTCGCAGGGGAGGGGTTCGCAGTTTTTGCACAGGGTGTTGTACATCAGCAGGCAGGAGAGAACGGGGATCAGCCACTCCAGCGAACCCAGCGCCCAAACGGCAAAGCCGATGAGAATGAAAATAACCATTGGGCGCGTACGGAAGGTGCGGGCGCGACGGTTAATCAGCGGCAGAAGAATCGCGATGGTGATTAAGCTGATGCTTTGGAAGCTCAGTTCGAATAGGTGTTTTCCGGCGGCTTTATAGAGCATAAACCAGGTTCCGATCGGAACAAAAATATTGTCGGTTCCGCCGATGGATACCGCTTCCAGTCCGGCCAGCAGCAGCGCCATAAGGAGCGCAACCCAGAGGCCGGCGGCGGGCGTGAATGGAGAGAGGAAGAGCAGGGAGAGATAGAGCG
>JAAYDL010000375.1 GCA_012729265.1 Lentisphaerota bacterium | reverse complement strand
GTTGTTGCGCGAATCCACGTTGCCCGGCATCGCAAGCCCGAGGTCGATTTTATGGTTCGAAAGCTCCGGGTGACGCGCTCTGAGCGCCTTGATTCCGGTCAGCACGACGTTCGTAAATGCGGTAGGCGTTACGCCGGGCGCCGGAAAAGCCAAAATCTCCCGGTCGAGAATTTCTCCTGCGAAGTTGGCGAGGCAGAGCACCTTTGCCGTCCAGTCAAACGCAAAGAAGCGCTTTGCGTCCTTGTTGATGCGAAGGTACCGCTGCTTGCGGCCGGCCGTCGAGCACCCTTCGTCCGTCTCCTGCACCAGCCCCGCCTCTTGAAGCTGCTTGATGATCTGCGTGACGGAAGCACGGCTTATGCTCATGGCTTCCCATATGTTGGTTCTGGAGACCGGTTCGTTGTCCTTGATATAATGAAGGATGATGTTCCGGTTCAGTTGCGCCGCGTCTGCGTGCGAAAGAAAATCCTCTTTCAAGGTCAACCTCCTCCCCGGGTAGTTTTTTGTCCAAAGTATCTCGCCAGACTTGCCGCAAACGGCACCCTTCTCTGCTCCGGTTTTATGCGGATTTGGCGGTATCTTGCTTAGAATTATACCTGCATATGGGCGGGTTGTCAATTGCCCGCGGCAAATAATCGCATTTTAATTTACTGACTAAATCTATATTCCTTGGTATTGCATTCTTAAATTGGGCGTTTTATTTGATTGTGTGCGGAAATTTCTGCACATTTTTTCTATTTTACTATTGACAATGTCCAAAATCGCGGGTATTATGGGTTTACGGAGTATATTAGCTATCAGGCGCAAGCCAAATATAATGAATAGCGAGGAGGAAACCCCATGAAGAAAGCACTGACCTTTGTCCTGTTGCTCCTTACGGTGGCGGCGCTTTGTTCAACCGCATTCGCGGAAGTTCATTTGACCGTCACAAGCTGGCGCGTCGAGGATCAGGCCGCCTGGGACAAGATCAACGCGGCGTTCACCGCCCAGCATCCCGACATCACCGTCGAATACCTGCCCGTGACCGCGACAGAGTACGACAGCGTCCTGCAGACAAAGCTGGCCTCCGGGAACGCAGAGGACATCATGTTTCTGCGCTCCTTCTCCACGGGCCTTCAGATCTACAACGCCGGGTACATCTACGATCTCACCGAGGACAAGGTTCCCAACCTGAGCGTCATGCGCAGCGACCTGCAGGCCCCCTGGACGACCAAGGATGGCGCGAAGTACGGCCTGCCGGGTTCCGTCTGCTACGGGGGATTCTTCTACAACAAGAGCATCTTCAAGGAGGTGGGCGTCGAGGCGCCGCGCACATTTGCCGAGTTTATGGATGTATGCCAGAAACTGGAGGACGCGGGACACGTGGCCCTCGGCTTTGGCATACTTGACTCCTGGATGGTCGCGGAATACCTGTCGGCGACCGTGACCCCGGTGACCACCGGCGGCAAGGCGTGGCACGACAAGCTGATGGCCAAGGAGACCGATTACATGGATCCGGGCTTTGTCAAGCAGTTTGATTGGATCAAGCAGATGGCGGAGTTCTTCCCGGACGGGTACCAGGGCATCGGCTACACGGACATGCAAATGATGTTTGCCTCCGAGATGTCGGCAATCTATCCTGTCGGTACGTTCGAGCTCACCGTCATACAGTCCCTGAACCCCGAAATTGACCTTGGATGGTTCTTCATGCCCACGGAGTCGGCCGATGACCCGTATGTCATCAACTTCGGCCCGATCATGGGCTATGGCATCAACAAGACCGTCGAGGGCGAGAAGCTCGAGGCCGCCTATACCTACATCAACTGGCTCGCCGAGCAGGAGGCCTCCGAGCTGTTCACGAACAACGTGCTCGGGCAGTACGCCGCGTCCGGCAACTATGCGAGCATCGAAAACCCCGTCGCGGCCGAGATGGTCGCCGCAACGGAAGGCGCCGAGTACTTCATCCAGATTCCGTACCAGCAGCTCTCCGACCAGAGCCCGGACTACACCTCCGCCATTCAGGAGGCGATCTACAAGCTGTTGGTCGAGGATCAGACGCCTGAGCAGGTCGCGGAATTCATGATGAATGCCCAGTCCTGGTATTTCCAGAAATAACACCAACTTGCAAGGGCTGTCGCTTGACAGCCCTTGCTTGCTTTTGTTCGGAGGGACGCACATGCCAAAATCCATTATAATTGAGCGTATCGGTGAAATCAGCTGGCGCGAGATGACGCTTGAGGACGACTACCAGCCCACCCGCCAGGAAGAGATCGATCACGGAACGCGCGTCGTGACGCGCCATTTCGGGGAACCGGGACCGGATGAGATCGAGACACGTGCTGTATGTGGCGCAATATGCACGCACGAGGTCTCGCTTTTCAAAGGCGATCTCACACACCCGCGCTACCCGATGATCCCCGGGCACGAAGCTGTTCACCAAGTTATGCGCGTCGGAAAAAACATCCGGCATCTAAAGGAGGGCGATTTCTGCGCCGCGTGCTGGTACATGGGCCAGTGGGCGCAAAAAGTCATCGGCCCTGCCGATGTAGCGCACAAATTGCCCGACGATATGGACGATTTTGCGAACTGGATCATCGAACCCGCGGCGTCCATCGTAAACGCCGGGCAATACATGAACATCAAGCCGGGTATGCGCGTGCTGCTGATTGGTGCGGGTTTTATGGGCCTTTTGATGACGCAGATGGTGCATCGCTATCCGCTTTCGGAGTTTGTAGTCGCGGACGTGAAGCCGTTCAGCGCGGATATGGCGAAAAGGTGTGGTGCGTATGAGGCGCTCCTTGTCAATACGGACGCGGGAAAGGGTCGCCTTTCGGATATGGGAACCGGGCATTTTGACGCTGTAATCGAATGCAGTGGGACGCAAAACGGACTCGACTTGGCCGTGGACATGTGCGGCATGGCTGGCAGCGTCTACCTGTTCGGATGGCACAGGACTTCGCGGACGCTGGACTTCAAGCTGGGGCATCTCCGTGGGCAGACGCTTGTCCATACGTCTCCCGCGACCGACACGGGTCGGCTCTACGAGCGCTATTGGCCGACAACCATTGCGCTGTTTCAACAAGGCATATTCGACATGTCAAAGCTTGTCACACACAAATACCGAGCCGAGGATATCCAAAAATGCATGGACGATTCCGTCGCGCGGCCTGACGGCTTCATTAAAAGTGTTTTCTATCTGTAATGTATGTCAAGGCTCTATTCTGCCACTGAATTTTTGCCTAACCTGCTCACCATCGAACGTCAGGTTTGATGCAAGGCAGCCGTCATGGAATGTGACGGCTGTCTTGTTTTCATATCACTTTCGGCACCAATACAGGACAAGCGATAATATGACATGTGGGAGTAGGGCAAATTCACCGGCATTTCCAAACGAAAAATCGTTGAAGGACTATGTATGGCTTTTGCCCCTAGAATCCGAGAAATACAGACTTGCACAAAGCCGGGTTTTGGGAACGTTGACGGATGCCGGGGGGGAGCTGACGAATTGCCAAGGAAACATTGACGAATTGTCAAGCCGCCCAATGAGCTGGAGGCGTAAATCCGAACGGGGATGTATCCATCCATTGGGCAGCTTGCCTGGTGAGCCTGACCCACATGATTTCAGTCTCTATTGGGCACTATAGCTTTTGTCTTTGTTATGGGTACACTTTACCTCTTCCTCAGTTCGAGTTTAGTGGAGTGAGAGTCCGCATGCCGAACGTGTTACCTTCTGTTTTTCTTCAACCACAGGACATAGTCGGCTACGGCCTTCTCCAGATTGTACTCAGGCACAAAGCCGCTATCCGCTCGCACGCCCTCCATATCGAATAGACCGTTGTCCTTCTGGGAGAAGAAGTGGACGTTGGCCAGCGAAGGATCATCGCACACTTCTGCCTCGAAGCCGGGGAAGTACTTTGATAACTCTTGCGCAAAGTCGAGCATGGAGAATGGGTAGATGGAGCAGGCATGATACACATAGCGCCGGTTTTCGCATTCCAGCAGGGAGACGACCGCCTGCGCCACGTCGCGCACATACGCCCATGCAGTGTGGCCGGGCTTGGGCAGCAGCGCCTTTTCGCCATGGAGGGCATAGTGCACGAGTTGATAAGGTGCGCTCATGTTCTTGCGGAATTCCGTTTCCCGTTCCCAGGGGCC
>JAAYDL010000374.1 GCA_012729265.1 Lentisphaerota bacterium | reverse complement strand
GTCAGGTCGTGCACCACCACATCGTCCGGGGCGGTAATACAATGCACAATCATCCGGGCAGCGGATTCGGCCGACAAATAGTCGGGCCGCTCCTCCAGACGAAAATCGGTGTCCACGCCGCCGGGATAAACCGCCGTAACCTTGACATTAAAGACCCGCGCCTCCTTGATCAGGCATTTCGTAAAGCCCATCAGTCCATATTTCATCGTGCTGTAGATGGAATAGTTGGGCTGAGACCTCTTCGCAATGGCGCTGATTACATTCACAATATGGCCGCTTTTTCGCGCGCTCATCTCCTTGAGCGCTTCACGACTCAGCAGCATCGGCGCACGCAGATTAACGGCATACTGCTGCTCCCAGTCGTCCAACTCAATCTCCTTAACCGGGGCCTTTCGGTTGTTTAATCCAGCATTGTTGATCAGAATGTCGATGTGCCCCAATGCAGCATGCGCTTTAGCATAGAGTGCCACCGCCTGCTTCGGATCGCTCAAGTCCGCCGTCGCTCCAGAGCACCCCGTCGCCGCCATCACCGACTCCAGCAACGCCTGATCGCGCCCGGACGCAAAAACGGTTGCCCCCATTGCGCTTAGCTGTTCAGCCAGTGCGCGACCGATACCGCGCGTTGCGCCTGTAATCAAAACCGTCTTGTCCATTTCGTCTCCTACGTCAAACTGTCGAACAAGGTAACAGCCGGTCGACATCGCCAACGTTCCCTCCATCCCGGAACCGGGCAAACTGATTTTGCTGTTCTTTGCCCTGCTGCTCTTCTACGTCCGCCGCAACGCGTAGAGAAATCTATCGCTCAAAAGGGAATGCTCTACTCTCCGGAATAGATGCATACGTTGATGGGATTTTCTTTAACCACCACCTGGCACAGCTGCGGAAGCACAGGCTTAATCTTGTTCCAAAACCAAAGCGCAATGAGTTCAGCCGTCGGATTCTCCAGCCCCTCAATTTCATTAAGGATCTTATGATCGAGCAGCTCGATCAGCGGATCGACGACCTTGCGCAAATCGTTATAGTCCAGCACCCAGCCCAGCGTCGGATCGAGCTCATCCTCCAGATGCACTTCAATCGTGTAGGTGTGCCCGTGCATTTTCGCGCATTTATGGCACGGCGGCACATTCGGCAGCCAGTGCGCTGAATCAAACTTAAATTCTCTATATATCCGCATTTTCGGCATGGTCGTAATCCTTGATTTGTACTGCGTATTGCTTATTCCGTATTGCGTATTCCGTATTGCGTACTGCACATACTGCGTAATGCGTAATACGTAATATGTAACACGTACCGCATACTACGTAATACGGAATACGCAATACGTAATACTCACTAAACAACATATTCCCGCGGGTCAGCAATACCGTTTTCAGTAAAGCCTTTCTTGCGCAACAGACAGGAATCGCAGCGACCGCATGAGCGGCCGTCGGGAGCGGGGTCGTAACAACTGGTGGTTTTAGCGTAATCCACTCCAAGGTCGAGCCCAAGCTGAATAATTTGTGCCTTGGTCAGATCAATCAGCGGCGTGTGAATGGCCAGCTTCTCCCCCTTCACTCCAGCCACTGTCGCCAGATTAGCCATCGTTTCATAGGCTTCAATAAATTCCGGGCGGCAGTCGGGATAACCGCTGTAGTCGAGCGCATTAACACCAATAAAGATATCGTTCGCACCCAGCACCTCGGCCCAGGCCAGCGCATACGAAAGAAATATCGTGTTACGGGCCGGCACATACGTCACCGGAATTTCGTCGCTCAGTTCCTCAACATGTTCGTGCTTGGGCACATCAATATCCGCCGTAAGCGCCGAGCCACCGAAGGCACGCAGATCAATCTCCACCACACGATGCTCCTTCGCCGCGACCGCAGCCTGCTCCGCCGCACACTCCAACTCAACAGCATGGCGCTGACCGTAGCGAAACGACATGGCATACACCTCAAAGCCCTCCGCCCGCGCCATCGCCATTGCCGTGGCGGAATCCAGTCCGCCGCTCAGCAAAACCACTGCTTTTTTTGAACCCGCCATCGTTACAAAACCTCCATCATCACATGCGTCTGAGGAATCACGCGCACATCCCGAAGTACGCTCGACACCTGATCCTGCCAACGCAGCAGCAGCTCGCCCGTCGGAACCGCCGTGTTACACTCCGCGCGGGTCATCGGCTGGAGCACTACCACGGTCTCCTCGCCGCCCGCCTTCAGAATCACTTTGGCGGCCTCCATCAATTCGTCCTCATCCGTCTCCGCAGAAAGCACCAACTTCACAAAAACGTCGACCTTATGATCCCGGCAAATTTTAAGAAATTTCCAATGCGCCGGAAACGTATTCGGCTCGCCCGTCACACTCGAAAGCTTCACATCCATCGAAACAACATTAATCCACTCAATCACCGACTCCAGCTGCTGCGGCAGATCGCCCGCCGATTCCAGATAAATACGATATTCCTCAGCGCACAAACGCGGCAGCAGCTCGCCCAGAAACGGTGCCTGCAGCAGCGGTTCCCCGCCCGTTAAAGCGATGCGCCGATTCGTCTTTTGGGCATCCACCTTGCGAATCCACTCCACCACCTGCTCCGCCGTGAACGGATTCGGAACCGTCTCAAAAGTGCCGGAACCGGGAATCAATTCGATCCGCGCCGCCGACGTTCGCTCCGTCGGCGTATCACAAAACGAACAATCCCGATGGCAGCCGGAGAAGCGCACAAAAAGGTGACGCTCCCCCACGTAGGGGCCTTCGCCCTGAATTGAACTGAATACTTCAGAAAGATATGTCTTCATCACCCGGACAAACTACCCGACCCATTCCCGAAACAAAGAAAATTTGCGGTGTAATTGCACAGCGACGCTCTACGGGCACGCCCGACCGCCTGCTTCCAGCTGGCCGTGCCGCCCGCATCCTGCGGGCCCTGCATGTCCGATTTCAGGATGGGGGTCCGGGGGAAGGATTTGGTTTTTGTAAGCGCAGGAAGTGGTTCACACCAAATACACTGAAAAAGGTTATGCTCAGATTCTGTACTACTATCCGTCCACTTCTTGTTTTCTATGCACGTTTTATTAAACACCCGCTACGCTCAAGGCACCAAGAACACCAAGCTTGGAGCCCTTTGTGCCTTGGTGTTTATTGGTTGCGGCTATGCC
>JAAYDL010000373.1 GCA_012729265.1 Lentisphaerota bacterium | reverse complement strand
AAGCGCGATTGAAGAAGAGGAAAGCGCGGCGCGTGGGGCCGACGACCGGCTGGCCGATCTGTTGACAAGAAACAATCCTTCAAGCATTGAGGATATCCGTAACGCTTTCTCATCTTTCCGGGACACTCGCAGAAGACTTCTCGCAGCGCCGCATTCATGGATGAATGATGCCTTGCGCGATGTTTTGAGCGGAAATTCGTCCCTATGGCATAAACTCCTTCGTGTTACGCGCGATGTTATTGCGTCAATTGAAGAACTCGTTGCGACAGCCGACGAGACCCGAGTCGAATTCCCGGACACTACCGATATCAAGTCGTTGTATGAAGAGGCCCGCACACTGAAAGAGCACATGGAGAATGGCGGGAAACTAGGCTGGGGGATATTTCGGCCTAAACCGGTAAAAGAAAGGTTCTATGTAATCAAGACTGTGCGGATCGCCGGACGCCCCTGCTCTACGGTCGAGCATTTCTCAAATCTTGCGGACGCGGTGCACGTTCGCATTGAATGTGAAAAGGCATGGGGATTCTGGAAAGGGCTAAGCGAAAAGGTTGAAGGGCCGTACACTTTCCAACTGACCGCGCTCAAATCGTTGCGCGACGCACTTGAAAGCGCCTTGGCGCTCGAAGAACTTATTGCCAAATGCCGAGAAGCGATAAACCAGTGCTCAGGCATGAGCGAGCCCGTATGGGCCGACGAATCCCAGGTTGAAAGGGTTGTTTCCTCGTGCCGCCTTGCATTGGCTCGTATTCGCAAGCGGCTTGCCGCTGAGGAAATCCAAAGCGTTGAGGCTCCGATTTCTCACATGGCCGCCAAAGGCAGCGTACATCCGGTGACAAACGATTTGCTGAGCGCCATTCGCAGCCGCGACATGGATAGGTTCGCGCGGTGCGCGAATACGGTTCAGGATTTGGAAAAACAGCGTCAACACCTACAGAAGGTGGACGAATATCTCTCGAAACTACGTCGTTTGCTTCCGCAGTTCACGAAATCCTTGAAACAAACTTGCAACGAACCCTATTGGGAGGAACGAGTTCAGCGCATTGGCGACGCTTGGCATTGGGCGCAAGCGAGATACTGGATCGAGGATTACATCCGGCAGGAAGACGTTCCAGCGCTCGCCAAACGCGCCAGGCAGATAGAGGACGAGATAAACAACACCATCGCGAAGCTTGCCTCGCTTCATGCCTGGTCGTTCTGTTTCTCTCGCCTCAAGGAAGATCATCGGCGCCATATGGAAGCCTGGCAGCAGTCCATGAGGCGGCTTGGCAAAGGGACGGGAAAGCACGCACCGCGCCATCGGCGCGAGGCCCAGGGGCATCTCAATGAATGTCGCGAGGCGGTCCCGGCATGGGTAATGCCGCTTCACCGCGTTTGGGACACGGTGTATTCCGCGCCCGGCATGTTCGATGTGATTATCGTTGACGAAGCTTCGCAATGCGGCGTCGAGGCGCTTCCCTTGTTCTATCTCGGCAAGAAGATATTGATCGTTGGTGACGACAAGCAAATCAGCCCGGATGCTGTTGGTTTGCCTCGCGATGCGGTGCATCGCCTGATGGAGGAATTCCTTCACGATTTCCAGTTCAAGTCATCGTTCGATATTGAAAGCAGCCTGTTCGATCATGGGAAACTTCGCTACGGCACGCGGCGTATCACGCTGCGCGAGCACTTCCGCTGCATGCCGGAGATCATCCGTTTCAGCAACGACCTTTGCTATTCAGACACGCCGTTGATTCCCTTGAGGCAGTATGGCCCGAACCGCGTGCCGCCGCTTGAGCACGTCTTTGTGAGTGGCGGGTATCGCGAAGGTTCGAACAATCGCACGATCAATCGCCCGGAAGCCGAAGCTATCGTCGAGAGGATCGCTGAACTGTGCGATGACAGACGGTACGACGGCAAGACGATGGGCGTAGTGGTACTTCAAGGCGAAGCGCAAGCGGCTTTGATCGAGAATCAACTGCTTGAGCGGTTGGGGGCCGAGGAAATGGAACGCCGACGCTTGGTCTGCGGCAATCCCTACAGCTTCCAGGGGGACGAGCGCGACATCATGTTGCTGTCCCTCGTCGCGGCCAGCAATGAAAGAATCGGGCCTCTCACAAAGGCTGCTGACGAGCGGCGCTTCAATGTCGCGGCCAGCCGCGCCCGCGACATGATGATTCTTTTCCATTCCGTCACGTGTGACGATCTCAGCGTCTTCTGTCTTCGCCGGCGGTTGCTCGACTTCTTCGAAAATACGAAGCCGCCACAGATCGCCGGGATCGAGCGGGACGAGCTGGAACGGCGGGCGGTGCAGGACAACCGGCGCGTCGTGAATCCTCCAGCACCATTCGAAAGTTGGTTCGAGGTTGACGTTGCCTTGGAACTTCTTCGCAGAGAATTCACCGTGCTTGCCCAGCATGAAGTAGCGGGCAAGCGGATTGACCTCGTGGTTGAAAGCGGCCAAGCGCGGCTCGCGGTCGAATGCGATGGCGACAACTGGCATGGCGCTGACCGCTATGAAGACGACATGCAACGTCAGCGACAATTGGAACGCTGCGGTTGGGAATTCTTCCGCGTGAGAGAATCGGCCTTCTATGCCAACAAAGAGGACGCACTTGCGAGGCTTTGGGGACTGTTGCAGGAGCGAGGAATTTTTCCGAACTCACAAGGTGTAGACCTGTCCCGTGAGGTTGATTTGGAAGAAGAGGAGTGGGGGCGCATCCGACATTGATGCTACTGCAGATGATGATGGAGTGGACAACGACGAAAACGGTTCATCGGACGGTTCGGAAAGTGACTTCATGCCATCAGGCCGTCGAGCAGAGGAGGTAACCGCAGCGGAGATACAGGATGCCATTCTTCAGGCTTTATCGAAGTGCCCAAATCACTCCTGCACCTTGCATTCTCTTACCGCCCGCGTGCTCAAGGAGGTAGGCTGTTGACCCGCGGAAAGCCCCGCGAAGCATTTGAAAGGCGCACCATGCGGTGTGTTAGCATGCTTGAGAAAGGTGGCCGCATCGAGACCTACAAAGTAAAGAATCGGAGGTTGAGACTTGTCCCTCATGAAACGACCTCACAACCGGTTGCAGCGGACGGCTTCGCTTCGCTCCGCCGCCGCTGAACCCGAGCGTTAGGCATTGCCAAGAGGTAATCGCAATGGAAAAAGCTAAAGAGGCCGAAGAAATGCTTAATAGAAGCGCTGAAGAATTGGTTACCGTATTGCACGGCGTCCATTGCGACAACTCCAAACTTCAATACTACGCAGAGCGGCCAAATGGTAGACGGGTATCAATCATGCCACTCACCCCTTTCGTATATGAGTTTTTTCTTTTCAACAGCCTGTACCAAGTGGACTGGATGGCATCCAACGAAGAAACAAGACTTGTCTTTCATCCTGAAAATGACTGCGGGGATTCAAAGAAGCAAAAATCTTTTATTTCTTACATAAAGAGTCACGCGATCAAGAAACCAGCCGACTTATACCGCGCGTTTGAACCATTGCTTCACATAGAAAAAGCCGAGGGCGAATGGACGTGTGTAACGCCAGATTCCAGAATTTCCAAATCGCATGGCGACAAGTTTTTTCGAGACATTCTTCAACTCCAACTCCTTCTTGAGCAGTGCAAGAAGCCCTCAGAATTTCCAACCAACAAGAAGACATTTAGGATTCTGAAGGAATGCACCTATTTCATCTATTTGGTGCGAAACAACATTTTTCACGGGTCAAAAACACTGGGGGAAGTCTACGAGCGAAATCAGAAACGAAGGATAGAGGTTTATGACCTATTTTTGAAAGGGCTTACATCTCTCTTTTTCTTGGCCTCAGGGAAAGACGCTGCGGCTTGCGACTTTGTCCCCTGTCCGATTTTTTCCTCCTCGTTACCGACCAAGAATAGTGGGGAGGTCTTGGATCAGTCATTAATCCTCAGCGCAATTGCCAAGCGTGTTATGAAAGTTGGGGATTCAAGACTGATTGCTCAATTTACAAAAATTATTCCGCCGCCGGAAATTGATGTAAGCCCTAGCAAAAAGGCATCCCTCTTCTACCCCAGTGCAGGCACAGACTTTCTAACTCCAATACTGCTCGGGTTGCCGTATTGCACACAATTTTATTTTTACGAACGAGATCATAGCAAGCGACCGCCTCAAATCGCGAACATCCTGAGGCACATTGAAGGCGTCCGAATTCTCACGACACCACCCCTATGGAAACTTAACGGTGACAGACAGTGCCTAGATTTTGAGTTTAATGGTATATCTAGGCGGCTCCATTGGGTTCATGCCGACAACACAGCGATATTTAATGAAGATGTGGAATTAAAGTTCTATTTTCATCGTGGTGATAGTTGGGGCGAGGGAGGATCAGGACAGGAATGGGACTCGAAGTTGTTACCGGAACTTATAAAACTAATTCCTTCTAATTCCTCTTGCATATATCTAACTGACGGCATACCCGGCGGTTTTGAAACCCAGTATTCCACAGAAACATTTGATTTGAATGTGCCTTTTATTGAAAGAGGAAGAGCCTACTACTGCGGTCGGCTATCTCCGGTAACAAATGCCCAACCTAGCGCTCCAGCGGGACGCTCCGCCAGCGCGCCGCTGGCTACACGCCCCTGAGCTCTACGTTAGTTATGCAGAAGGGATTCGCGGAGCAGGAGCGGCAGTCGCAGCGAGAGATGGTGACAGGGGAGAGTCACTACTTCCAGGGGCGTCGCTACCTGCTCGACGTGAAGGAAGGCGGCAGGCTGTCCTGCGTCCGCCTCGTAGGCCCTTCGACGCTGGAGCTTTGCGTGCCGCCCGGTGCCGACCGCGAGCAGCGCGACGCCGTCCTGCAGCGTTGGTATCGCCGAGAACTTCGTAAACTACTGCCCCCGATGCTCGCGAAGTGGGAGCCCCGTGTGGGAAAACGGGTCGCCGAGGTGCGGATCAAGCGCATGAAGACGCGCTGGAGAAGTTGCAACGCCGAGGCCGCCGCGCGAATCTGGTTGAATCTCGAGCTGATCAAGAAACCCGTGGCATGCCTGGAGTACGTCCTGGTCCACGAGATGGTGCATCTGCACGAGCGCCACCACGACGAGCGCTTCCTGGAGCGGATGGAAACCCTGATGCCGACCTGGCGGGTGCACCGTGATGAGCTAAACCGCGCGCCGCTGGCGCATGAGGAGTGGATGTACTGATGACACGGCTCTGCATAACAACAGCTTCGACCTGACATTGCTTCGCAATGCAGCTTAAGCGAATGTTAGGCATAAAAAGATTGGGAGTTAAGTAATGACCATCTTAATTACCGGTGCGACCGGACAAGTGGGCGGTACGGCCGCTCGCCTTCTTGCTGCTTCGGGCGAATCTGTGCGTGCGCTGGTACGGGACACGTCGGCAACTCATGACCTCAACGGTGTTCAGATTGTAGGTGGTAGCTTTGAAGATAGTGCCTCTCTAAAGTTGGCCATGGAAGGCGTGGACACTTTGTTTCTCGCCGGACGAGACAGTCCGGATACCGTTGCTTTGCTGGGTAATGTTTTGCAGCAAGCTCAGAAGAGCAGCGTTCGTCATGTCGTAAAGCTGTCGGCGATAGGTGCGAGACCCGACTCTTCAGTTGAGTTGATGCGCGACCACTATGCCGTGGACCAAATGCTTAAGGCCAGCCCGCTTTGTTGGACACTGTTGCAACCGCACCTGTACATGCAAAACCTGTTGCGATTTGCAGATAGCGTGCAACATGAAGGGAAGATATCGGCGCCTATGGCAGACAGGCGTTTTCCTCTGGTAGACACGCGGGATGTAGGAGCTGCCGCGGCAGCAGTGTTGCGTAATCCCACCGCGCACGCCAGCAGAACTTATCAGCTAACCGGGCCAGAGGCGTACAGCTATGACGATGTGGCCAACGCCCTGTCAGCTGTCATGCAGCGGCATATTATTTATGAAGCTGTTTCCCCAGAGAGCTTTGAGAAAAGTCTTGTCGAATCCGGTGTTCCGGGTTGGCGAGCCTTTGATCTGGCACACATTGCATCAGCGTATGGGGCTCCAGACTGCCGTGTCTCACCGGATTTCAAGGAACTGGTTGGTTACACCCCGACGCCTATTGAAACATTTTTCAAAGATTATATAGGCGCATTCAGTAAGTAGTCTTTCCCTGCTATATTCAAAATTTTTGGATTGTTGATAATACCAACAAGTCACTCCAGCGGACGCGCTACGCGCGCTGCTGATTTAAACGTTATAAATCGTTCTATGAAATCCATCGCCAATCTTGAAAGCACCCTCATTGGAGTGGCCGGAGAGTATTACGTCGCTGCTGAATTGACCATGCGTGGACACATCGCGACCATTACGCTTCGTAACAGCGGAGGCATTGACATCATTGCGAGTAACAGTGACGCGTCGAAGTCGGTTTCAATTCAGGTCAAAAAACACAGCTTAACGGGATATCCACTCAAGAGGGGCAGGATCAAGCAGGTTATCGACCACACAGACAATGCATTAATTAAATCAACTAAAAACTCTTAATCAGAATAGGCTAAAGTGATTCAGCAAAACCCCTAAAAGACCTATTAGAACCCGGTTTTGATCTTAAATCGGGTTTTTTTCTTGCTGAATTTGAATCAAATCATATAAGATTTGATTCAAATCATTAGAGAAAAAACTTTTCAAACCCTACACGTCATGCAAGCAGAAATATCTCCTGAAATGCGCCTGTTTGGTCTAGCAGGCTGTTGAAAAACAGAAAAACATGAGACAAAGGGTTGTTTGTTTGCCCTTCGATAGCTCTTTTGCAGAGGCCCTTGGCCGTTTGTTTGTCATGATGCGTTGCCATTTTT